>JAGXQV010000048.1 GCA_018336195.1 Sulfuricella sp. | reverse complement strand
TGGAGCGGGTGAAGGGAATCGAACCCTCGTCGTAAGCTTGGAAGGCTTCTGCTCTACCATTGAGCTACACCCGCAATTCACACGCTCTCACAACAGGGTACGACACCCACGCTAAGCAATACTCAAACCACTCTAAACAGTTGGTGGAGGGGGAAGGATTCGAACCTTCGAAGGCAGAGCCGTCAGATTTACAGTCTGATCCCTTTGACCGCTCGGGAACCCCTCCAAGCGAAAGCCGGTAATTATCCCGGCTTTTTTATCCCTTGTCAAACAAAATTAACAAAGAGACTGCATTTTTTCTTCTTCAGACTCAAAATACCTCCCGCGTTTCGAGGAAACGCACCTCCGGAAACTTCTCCTGCGCCAACGTTAGATTCACGCGATTGGGTGCCAGATAGACGTATTCGTCGGCCCCATCGAGCGCGATGTTGAAGGCAGCCTTGTCGACGATCTTTTTCAACTCAGCGTCGGAGCCCCGCAGCCAGCGGGCAGTGGCGACGTTGAAGGATTCGAAGATCACATCCACGCCGTATTCGTATTGCAGGCGATGCGCCACCACGTCGAACTGCAACATCCCGACCGCTCCGAGGATCAGGTCGTTGCTGCTGATTGGCCTAAACAACTGGGTCGCCCCCTCCTCCGCCAACTGCTGCAAGCCTTTTTGCAATTGCTTCATTTTCAGGGGATTCTTGATTTGCGCGCGGCGGAACAATTCCGGCGCAAAGGAGGGAATCCCGGTGAATTTCAGGTCTTCGCCCTCGGTGAAAGCATCCCCCAGGCGTATCGTGCCGTGATTGGGCACGCCGATGATGTCCCCGGCGTAGGCCTCGTCGGCGGTGGAGCGGTCCTGCGCCATGAAGGTAATGGCGTTGCCCACGGTGATCTGCTTGCCGCTCGACACCTGCTTGATTTTCATACCCCTGTCGAAACGCCCTGAACACACGCGGATAAAGGCGATGCGATCGCGGTGCCTGGGATCCATATTGGCCTGAATTTTGAACACAAAGCCGGCAAACTTCGCCTCGTCCGGCGCCACCTCGCGGGTCGTGGTCGGGCGCGGCAGCGGTGCCGGAGAAAGCTCGACGATGGCATCGAGCAGCGATTGCACGCCGAAGTTATTCATCGCCGAACCGAAAAACACCGGGGTCTGGCGTCCCGCCAAGTAGGCATCCTTGTCGAAGGTATGCGACGCCCCCCGCACCAGTTCGATGTCGTTGCGCAACTCGCCGGCCTGATCGCCGATCAGCTCGTCGAGACGCGGGCTGTCCAAGCCCTGGATCGTCTCGGAGGTGCCTTTCTCGGCGTTCGGATCGAACACCGAAACGACATCGTCGTATAGGTGATAGGTACCGCGGAAGCGTTTCCCCATGCCTATCGGCCAGGTCATCGGCGCACACTGGATACCCAGCACCGACTCGATTTCATCGAGCAAGTCGATGGGTTCGCGCCCTTCGCGGTCGAGCTTATTGATGAAGGTAAGAATGGGCGTGTCGCGCAGGCGGCACACATTGAGCAGCTTGATGGTCTGCGCTTCCACGCCGTTCACCGAGTCGATCACCATCACCGCCGAATCCACGGCGGTCAGCGTGCGATAGGTATCCTCGGAGAAGTCCTCATGACCGGGTGTGTCAAGCAGGTTGACCATGCACTCGCGGTAGGGAAACTGCATCACCGACGATGTCACCGAAATGCCGCGCTGTTTTTCCAGTTCCATCCAGTCCGACACCGCATGGCGGTCCGCCTTGCGGGCGCGCACCGCGCCGGCCATCTGGATGGCCTTGCCGAACCACAGCAGTTTCTCGGTCAGCGTGGTTTTACCAGCGTCCGGATGGGAAATGATGGCGAATGTACGGCGGCGCGCAATCTCGTCGTGCAGGCTACTCATGGAAACGACTCGATAAAAAAGAGCGGCATTATAGCTGTTTGACCACCCTAACGACAGCCAAGCAGGTATAGCGGGAGAAACTATAATGAAATCAGGAGCATTATCATGAGATACGTTAGCAGCCTACCTGCCATTGGCGAAGCCCCGGAGCCGGCACAACCTGCGGCAACCTATTCGGCGCACGCGGTAAATCCGGTGCGCGCCCGTGCGTTTCCCGCGCAGATTGCCGACTATTTCCCGTTACACCGAAGCACCGAAACGACGCATGAGGAAACGACCGCCCTCGCTGAACCAGAGGAAAACCGAAGAATGGGAGACGAGCGCCGCTCGTATTGCCGGAGAGTCACGAGTACCGACCCTTTACTGGAAACCCGCAGCAGCATGGAAAGAAGAAGAAAGAACCGGCGCCAGGGCGAACCAGCCACCGCCGTCGATGAAGAAATTTAGCCGAACTAGCCGCGAATCTTGATGATTGCCGCGCCAATTTCGTATTGCTTGCCGGCCACCACTTGGGCACAACGCTTGACCTGGATCAGCGCACGAAGCGGCTTGATCGGCGAGCCTTGCGGCGGCACGATGTGAATTTCCAGCAACTGGCCGAAACGCGGCACGTAATCGGTGACGAAAGAAACGCCATCCACGCTGATGTCGGTGCTCACCCCGTAGTGAATTTCCCAACCATCCTGCGCCTTGATCTCCACCTTGCACTGGATGGGAATACGCCGCGATTTGCGCAACTCGCCCTTGGGAGCGGAACGCCCGCCGTTGATTACCCGCAGTCGCGGCTGGCCGTGATGGGTATCCTCTTGCGTCTCGGAAAAGGTTGCTTTGGCAAATGGCATGTATCGTCCTCCTGACTGACAGATGTCAAAATCTTGCAAACAAACGCAACATATAGCGCAAAATTTTAAGGACTATATCAACCTATAGTAGGTAAGTCAAAGAAAAAAACCACTTTGACACCCCTTTTGAACAGGTAGGCAACTCCCTTGTCAAATCAGCTTGTTAGCCCCTGTTCAAGAGCGCACGGGCTTCTTTGGGCGCTGTCCGGCGCCGCGCCCCCGCGGGGCTGCGGCCGGCGCGCGGGATTTGCCGAATGACGCCTTGCGGGTTGCCGCATCTCCGGTGCCTGCCGGCTGCCAGGCCGGCACCAGATGCTTCTTGCCGTTGCCGATCAGGTCGGCGCGCCCCATGTTTTTGAGCGCCTCGCGCAGCAACGGCCAATTCTCGGGATCGTGGTAACGCAGAAACGCCTTGTGCAAACGACGAGTGCGCCCGCCCAGCGGCACCGCGACTTCCTCGCTGCTGCGCGTGACCTTCTTTAGCGGGTTGCGGTGGCTGTGATACATGGTCGAGGCCAGCGCCATCGGGGTAGGCAGGAAAGTCTGCACCTGGTCGAGACGGAAACCGTTGTGCTTCAGCCACAACGCCAACTCCAGCATGTCCGCGTCGGTAGTGCCGGGATGGGCAGCGATGAAATAGGGAATCAGGTACTGTTCCTTGCCCGCCTCCCTGGAAAACCTGTCGAACAGCTCCTTGAACTTGTAGTAGGTGTCGATGCCCGGCTTCATCATCTTGGCCAGCACCGGTTCCTGGGTGTGTTCCGGGGCGATCTTGAGATAACCGCCGACGTGATGGGTCACCAGTTCCTTGACGTATTCCGGCGAACGCACCGCCAAGTCGTAGCGCACCCCGGAACTGATCAGGATTTTCTTCACGCCCTTGATCGCGCGGGCCTTGCGATAAAGCTGCACCAGGGGGTGATGGTCGGTGCCCATGTTGACGCAGATGTCCGGATACACGCAGGAAAGCCGGCGGCAGGCGGCCTCGATCTTGGCATCCTTGCATTTGAGGCGATACATGTTGGCGGTCGGTCCGCCCAGATCCGAGACGATGCCGGTGAAGCCCGGCGTCTTGTCGCGGATTTCCTCGATCTCGCCGAGTATGGATTGCTCCGAGCGGCTCTGGATAATGCGCCCCTCGTGTTCGGTGATCGAGCAAAAGGTACAGCCGCCGAAACAGCCGCGCATGATGCTGATCGAAAAACGAATCATCTCGAAGGCCGGAATCTTGGCGTCGCCGTACGCCGGATGGGGGCAGCGCGCAAACGGCAGCGCATACACCCCATCCAGTTCCGGCGTGGTCAGGGGAATCGGTGGCGGATTCAGCCATACCTCGCGTTCGCCATGACGCTGCACCAACGCACGGGCGTTGCCGGGATTGGATTCGAGATGCAGTAGACGCGAGGTGTGGGCGTACAGCACCGGATCGTCCTTGACCTGCTCGTAGGACGGCAAACGGATCACGGTGGTGGCCCGCTCGCTCTTGGCGTGCGCCTCTTTATCGACATCGCTGGCATCCAGCTCCGTCCAGCCCTCGGGGGTGCTTTTGCGCATGAACGCCGTGCCGCGCAGATCGGTGATCTCGGCGATTTTTTCGCCCGCCGCCATGCGGTGCGCCAGCGCCACCAGGGCACGCTCGGCGTTGCCGTAGATCAGCATGTCGGCCTTGGAGTCGGGCAGCACCGAACGGCGCACCTTGTCCGACCAATAGTCGTAATGCGCGATGCGGCGCAGGCTCGCCTCGATGCCGCCGATGACGATGGGCGCATCCGGATAGGCTTCCCGGCAGCGTTGCGAATAGACGATCACCGCCCGGTCGGGACGCTTGTCGGGCGCGGCGTTGGGCGTGTAGGCGTCATCGGAGCGTATCTTGCGTTCCGAGGTATAGCGGTTGACCATCGAATCCATGTTGCCGGCGGCCACCCCGTAAAACAGGTTGGGCTTGCCCAGCACTTTGAAGGCTTCCGGCGTATGCCAGTCGGGCTGGGCAATGATGCCGACGCGAAACCCCTGCGCCTCCATCAGCCGCCCCACCAGCGCCATGCCGAAGCTGGGGTGATCGATGTAGGCATCGCCGGTGACGATGATGATGTCGCAACTGTCCCAGCCCAGCGCATCCATCTCGGCGCGCGACATCGGCAGGAAGGGCGCGGTGCCGAAGCGCTGCGCCCAGAATTTGCGGTAGGAGAAGATATTTTTCGCGTCATTCATAGCAAAAAAGGCGACGGAGTTGCCCCCGTCGCCCCTTGTTAGGTTAAACCGCCCAGTTTCAGCCGTCGGCGTTGATCTTGGCGACCAACTCCTGCAACACCGCTTCGGCCTTGTCGTTCTCGACTTGGCAAGTACCGGCGTTTTGATGCCCACCGCCGCCGTAGCTCAGCATCAGTTCGCCGATGTTGGTTTTCGAACTGCGGTTGAGAATCGACTTGCCGGTGGCAAATACCGTGTTCTGGTTCTTCAGACCCCACAGCACGTGGATGGAAATGTTGGTATCCGGGAACAGCGCGTAGATCATGAAGCGGTTGCCGGCGTAGATGGTTTCCTCGTTACGCAGATCAAGCACCACCAGATTCTTGTGAATCTTGGAGCAACGCTGCAACTGGTCCTTGAACTTGTCGGCGTGATCGAAATAGATATCGACGCGCTCCTTCACGTCCGGCAACTCCATGATCTGGTGGATGTTGTGGTTCTTACAGTAATCGATCAAATCCATCATCAACTGGTAATTGGAGATGCGGAAATCGCGGAAACGCCCCAGTCCGGTCCGCGCGTCCATCAGGAAATTGAGGAGCACCCAGTCGGTCGGATTGAGAATCTCGTCGCGGTTGAATTGTGCCGCGTCGCCCTTGTCCACCGCCGCCATCATTTCGTCCCATTCCGCCGGGAACACTTTCAGGCCGCCAAAATGGTCATACACCACCCGCGCCGCCGAGGGCGCTTCGGGGTGGATGATGTGGTTGGGACGCTCGCCGGTATTGCGGATGGTTTCGGATTCGTGGTGGTCGAGCGCCAGATACACGCCCGGCACATAGGGCAGGTTGGTGGTGATGTCGTTGTCGCTGATCTCGATCTTGCCGTCCTGCATGTCCTTGGGGTGAACGAATTTGATGTCGTCGATCATGTCGAGGTGCTTCAACAACACCGCGCACACCAGGCCGTCGAAATCGCTACGGGTCACCAAGCGGAATTTTTTCGTTGCTGACATAAAAGCCCCTGCACTAAGTATGGAAATAGAAGTAGTCTAAGGATTATTTTACAGGACAGCCACGGGATTGTGGTCATCAATTTTCCTGATTACCACGCAACCTCAACGTAAAAAAAATACCGCCCCCAAGAGCGCCTTCTTCCGCTTTTTCTCTGGAGCAGCCGGCGAAAAAAGGCTCTCTCCTAATTTCGCTTATCTACCCGCGCGTAATTTCGCCATGGCCGCCGCCATTGCGCCTTGCGGCTGTTCGGCCTGTTGCTGGCGCTCGAAACGGGCGGAGGGCTTGTTGCGTCCGCCGTCGTTGCTGCGCGTCTGCGGTGCGACTTCATCGGTGAGGCGCATGGTCAGCGCGATACGCTTGCGCGGCAGATCGACTTCCAGCACCTTGACCTTGACCACGTCGCCGGCCTTGACCACGCTGTGCGGGTCTTTGACGAACTTGTTGGCGAGTGCCGAGACGTGTACCAGACCGTCCTGGTGCACGCCGATATCGACGAAAGCACCGAAGGCGGCGACATTGGTCACCACGCCTTCCAGGATCATCCCCGGCTGCAAATCCTTGAGGTCTTCCACACCTTCCTGAAACACCGCCGTTTTGAACTCGGGACGGGGGTCGCGACCGGGTTTTTCCAGCTCACTGATGATGTCCTTGACCGTGGGCAGGCCGAATTTTTCGTCGGTGAATTCGGTCGGCGTCAGGCGGCGCAGGGTGGCGCTGTCGCCGATCAGGGTTTTGATGCCGGTCTTGATCCGTTCGACGATGCGCTCCACCAGCGGGTAGGCTTCGGGGTGAACGGCGGAAGCATCGAGCGGGTTATCGCCGTTCATGATGCGCAGGAAACCGGCGGCCTGCTCGAAGGTCTTGTCGCCCAGGCGCGGGACTTTCTTCAGCGCCATGCGATTGGGGAAAGCACCGTTGGCGTCGCGGTAATCCACGATGTTGCGGGCGAGTGTGGCGTTCAGGCCGGAGATGCGCGCCAGCAGCGGCACCGAGGCGGTATTCACGTCCACCCCCACCTTGTTCACGCAATCCTCGACCACCGCATCCAGACCACGTGCCAGTTCGGCCTGATTCACGTCGTGCTGGTACTGGCCGACGCCGATGGACTTGGGATCGATCTTCACCAGTTCGGCGAGCGGGTCTTGCAGGCGGCGGGCGATGGAGGCCGCGCCGCGCAGGGTCACGTCGAGATCGGGGAATTCCTTGGCGGCGAGTTCCGAGGCGGAATACACCGAGGCACCGGCTTCCGAAACCACCAGCTTGGTCAAATTGAGTTCCGGATAACGCTTCATGAGATCGGCGGCGAGCTTGTCGGTTTCGCGCGAGGCGGTGCCGTTGCCGATGCTGATGAGTTCGGCCTTGTGCTTGGTCGCCAGCGCGGCCAGCACAGCAATCGAGCGCTCCCAGTCGCGTTTGGGTTCGTGCGGGTAAATGTTGGCGGTATCGACCAGTTTGCCGGTGCTGTCCACCACCGCCACCTTCACCCCGGTGCGCAGCCCCGGATCGAGGCCGATGGTGGTGCGCGGCCCGGCGGGCGCGGCGAGCAAGAGGTCATGAAGATTGCGCGCGAATACCCGGATCGCTTCGGCTTCGGCGGCCTCTCTCAAGCAATTGGTGAGTTCCAGGTCGAGATGCAGGAACACTTTCACCCGCCACGTCCAGCGCACGGTTTCCATCAGCCATTTGTCGGCAGGGCGGCCCTTATCGGCAATGCCCACTTGGCGGGCAATCATCAGTTCGCAAGTGTTGGCCGGCGCGTTGCGGCCCAGCGCCTTGGCGTCCTCGTCTTCCTTGAGCGACAGCGCGAGTTGCAGGAACCCTTCGTTGCGCCCGCGCAATTGCGCCAGCGCGCGGTGCGAGGGGATGTCCTTGAGCGCTTCGCGCGAATCGAAATAATCGCGGAATTTCGCGCCTTCTTCTTCCTTGCCTTCCAGCACGGTGGATTTCAGCTCGGCGTTGTCCCACAGGTAATCGCGCAGCTTGCCCAGCAATTCGGCATCCTCGGCGAAGCGTTCCATCAGGATATGCCGCGCGCCTTCCAGCGCCGCCTTGGTGTCCGGCACGCCCTTGTCGGCATCCACATAGGCCGTTGCGGCGGCTTCCGGGTCGAGCGTCGGGTCATTCAGCAATGCCTCGGAGAGCGGCTCCAGTCCTGCCTCTCGGGCAATCATCGCCTTGGTGCGGCGCTTCGGCTTGTAGGGCAGATAGAGGTCTTCGAGGCGCACCTTGCTGTCGGCCTCCAGTAAATCCTTTTCCAGTTCCGGGGTCATCTTGCCCTGCTCGGTCACGCTCTTGATGATTGCCGTGCGGCGCTCTTCCAGCTCGCGCAAATAACGCAGGCGCTCTTCGAGATTACGCATCTGGGTATCGTCCAGGCTGCCGGTGGCCTCCTTGCGATAACGCGAAATGAACGGCACGGTCGCGCCCTCGTCGAGCAGATCGACGGCGGCCTGAACCTGGTTGGGATGAACGGAGAGTTCCTGGGCAATGCGAAGGGTAATGCTGAGGGTCATGATGTTCCGGGAGGGAGGCGAAAAAAGGCGGTATTAAACCATGAAACGCGGGAAATGTTTGTCGAAGTGCCGATTCGAGCGTATGGGTTTCGCTAAGGATGAATTTCAGTTTTCTGCCCAAAGTCAGTCATTTGAGGATTGATGCTAAATGGCTCATTTATCTGGGCTCCACACCGGATTTTTCACCACTGGCACTGTATAGTTATTGCTGATAGTGTGATGTTTGGAGTATTTGTGGTTCCACGTATGTTAGGTGAATTTGGTGCGTCTTGTCAGGCGCTCAGCTTCACTACTTGAAAAGAATATATGCAAATTCGCTTGTTAGGACTTAGTTTCTCCACTCAGAAGCCCGCGCTAACCAAAGTGTTGATGTTGGCATGTTCGGTTCCGATTGTCGGCGAACTGCTTTTTCACTTGCTAGGCAACGAGTCGCGTTGGGAAAGCGTCCCAGTACATGCCGTCGTCGAGGCGTTGGGACTCTTTGCCGGGGTGATCCTGGCGGCGCTTTTGATCCTGATCCGGCGTTACAACAAGGACAATGCGTATCATCTATGGATAGTAAGTGGCTTGCTTGCCATGGGCATCCTTGACGGGTTCCACGCCGCCAGCATACCCAGTCAGACTTTTGTCTGGCTGCACAGTATAGCCACCTTTTGGGGCGGTATTTTTTTCTGCATGCTTTGGCTGCCCGCGCCGCTCACAACTCGAATACAAGACAGATGGATATTCGGTGCCACGTCTGCCGGAGCAGTGTTTCTGGGAGCCGCCAGCATGGCTTGGCCATCCATGGTTCCGGCCATGTTGGAGAAAGGAAGTTTTACCACAATAGCTATTGCCGTGAATTTCATAGGGGGACTCGGCTTTTTGGCGGCAGCCGCCTGGTTTCTTTCGCGCCAACAACAGACCCTCAGAATAGACGACTATTTTTTTGCCGTTCTTTCGCTGTTGTTCGGCATGGCAGGGGTGTTTTTCGCTCTATCAAAGCTCTGGTACATCGAGTGGTGGTTTTGGCACATGCTCCGGCTTGTTGCTTATTTGGTGGTCATGGGACAGACGTTTCGATTTTATAAACAAAATCTGGACGATATTCAGGCCAGCTTGTTGCGCCAGGAATACCAGCAGCACCTAGAAGAGCTGGTTGCGGAACGCACTGCCGATCTCAAGGCCAGCGAGGCCGAGTTACGCGATTCACGAGACCAATTGGAGGAAAAGGTACGCGAACGAACCACCGAACTGCAAACAGCTAACGCGGCTTTATTTGCGGATAAGGAGAGTCAGGAAAAGCTTATCAAGAAACTCGACGAGACGATGAACCAACTATTGCAGTCCGAGAAAATGGCTTCCATCGGTCAGCTGGCTGCGGGTGTTGCACACGAGATCAACAACCCTGTCGGTTTCATCAATTCCAACGTCTGCACGCTGGAGCGCTACCTAAAAAACCTCCTCCAGATCATCGACGCCTATGAACAGGCCGAATTGATTGCCGTCCCGCACAGCAAGGAGCACACCGAAATAATGTCACTCAAGAATGAGCTCGACTACGCCTACCTCAAGGATGATGTTGTCAGCCTGATCCATGAAACTCTCGACGGCTTGGCTCGCGTCAAGAAGATCGTCCAAGACCTCAAGGATTTCTCCCACGTCGACGAAGCGGAGTGGCAATTTACCGACCTGCATAAGGGGCTGGATAGCACCCTCAATGTGGTCAACAACGAAATCAAGTATAAGGCCGATGTTATCAAGGAGTACGGTGAACTGCCGCAAGTCGAGTGCCTACCGTCCCAACTCAACCAAGTGTTTATGAACTTGCTGGTGAATGCCGCCCATGCCATCGTCGAGCGCGGCACCATTACCTTGCGCACCGGTAGGGAGGGGGGCAATATCTGGCTGGAAATCGCCGACACCGGCAGCGGCATCGCGCCGGAGAACCTGAAACGTATCTTCGACCCCTTCTTCACCACCAAGCCGGTGGGCAAGGGTACGGGCCTAGGTCTGTCGCTCTCTTATGGGATCGTACATAAACACCACGGCAACATCGAGGTGAAAAGCGAACTGGACAAAGGCGCTACCTTCCGCATCACTCTACCGGTGCAACAGCCCGAGGTAGCGATGCAAGGGTGACTGCAGCAGTAAATCACCCGCGGTGAAAACACCACGAAGTAGACCACCGGCTGGTTTGTGTCGATGATGTTGGCGGCGTCGTGGCGGTTGCCTGCGGCTCACTGCCATCAAGCAATTTGCGCGTCACGCACAACACCGAATAAATCATTCCCCGGATGACGTTACCCTTCTTCGGACCAGCCAAGTAAGGTGGACATAGTCCGTTCGAAAGACAGTTTGGCTGCATGTCAGCCTCCCGGTCGCATAAAATTCCTTCGCGCCAGTTCGACTTCGGCGCGGATCGCGCAGCCCACGGCGTGGTCGTTGACCAGGCCCATCGCCTGCATGAAGGCGTACACCGTGGTGGGGCCGACGAATTTCCAGCCGCGTTTTTTCAGTGCCTTCGACAAGGCCAGCGATTCCGCCGAGATCGAGACCGTTTGCGGTGCGGCGAGGTGCTGCGGAGCGGGTTCGTAACCCCAGACGAAGGCCGCCAGCGAGCCTTCCTGCGCGACCAGTTGCTGGGCTTGCCGCGCGTTGTGGATGACCGCTTCGATCTTGCCGCGATGGCGGACGATGCCCTTGTCGGCGAGCAGGCGCTCGACATCGGACGGAGTGAAACGCGCGATTTGGTCGAAATCGAAATTCCGAAAGGCGGCGCGGAAGTTGTCGCGCTTGGCGAGGATGGTGCGCCAGCTCAGCCCGGCCTGAAACCCTTCGAGGCTGAGTTTCTCGAACAGGTGCCGGTCGTCGCCGACCGGGAAACCCCATTCGTTGTCGTGGTAGGCCAGGTATTCCGGTGTGGCGGTGCACCAATGGCAGCGCGGTTTCCCGTCGGGGCCGGCGATGGTTGTGCTCATGGGGCTGTTGCTCCTGTTCGAGATATCCTGTGGGCGAAATTCCAGGTTTGCTGCGGCATTCGCGACGTTACCGCGTGTTCCTGGTTCCGCCAACAGTTTACCGGGCCGGCGCAATAAACGGCGGTCGCGCACGCGTCGGGTGATGCCGAGCATCATGCTGCTCTGGGGGAAGACGGCCATGTCTGTCCTACCGCATGACCGACAACGCCGCTCACCCGCCTTCCCAATCCTCCAGCCGCAACCCCGCAACCCGGCTAAATTCGCCAACATTGTGCGTGACCAGGGTGGCATCATGGGCGCGGGCGATTTCGGCTGGGGTGTGGCTGCGGAAATGTTGCAGGACGGATGGGTGGCGCTCGTTGAGCAGGTGGATGCAGACGTTGGTGTCCAGCGGGTGGATCATTCAAATCCCAAGCGCTTTTCCAGGGGTAATTGCGCTGGGCGTTCCGGCGGGTCGCCTTCCCATTTGCCGAAGAGGTCGAAATAGTTCTCCGGCCAGCCTGCGTCGGCCTGCGCGTCGCGCTTGACCAATTCCGCCAAGTAGCGGGACAGGGGCAAGCCGGATTGCTCGGCGCGCAATTTGACTTGCCGGGCGACTTCCTCGGGGACGTAACAATGGAGTTGGGTCATGAGATGTGCCGCATAGATGTGGACTATGTGGATAGTAACGGGGCGGGGCGGAAAAGCGTAGCGTCTTCCGCCGCATGTATCATTTCAATCACCCACCGAAACCGTCCTCTCGTACAAGGCTTCCGGGGCAATGTCGATGTCGCCCGGCCAGGTTACGGTACCGTAATCGACCCGCGCCAGGGAAAAGAAACCGGGGTTTTCCAGGCGACAAAACACGGGATAGACCTCGATCATCGCATCCGAGCAATGATGCCGAGGAACATGCCGATCGTCGGCATGGCGTGCCCCGCGAAAAAAACAAAGTCCCGTATAGCCAAATCGAGATTGGCACCTTGGGCCGAGGTTGCTCGGCTTGCTAGTGCAAGCCCGCAATGGAATTGCGTCGAATCTATTAAGGGGGCAGTTTGCTTTGGCTCAGCAGGTCGGATTAGCGGCCTTTTGGGCGTTAACCCGACCAACACAGCGAGGCGTACTTCAATTTACCGGGCTTGGCGCTTTACGCCCGCAGATATTATTACCCTCATTATTACCCTTACTAAAGGGTAATTACCCTTTCTTCTTCCACCTTGCCGCCGGGCCGCGCCCCTGGCATTCGATGATTCCGGCGGCTTGCTGTGCTCTCAGGACGTTGCGCACCATGTCCCGGCTCACGCCGGGGCACGCCTGCTCCACTTGGGCGACGGTGAATTCACCGGCAAAGCGGTTGATGGCGGCCAGTACCTGGTCGGTCTTGGCGCCGCGTGGGGCCTTGATTTCGCCGACTCGTTCAGAAAATTCCCGGTAGGCGAGTTTGAGGATGGATAACAGATAGTTGATGTACGGCCAGGGATCGTGCCGGCCTTCGTGCCATCCTTGCGAACTGTGCTCCAGCGTTTCGTAATAGCGCTCCTTGTTTTCCTCGATCAGACGCTCCAGGCTGATGTAGCGGCCCACTTCATACCCAGATTGATAACATTGAAGCAAAAGAGCCAGCCGCGACGCGCGCCCATTACCGTCGCGAAAAGGATGGATGCACAGAAAATCCAGGTTGAATGCCGCCATGGCGATGAGCGGATGCACCCAGCGCTGATCCAGGCAAAGTTGCCAATCGGCAACCAGTTTTGCCATGGCAACAGGTGTATCCGCCGCCGACACGGGCCGGAAACGCACCCTTTCGCGCCCGTCCGGGTAGCGTTCGATGATATCGCCGTCTTTCTCCTTATATTTTCCCGCATCCCAGATTTGACCGCGCGCCAAACCATGCAACCCGCAAAGCGTCGCCTCGTTTACGGGCATGTTGGTGGCACCTTCATGAATGCGCTGCAAGGCATCGCGATATCCCCGGACTTCTTCTTCGTCGCGATCCCGGAACAGCGGTTTGGGTGCGACCAACACGTCGCGCACCCGCGATGGATCGACCGACACACCCTCGATACGATTGGAGGACACCGCACTTTCAATCAGTGCGTGTTCCCGCAAGGTCTTGAGACGTTGCGGCGACTGTTGGGTATAAAGCGCCTGCTTGCCGCGAAACTCGCCAAGATCGGCGAGATACCACGATGTGCTGGCGGGAACGGAAAGATTTTGCGTGGAAAAAAAGCGCAGGGTATTCATATCGCAGAAGGTTGTTTCAATGGTTGCAGCGGTTCATCTTCCCATGTACCAAACAGTTCGAAATAGTCTGTCGGGCGATTTCTTCGGGTACGTGGCAGTGGAGGTGTGGCAATCTGATGCTCCGTATAGTAGATACGTCAAGTGCATTCTAGCCCGAGCACGGCACACCAACCAGCAGGCCACAAGCCTTCACCCCGATTCAGCCGCCGCAACATCCGCTCAAATTGACCGGAATGGCGATTTCGGTGAGACTGGCCGCAATTGGAAAGGGGTTCCATGCCTTCCCGCGAATCGGGAAGAAATGGAGCACTACGAGGACTTTCCAGGCCGGTCTCGTGACCGGGTTGACTGGAAATCCACATAGGGAGAAATCAAAGATGAATAAACTGCTCAGCATCGCCATCGTTGCCTTGTTTCCCGCCGCCGCCATCGCCCAGACGGCCCCTAGCCTGAGCCTTTCCGGCAGCACCTATACGCTTGCCGTGCCTTATCTCGAATTCGGCAGCGGGGCTTCCAAGGCGGCCTACAGCGCCACCCTGACTTCGCCGACGCTGGCGAGCTTCGCCCTCGACGCCGCTTCGGTGAAGGCCACGCCGCTGCTTGCCGGGGCGACCGGCGCGGCCACCTTCGCGGCAAGCGGCAGCAGCTACCGGCTCACCCTGCCCTATGTGGAATTCTCGGGGGGCGGCAGCCTCAAGGCCTATTCCGCCAACCTCGCCACCACCGATCTCAAGAATTTCACCATCGACACCGCTTCGGTCAAGGAAGTGACGCTGCAAAGCACGGTGGCCGCCCCCGGCGGCGTGACCGTGAGCGAAACCGCCAAGCAGACCGTGGGCAGCAATACTTTCGGCTCGTCCAGCAAGCTGCTGGTGAACTGGAACGCGCCCAGCGGCTACACGGTCGATCACTACGAAATCAGCGCCGCCGACGCGCTGATGAACACCAGTGCCGGCACCACCGCCAGCGGCAGCGCGAGCAATGCCACGCTTACCGCGCTGAAGGCCGCCACCGCTTATTCGGTGGTGGTCAAGGCGTGCCAGGACAGCGCTTGTGCCAGCTACGGCAAAGCCGCTGCGGTGAGTGCCACCACCCCCGGCGAATACTGGCAATTGCAAGGCACCGGCAATAGCGTTTCCACCCTCACCCCGCCGGTTTCCGACGGCAACGCGCGACTTTCCGCTACCCGCTTCGGCGCGGAAGCCGGGACGATGGCGAACACGGTGCAGTTCTACTACGGCCCGAAAGGCGTCTCGGGCATGGCCATGGCCGCCAGCGGCACGGTTTCCGCCGCCGTGCCTTCCAGCTATCTCAGCTTCACCAGCTACGCCGGCAGTAGCGGCCTGCGCTCGCCAAGCAGCGTGACCAGCGGCATCAAGTCCATCATGACCGGCCAGGGTGTGCCGCTGTCCGCCGCGCTGGGCGCCAAGGTGCGGCTGTTTTTCGAATCCAATGACGCCGACGGCAAGACCCGCATTTACTCGGTGGACAGCGTGGACGGCTACGTGGGCCGCGATTTCAATTCCGGTTCGGCGACCACCTGCACCACCAGCGCCGATTACCTGGCCGGCGGCGCGTGTCCCGCCAGCGTGGTGATCGGCGTCGAGGGCGATGCCGTCAACCCCACCAGCAAGATCAACGCGGCGCGGCAAAACAAGGTCGCCTACCCGACGCTCACCGACTGGCGCTGGGACGGTGCGGTGGGAACCTTCATGGTATACACCGTCGATCAGATCAGCGGCTGCACCACCAATACGCACAACCATGCTTACGCGGTGTGGAACGGCAGCAAATTCGTGACGCAGTACGACAGCAGCGGTTGCCCGAAAATGTTCAAGAGTGCCCAGGCGGCCTTGCCCATGCATATCGGCGGGGCGCGCTACAAGATGTACTTCGGCGACCCGTCCGTCACCACCGGCAAGACCAGCGCTTCGCAGCTACCCTTCGTTGGCCCGAAAAAGCTCATCTACGGGGACGGGAGCATCAGCGGCGATGCCGCCATCGTCGATTACGAGGATTGGGAGGGCGTCGCCAACGCCCGCAACGTGGTGTTCCTGTGGCCGAACGGCGAGCAGTTGAACGATGCCGCCGAAGGCTATATCGACGACTTCCACTTCCTCACGCCCACCGGCAGCCTGGACTTGCAGGTGCTGTACCTGTCGATCACCGACGGTTCGGTGACGCCGTTTTCGGCAGCGGCAGTTTTGTTGAATCCGTAAGGATACCCGGTGTTGCGCACCCCCTCGCGGGGGGCGGGAATTTGCGTTGACGGCCCGGATTCCGGGAGTAAACTACCTCGATAATTATCCGCGCTGCTCGCAGCTTTTCCCCCTCATGTCCCTCTTCGTCAATTTCCGTTGTGTCGTCCATGCCTTGTCGGATTCCCTGGATCTGGTGGGCATCAACGATGTCTACCATGGCAAGCGGGTCGGCATCATGGCGGTGGAAATCCTGCGCGCCCTTGAATGGAGCCGGGAAGACCAGGACATGGTGTTCGACGCCGGGCTGCTCCACGACATCGGCGTTTCATCCTCGGATCTGCACCATCAACTGGTAGAGGACTTCGACTGGGAGGGTTCGCAGGGCCACGCTGAATACGGCGCTTACCTGCTCTCCCGGTTTGCGCCGCTGGCCCACCTGGCGGCACCGATCCGCCTCCATCACACGCACTGGTCCGATTTGAAGGATCGCTACGGCAAAACCGAACAGATCGGCAACCTGATTTTCCTGGCGGACCGCATCGACGTACTGGCCGCGGTGGCGATGCTGAACAACGATCTGATGGATCAAGTGGCAACGATCCGCGCCAAAATCGCCAAGCAGTCCGGCACGATGTTCGACCCGGAATTGGTCGATACCTTTCTCGACATCTCGCGCCGGGAGGCTTTCTGGCTCGCGCTGGAAGCCGGCCCGGTGCGCGACTACATGGAGAACATCTCGCGCAACGCGCTGCAGACCGAGGTCGATCTGGAAACGCTGCGCGGCGTTGCCAGCCTGTTTTCCCACGTGGTCGATGCGAAAAGCCGCTTTACGGTGGAGCATTCCGAAGGGGTGGCACGGGTCGCCCGTTACCTGTGGGGGGTTCTCGGCGAAAACCACGATCCGGACGATGAGGACTCCGCCAAGCTGGAACTGGCCGGGCACCTCCACGACCTGGGCAAGCTGCGGATTCCCGACGCCATACTCGACAAGCCGGGGAAACTTACCGAGCGCGAACGGCGGCAGATCGCCGCCCATGCCTATGAAACCTATCGCATCCTGTCACGCATTCCCGGCTTCGAGGAAATCGCCCGCTGGGCGGCGTTTCACCATGAGATTCCCAACGGCGAAGGCTACCCGTTCCGCGTGAAGGGCGACGAACTCCCGTTGCAAGCGCGCCTGCTGCGGGCAGCGGACATCTTCCAGGCCCTGGCGCAGGACCGCCCCTACCGCAGCGCGCTGCCGGCGCAGGTGGTGCTCGATCATCTCAAAAAGCTCGCCGCAGATGGGCAACTGGATGGCTTCATCTATGACGCCATCGCGGCAAACCTACAGGAACTCTACCGCCTGGCAGGGCACGTGCGGCGCGAAAACCCCGCCAACTAGCCCGTTCAGCGGCACCCCGCCGCTTGCAGGAAACCCGCCGCCGCTCCCAAATCACGGCCGACATTCCCGGTCGCCGGCCCCAGGTAATAGACGTGGTCATCGGCATTCGAGGTGCCCAGGTAGGCCTGGGTTTGCGCGTAATAACGATAGGTATAGGGGAAGGCGATCTGCGTGGCGCCGCCCGCCGGGGCGAGTTGCGCGGCGTAACTGCTTTCCGCCCAATTCAGCAGGCACTGGGTGGTGCGGTCATGCAGGAACACCCCGGCACTGTCGAAGCGGGTATCCAGTTTGTCGGAAGCGAAAAACGCCACGAAGCGGCCCTGCGCATCACCTGAAATGGCCGGTCGGGAACCGACGCCGAAGCGTGGCGTGGTAAAGAAATCCACGCTTTCACCGGTCAGGTTGTTATGCGCCACCACGTTGGAACTTCCCCCGGAACGGGGCGCGAGATTTTTCGCCGAGGTCGAGAACACCACCCAGCTACCGTCCGCCGACAGCGAGGGACGTTCGCCCTGCCCAGCGGGGCTGTCGCCGTCACCTTGCAAGCCGCTGCTGGAAACGCTGGCGAGGGTCATCTTGCCCGTCTGAGTATCCTTGACGAAGACATCCTGCAAGCCGTTGCTGTCGTTGGCGACCAATACGCTGGAAGTAGTGGCGAAGGCGACGTAACGGCCATCCGCCGAAATGACCGGCTCGACGATGCGACTGGTGCTTTCGTTGCCCTGATCGCGTGGCTGGCCGCTGGAAGATACGCTGACGATGCTTAGGGAAGGGCTGGCTTTTTTGTCGTAGAGATAAATGTCCCACACCCCGTTGGTGTCGCTTTTGAGCAACGGCGAATAGGCGTAGAAGGCCACCCGGCTGCCGTCGGCACTGATCGAGGGATTGCCGGCGGCCCCGCATTTTCCGGTGGCCTCGCTGATCGAGATGCATTGCGCCGTGCCGCTTTGCAGATCGCTCAGGTAGACGCCTTCCAGGGTGGTCTTGCTGCCGCCGAAGGCGTAGACGACGGTTTTTCCGTCCGCCGAGATATCCGGGTTGCCGCTAGTATAGGTGCCCGGTTCGCCCGATGTTCCCAGGCTGAGCAGGGTGGTTTGCGGGGGGGTGGAACAACGGTCGCGCAAGTAGACATCCTTATAGCCGTTGATGTCCGTCGCACTCAGGTTGGTGGCGTAGGATTCGAATACCACCTTGCAGCCGTCCGCCGAGATCGCCGCGCGATTGCTGGCTTTGTCTCCCGGTGTGCCGGCGGCATTGACGCTGACCAGTTCACTGCGGTTGGTCTTGCGGTCATAGAGAAAAATTTGGCTGACCCCGTTGCTGGCCGGGGTGACCAGTTTGGCTTGCGAGGATTCGAACACCACGTAGCGACCGTCCGGCGTCACGGAAGGATAGTCGCTGTTGTACAGGCTGTCCGGCAGGCTGCCGTCAGCCGGGTTGCGGGTCAGTAATTCGAAGGCTTCCTGCAATGCCGTAGCGGGGCTGGACAACCCCAAAACCAGCAGGCCGGACAGAAACGCGGAACACGGTTTCCAAATCTGGGAGCGCATGATTTACCTCGATATTTTCAGAAGATGGGGTATCCATAATGCGGGAATCGACCATCCAAGTCTACATCTGAACTGACGGTCGCGTTTCCCTCGGTGCCGGAGAATGGCATACTTGGCCGTGCCCGACAGTTTTACCCATTTTTCGGAAGGAATTGAAGATGCCCGCTGTTCGTTTTCGTGTGCCGCTGAGCGCCGTCGTTCTTGGCTTGTTGGGGCTGGTTGCCCTGACCGGTGGCGGACTGGCGTTGATCGGTCAGCTCAAGCATTTCCATCCCTTGCTGAACCGCGACGGCGGCCTGGCGCTGGTGGTTTCCGGAGTGGCCCTGGTGCTGTCCGCGAGTTTTCCCCTGGCGATCGCCGTGCTTTCCGCGCAGCGCGAGTCGGCGGAGTAACAGGACATGGAAAAGCGCGAGTTTTTGCACAAGATCGGACGCTTCGAGGTCATCGCGGAGTTGGGCAAGGGCGCGCAAAGTATCGTCTACCTGGCTTACGATCCCGACCTGGAACGCGAGGTGGCGATCAAGACCATCAGCTTCGGCAGCGATGGCGAGGAGCAGGGGCGGATGCTGCTCGAAGAGGCGCGTTCCGTCAGCAATTTGCGCCACGCCAACATCGTGCCGATTTTCGAGGCGGGGGTACACCGTGGCGCCCCCTACCTGGTGTTCGAATATGTCGAGGGGGAAACCCTGGCGCGGATGATCGCCGAAGAAGAGGCACTGCAGCCCAATCGGGCCATCGACATTATCGACCAGGTTCTCGATGCGGTGGTACATGCCCACCAGCACGACATCGTTCACCGCGACCTCAAGCCGTCCAACATCCTGATCAGCGATCAAGGGGTGTTGCGGGTCACCGATTTCGGGGTGGCCACCCGCTTTGCCGAGTCTTCCGCGGAAAACGGCGACCTGGTCGGCACGCCGGGATATCTGGCGCCGGAATGCATCACCCGCCGTGCCTACGGCCCCCAGTCGGACATTTTCGCGGTGGGACTGATCCTCTATGAAATGCTCAGCGGCAAAGCGGCGGTGCCGGGCATCAACGGCGGCCAACAGATGGCCAGGATCGTTGCCGGGCCGCTGTTTTCGGCGGAAGACCTGGAAGGACTGATCGACGAAAAACTCGGCGATATCCTCCTCAAGACGCTGGCCTTCAACCCGTCCGAGCGTTTTGCCAACGCCTTGGCGATGAAGGAAGCGTTACGTGCCTACGTCCACCCCGGCGACGAGGAAGTGGAGTTGGTGCTGGAGGACGCCAAGAAAAGCACCCTGGAATTCCTGCTGCGGCGGATGCGCCACAAGAGCGACTTCCCGGCGCTGTCCGAATCGGTGGTTTCGGTGAACAAGATCGTGTCCTCGGAAATGGAGAACACCACCAAGCTGTCGAATGCCGTGCTGAAGGACTTCGCCCTGGTAAACAAGCTGCTCAAGGTGGTGAACTCGGTGTTCTACCGCCAGTACGGCGGCGGCAACATCAGCACGATTTCGCGGGCGGTGGTGATCCTCGGTTTCGACGCGGTGCGCAACATCGCGATCACCCTGGTGTTGTTCGAACACTTGCAGAACAAGGCGCAGGCCGCCTCGTTGCGCGACGATTTCGTGCGCGCCCTGCTGGCCGGGGTGCTGGCGCGCAAGATCGCCAATGCCAACCAACTTCGCGACGCCGAGGAATCCTTCATTTGCGCGATGTTCCACCATCTGGGGCGGATGCTCTCGCTGTTTTATTTCCCCGAGGAAAGCGAGGAAATCCGCAAGCGCGTGCAACATCTGAAAATCAGCGAGGAGACCGCCTCGATCCAGGTGCTCGGCCTGTCCTACCGCGACATGGGCATCGGCATCGCCCGCACCTGGGGGTTTCCGAGTTCGATCATCAACAGCATGCGCGCCCTGCCGGAAGGCCAGATCAACCTGGGCAAAAATCCCGCCGAGGCCGAAAAGATGAACGTGCTGGTGGCCTTTGCCCACGACCTGTGCAACATGGTTGCCACCACCACCCGCGCGGAAAAAAGCGTCCTGCTCAAAAAGATCATCGCCCGTTTCGGCACGCACTTGCCGGTTTCTCAAAAAGAACTGCAGCCGGTGCTGGACAAGGCGCTGGAGGAAGTGGTGCAGTATGCCGGGGTGATGCATATCAACCTCCAGCAAGGCCAGTTCGGCAAGCAGGTCAAGACCTGGCTGGCCGGCTCCCACGGCGGCAAGGAGGTCGAGGTCGAGGACGACGTCGACACCATCATCAAGGGAACCACGCTGATTTCCGAACTGGGCGTGCTGAAATCCTCCGGCGAGCTTTCCGCCGCCGGCCTGCTGGATGGCCCGGCGATCCTCGCGGCGGGCATCCAGGACATCAGCAATTCGCTGGTGGAAGGCTGCGCGCTCAACGACATCATGCGCATGATCCTGGAAACCATTTACCGGGGCATGGGCTTCCAGCGCGTCTTGCTGTGCGTCAGGGATACCAAGCAGAAGACCATGAACGGCCGCTTCGGCTTCGGCAACGACGTCCCGCAGCTCATCAAGAGTTTCAAGTTCCCCCTGGAATTCGACGCCGACGTGTTCCACGCCGCCTTGACCAAGAATGTCGACATCCTCATCACCGACGTCAACGACCGCAAGATCTTCGGGCTGATCCCCGAATGGTTCAGCAAGGTGGTGACGGCGCAAACCTTCACGCTCTTCCCGCTCAACATCAAGAATATGCCGGTCGCCTTGATCTACGCGGACAAGGAATATCCCAACGAAATCAATTTCACCGAGAAAGAACTGAGCGCCCTGCGCACCCTGCGCAACCAGGCGCTGCTGGCCATCAAGCAGTCGATGTAATTCCCCGGAGCCCGGCGCGGCTGGCCGTTACGCGAGTCAGCCTTTTTCGGCGTAGTCGCCTACCAGGGTGGAAAGCAGGTCGAGGCGAGTAACGATGCCGGTCAGGCGGTTTTCCTCGTCCACCACCGGCAGATGGTTGATGCGCTTTTCCGCGAAGATCATGAACAAATCGACGACGTGCAGGTTTTCCGCCACGCTGATCACCGGCGAGGTCATGATTTCCTCGACCAGCGGCGAGCGCTTGCCGCGCAGCCACATCTTGAGTTGTTGCGGCAAGGTGCACAGTTTCCAGTCGGCTTGCTTGAGGAAATCGGCGATGGCGACGATGCCGACCACCCGGCGCTCGCTGTCGAGTACCGGCACGCCGCGGATGTTGCGGCTGCGCAGCACGTTCCAGGCGGATTCCTGGGTGGTGTGCCGTTCCACCGTAGCCACGTCGCGGGTCATGATGTCGGCGCAGCGGACTTCCCCCATTTTGCGACGCTGGGCATGCAGTGTGGCGAGACCGAAAATCCGTTCGAGGTCTTCCTCGGCAACATCGATGACCGCGCCGATTTCCTGCATGGCGGCGAGAATATCCTCCTGACCGACGTTGAGCTTGACCGGCGAAGCCGGCGCCACGGCCGGCTTGGCGGGGTGCAGGGCGGGTAATACCGGGTAGCGCCGTCCGGGAATCAGCTTGTTGATGAGTAATGCCGCGATCAGCAGCAGGATCGAATTCAGCAACACCGGGGCAAGCAGCACCGGGTACCCCAGTGCGAGCAGGGCGGGGCCGCCGAGCACCATTTGCAGCGCCGTTCCGCCGCCCGGCGGATGGAGGCAGCGCAGGTAAAACATCGCGATGATCGAGAGTCCCACCGCCAGGGCACAAGCCACGTAGAGATCGGGAACCAGCTGGGCGCAGGCGATGCCGATCAGCGCCGGGATCACTTGGCCGCCGAGCAGCGGCCAGGGTTGCGAGAACGGACTGTGCGGAACCGCCAGCAGGAGGATCGCCGAAGCGCCCATCGAGGCCGCCAGGAACGGCATCTTGTGGCCGCCCAGGAGCAGATGGCTGAGCCAGCCGATAAGCAGCATCACCACCAGGGCGCCCGCCGCCGAAATCAGGCGCTCGCGGTGGGTAACCGACAATTGCCGGGCGAATAATTGTCTGAACAAGTCTTTCATGGGGGAAGCTTACCAGCGGCGCTTTTTCTTATGCAAGCGCTGCAGCTCGCTGAGTTCGGCGATGGACGCCATCAATTCGGCGTGGGCGCGATCCCTGTCGCCGAAACGTTCCAGCTTGCTCAAGGCTTCCTCGGTGCGACGGCGCGCTTCATCGGCGGCCGCCTTGTCGGTGCTGGAAGCCCGCGTGGCGGTGTCGGCAAGGATAGTGACCACTTGCGGCTGGATTTCCAACATGCCGCCGGAAACGTAAATCAGCACCTGCCTGCCGTCGCTGCCGTGGACCCGCACCTCGCCGGCACGCAGCCGGGTGATGAGCGGCGTGTGGCGCGGCAGGATGCCGATTTCGCCCAGCGCCGCAGGCACCGAGATGCGGGTGGCCTCGCCGCTGTAGATTTCCGCCTCGACGCTCACCACGTTGAGCTTGAGCGTCAGGCTTTCAGTGGGTTGGGCGGTCATTTAACGACCTGTTGAACGGTTTTGATACCGACACAATGCATGGCCGCGATGATGAGGTCGGGAATGCCGTTCAAATCCTCGAAATGATCGGTGTTGATGGTGAGGTCGAATTCGGTCTGGTCGTTGAGGCGGTGTTTCCAGTAATCCCACACGAACTTGGCGCGCTCGTGGTTCATGTGATCGACCTTCTGGCGCGCCTCGGCCGCCGACAGCCCTTCCTCGGCGGCGACGCGCTTGGCGCAGGTCTCCGCCGAACCGATCACGCGCACCCGGAAAATATCGTTCTTCGCCAGGATGATGTGGGCGCCGCGTCCCATGATGACGCCGCCGGTATCGAGGATGCCGAGCAGCACGTTGACCAGGTAGCGCTGGTAGCTTTCGGTGAGCAGGTTGTCGCCCGACAGGAACGAAAGTATCCAGGCATTCCAGCGGTTCTTCACCGATTCGTCGAGTTGGGCGAGCAGATATTTGTCGCCGCCGGTTTGCGCGACGATTTCGTTGAGGATTTCCTTGTCGAAATAGCCGACTGCCAACTTCTTCGCGAGGGCGCGCCCGATGGCTTCGCCGCCGCTTCCGTAGTTGCGCGACAGGGTGACCACCGGGCAGGGTTTAGGCTCGCCCCGATCATAGGTGTCGTCGATCAGTTGCGCCCTGACCAACGCCTGGATAATGTTTTGTGCATCTACGGGCATGCTGGCTCCCTGGCTGAGGTGTTGTTGTCAGGCCATTCTAGACCTTATTGGGGGCGACCGGCGAGAAAGCGGTCGAGCTGGTTGGCGAAGGCCTGGCGGTCACTTTGGTTGAGCGGCGGCGGCCCGCCGGTATCGATCCCGCTGCCGCGCATCTCGTCCATGAAGTTGCGCAGCGCCAGGCGTTCGCGGATGTTGTCGGGGGTATAAAACTCGCCGCGCGGATTAAGGGCATGGCCGCCGCGTTCGATGACCTGCGCCGCCAGCGGAATATCGGCGGTAATCACCAGGTCGCCGGGAGTGACGCGCCGGGCGATTTCGTCATCCGCCACGTCGAAACCGCGCGGCACCTGGAGGGTGGCGATGAAACGCGACGGCGGCGTGCGCAACGCCTGGTTGGCGACCAGGGTCATGGGCAGGCGCACCCGCTCGGCGGCGCGGTAGAGGATTTCCTTGATGACGCCGGGACAGGCATCGGCGTCGACCCAGATATGCATGGTTTCCTTGGCGGAGAGCGGGATTATTGCGCGGAATCGGGAGGCGGCACGCCGTCTTCGACCAGGGGGATTTCGAGCAGTTCCAGCACCTGCATCGCCAGGCGGCGCGCCATGTTGTTGAGCACGGTGGGCAGCGCGAACGGCGTGTCGGACTGCAGCAACAGCTTGCTCGAACTGACGCTGTACACCGGTTCGAGCAGGCGCGGCCGATAATCCGGCATCAGCTCGTCGATATTGCGCTCCGCCGCCATCTGCTGCCAAGCGTTGGTCGGCCATTGCGAAGGCAGCCCCCAGGCATTCGGAAAAGTCTCCAGGTCGTTCAGCACCGTGCGGATATCCTCGTGGGAATCGCGGAACGGCAGGAGCACCAGGTCGGCGAGGCTATACAGTTGGGCATCCATTTCGGCGCGGTTGCCGCCGCCGTCGATCACCCCAATCCAGGTGGGCAGGCTGTGGATGCGTTCCATGATGCGCTCCAGTTGCACCGGGGTGCGGGCGTCGAGCGGCACGTAGCGGCGGTTCTGGCGCAGCAGCGGCTCGCGGGTTTCGTCGGTCAGCACCGAAATCGCGCTCTTGCCATACAACCCCAGGCCATGGGCCAACAAATGGGAAATCGTGGTTTTCCCCGTGCCGCCCTTGTTGCCGATCACCGCAATCACTTTACCCATAAGCTCTTTCCCTTACCCTGACGCGCCTCCGGAAACCCTCCCCAACTTGTGGAATCGCTTGGGTTTTGCCGGACAGGCGTAAAGTTAACCGGAGTGCCGGATGGCGTCAATAAGCAGGGGAAATCAAAGGCGGCAGCCACACGGGAGGAATCCCCGTCCGTTTTCGCCTGACTCGGTCTTCAGTTGATGGTGGGTTTCAGGCTGAACACGTATTTATCGATTTCCGGCATGTCGAACCTCGCCAATTCGAAAGAATCGACCTTCTTTTTGCTGTTTTGCAGAAGCCGCCGCAAAACGTCGGGATCGTTGCGTACCTGCGCGAGGCGATCCAATTCCTCGGCTTGTTTGATCGCGGAATTGGTCAACGCATCCTCCCCGGATTGCTCGAACTGCGCATACAACTCCGCCGCGGAACTGTATCCCAGGAAATCCAGCAGCGCCTGGTTGGCGCATTCCGGCTTGCCGCCGGAGGCAATCAGGGTGGGGCTGGTGGATAGGTCCAGGAGGTGCTGAATCAGCTTGTTTTGGGTTTCCAGCGCACGCTGCTTCAGGATCGGCTGGGCGCATTTCAGGACCAGGAACAGCAAGGCGCTGATGTCGGTGGGCTTGAGGATGTAGCTGTCGATACCGATCGAAATGGCTTCGACGAAAAAATCCATTTCATTGTGGGCGCTGTTGACGATAATGGGCACCTCGGGATTCTCTTCCCGGATCTTCCGCGACATTTCCAGACCGTCCATGACCGGCATGGTCACGTCGGTAACGATGATGTCGGGCCGGTATTGGCGGTAGAGCGCCAGCCCTTCCTGCCCGTCGGGCGCATCGTAATAGGCCAGGAAGCGCCGCTTGAGGGAGCGCGACATGCCCGCCCGGATTCCTTCGTCATCGTCGACGAACAGCAGGGAAAGGGTTAGCAGCGGAGCGAGTTCCTGTTTGCTGAGGGTGCGTGACATTTTATTCCCCTCTTCCGCACAGTGAGGTTCGGTGAAACAGCCATATCAACCACTTTCAGTGTAGGCAAAGGCTGTCGCGAATACCACTCACCAACGCTCACCACTCCTCACCCAAGCGGGGACAGCGTGCCGCCATATTAGAAGCGGAACAAGCCCTTCAGCTTCTTCGCCGTATCGCCGATGGCGTCTAGCGCCTTGTTGGCGGCATCGGCGGGGGCCGCGGGAGCCTCCGCGCCGGCGGATTCTTCGAGCGGCGCGACTTCCTGCACCGTGCCCTGGCGCGCCGGATGTTCCGCCTTGCCCTGGTAGCCGCTGCAAAAGGCGCCGTATTTGCCGGCGCCCTGAGCCGTGGCGTCGCGCCCTTCGCAATGCTTGACGAGCAGTTCGGCCTTTTGCGCGGGGCAATGCCGGCTGACGAAATCCACGCGGTCGGTGGCGGCGGCCTGGTTGCACCAGCCTTCCGCGCTCTTGCCGCAGGTCGCGGCGAGTTCCCCGATGGTACCGCCCTTGCGCGACGCCTGCTCGACGGCATCGAGGCTGCCGAGGCGGTCGCAAAAAGCCTGCTTGTAGCTGTTGCACACATCGCCGTGGAGGAACAGCCCGGCATCCAGCTTGTCGACGCCCTGCTTGCATTGCTGGGCGGTGAGTTTGGCGGATGGATCCGCAGACGCGAGCGGCGGCTTGCCGGTGTATTCGCAGGCGGTAAGGCGCTTGCCGCTCATTTTCATGAGCGACTCGCCTTCCGGGATGGACATCTTCACCACCCCGCTGTAATAGCTTTCGCCCTGGAAGGTGATTTCGCCGCTGCCGGTGACAGGATGCTTGCCTTCGCACTTCATCTTCCAGCTCATCTTGTTGCCGACGTGTTTGAAATCCGAAACCTTGCAGTCGGATTCGCGGTTCTTTTCCTGGGGCGGCTCGCGCCATTGCCGGGGCTGGCAAGCCTGCACGGTCTGGGGCGGCATGGTCATCCCCATCGCCGTGACTTCCACGGTGGTTTCCCAGGTGTAGCCGGGTTCGGCAAGCGCCAGCGAAGGGAAAAGCAGCAGCGCTGCAGCGAGTAGGGCGGATTGGGCGTAGGCGTTCATGAGGGTCCTCCCGGAAATGGATTGCAGGTAGGGGATTATCGGCGGATACCCGGAATCTTGTCGAGGGTAGTCAAGGCCGGCTTAACGCAGCAAGCTGTCGCCGTGGATCTCGCAATACCAGCGGCAAGCTCCGGGCCACGCCTGCCAGTCATGCGCATTTTCTGCTAATAGCTGCTTAATGAATACAAAGTGTTCGTTCAGGAAAATCGTTCGTAGGTCAGCGATTCTGCCTTTGTGGACAAATGACGATAAGCCGTTGGGCATCTACAATCGGCCATGATTCAGATATTGACTCTCGGCGCCCACTCACGTCCATCAATAGCACTGTATAATTTTAAGCAGCAGGATTGGAGAAAGAATGGCGAGCGCGGAGCAACTCAAAGCACTTCTCAAGTCACACATCGAGGGTGACGAGGGGCGCTTTTTGTCTATTGCCATGCAGGTCGCCGCGCATGAGGCCAAGCTGGGGCATGGGAAGCTGGCCGAAGAGCTTCGCGATATGATTGATGTCTCAAAATCCCGCAACCGGAATCTGGCCGGGGCGGGCAAGTTGGTTCCACTCAACAAACCTCGCGGCGAATTGGTTGGCCTTCTTAGTGTTTCTTATCCCCACACCCGCCTGTCTGAGATGATTCTCGACGATGGCGTGTCTATAAAGCTCCAACGTATGATCAAGGAGCAACGCTTTTTTGCCAAACTTAAAGAACATGGTTTGTCGCCACGGCGCAAACTGCTCTTTGTGGGACCTCCTGGCACTGGCAAAACGATGACGGCGGCAGCGCTTGCGGGGGAGTTGGGGGTCCCGCTATTTCTGGTTCGTCTCGATGCGTTGATCACCAAATACATGGGGGAGACAGCGGCCAAATTGCGGCAGGTTTTTGATGCCATTACCGAGGTGCGCGGCATCTATTTCTTCGATGAATTTGATGCTATCGGTTCGCAGCGCGGCATAACCAACGATGTGGGCGAGATTCGGCGCGTGCTCAACAGTTTTCTACAAATGATCGAACAGGATCAGTCGCACAGCGTGATTATTGCCGCGACCAACCATCCCGATATTCTCGACTATGCGCTGTTTCGCCGCTTTGATGACATGGTTCAGTATGGTCTGCCCGATCAGGAGCAAATCGTTTCAGTACTCAAGGTGCGCTTGGCAGGGTTTCATGCCAGGCGTTTTGCCTGGAGCAAGATCGCCGAGCATGCCGCAGGATTAAGCCATGCGGAAATTTCGAGAGCCGCCGACGAGGCGATCAAGGACAGCATCATTCATGATCGCGACACCGTCATCGAAGCCGATCTGGTACATATGTTGGAGGAGCGAAAATTGATCAGTGGCAAGCTCGCCAAAACCAATATCGAGTTCCCAGAGCATGGCCACACAAGCGCAAGATAAACGCCGGCATTTCGTCCTTACCAATACTTCCGAAGCCAAGCCTTTCACAGCTCACTCTGCTGGTGGTGGAAACCCGCCGCATATTCCAGAATTGCCCCGAGCCCAACACGGCGGATCTCTGCAAGCACAACTGCAGACACTCAAGCCCATTGCCGAGCAAGCGGCGGCGATGCAGCATAAAATGGGGCTTGAAGGCGGTGTTGGTTTGCAGATTCAATTTCAAAGCCAACCAGGAATAGTGCTGGCATTTGAAAGTCTCGCCAACGATACGCAGCACATCGAGTTGCTGAGCATCCGCGAAGAAGGGGAATATACCTACGCCAACGTATTCGTGCCCGACGGTAAATTCGCGCACTTTGAAAAATACATAGTCGAATATCTGGATGAGAACAAAGATAAAAATGGCAAACCCAGGGATCACAGGACGCTGCTGGATACCATAGAGTCCCTGCGCACCGCTGAACTGCGCGCACTTTGGACTGATGATCCTGCGCTTCTGCCGCAGAATCCAGATGAGGCATTCTGGTGGGAGGTGTGGCTGCCCGAACGTAGCAACCGTGAACTAGTTGTGGCGGATTTTCGCAAGCTGGCTGCTGCGGTCGGCTGCACGGTTAGCGCAGGCCGCGTAGATTTCCCTGAGAGAACCGTCGTCATGATGCACGGTTCGGAACGCCAGTTCTCACAGACGGTCATGACGCTGAATTGCGTAGCCGAACTACGCCGCGCCAAGGAAACAGCAGAATTGTTTGACGGAATGAATGCCGAGGATCAGCAGGCTTGGGAAGATGAACTGCTGGCTCGAACAACCTTCCCGGCACATGCTGACGATGTGCCTCGCATCTGCCTGCTCGATAGTGGAGTGAACCGTGGCCATCCTTTGCTCTCACCGGCATTGACAAGCGATGACATGCATACCGTCGAGCCAGAATGGGGAAAAGATGATGAGTGCAATCACGGTACAGGCTTGGCGGGGATAGCAATCTACGGCGATTTAACCAATGCGTTAACAACAGCGCTGCCGATAGAGATTAATCATCTTCTGGAATCGGTCAAACTCACACGAGGTGAAGGAGCTAATGCAGGGAACAACGAGTTCCATGCAAACCTTTTCGCAGAAGCGGTAAGCCGCCCCGAAATCGCTGCGCCACAACGCCCGCGCGTGTTTAGCTCGGCTGTGACTGCTACTGATTTTTGGGGTCGCGGACGCCCTTCATCATGGTCTTCCATGGTGGATGCGCTGGCGGCGGATGCGTCGAATGAAGGCCAATTTCCACGACTGATCGTATTGGCAGCTGGGAATGCCAAGGATGGAAATGAGTGGCTGGCATACCCGGAAAGTCTTTCAACAAGAAACCTAATTCACGATCCCGGTCAAGCCTGGAACGCATTGACGGTAGGTGCCTTTACCGAAAAAATTGAAACCGACGATGACAGCATTGAGCCCGTTGCGCCTTTGGGAGGAATCAGCCCATATACGACAACTTCGGCAACTTGGGACAGGGCGTGGCCGCTTAAACCAGACGTGGTTTTTGAAGGCGGAAATGTTGGAAAGAATGATGGGTTTGCAGGGGCGCTGCCAAGTCTCAACCTGCTGACCACGCACTTCAAACACACCGAGAAACTTTTTACCACCACCAACGCCACCAGTGCCGCATCCGCTCTGTGCACTCGCATGGCTGCGCAATTGATGTCGACTTATCCACAGCTACGACCTGAAACCATCCGCGCGCTCATCGTTCATTCCGCCGATTGGACAGATGCCATGCGCGAATTGTATTTGAAGTCCCGCACCAAGAATGATTACGTCAACCTTGTGCGTCACTGCGGCTGGGGAGTGCCCGACCTGGAACACGCCTTATGGAGTGCGGCCAATTCGCTGACGCTGATCGTTGAAGACCAAGTCCACCCTTATAAAAAAGACGGAAGCACGGTCAAAACCCGCGACATGAATTTTCATGCACTACCTTGGCCAAAAGATGAGTTGGAATCTCTCGGCGCGACTCGGGTGCAAATGCGTGTCACGCTATCCTATTTTATCGAGCCAAACCCCTCTGCTCGCGGTTCGGCATCAAAATATCACTACCCTTCCCATCGCTTGCGTTTCAAAGTGCGTCATCATCAAGAGTCCGAGGAAAATTTTCTCGCCCGTATCAACGCTGCAGCTGCCATGGAAGAAAGTGGACAGCATACCAACCACCAAGACCCTAACTGGTGGTTAGGTGAACAGCGTCATAAAGGCTCTTTGCATCAAGATATATGGGAAGGCACCGCCGCAGAATTGGCCAGCCGGGGTCACCTTGCGGTCTATCCCGCGATGGGCTGGTGGCGTACGCGCCAAAAATTGGATCGCTACAACCTTCCGGCCCATTACAGCTTGATCGTATCCATCCGTACACCGCAAACGGAGGTTGACCTTTATAACCCGGTCGCTGCGAAAATACAGGCCCCGGTTATTATTTCAACCTGAGTATCCAAATTCCAACTCCGATTTGTGTCAGCTTGAGTAGAACTATTCCATCAAACGTTCTCCTTGAGGAGAATCGAGTGGCTGCGTACAGGTCAAAAACATCTGACCGGATGGGTCGCCATGACCGAATGCTGCCCCATTCTATCCCCCATGAACGGATGCTTCTCCATCTGCCACTGACCTTCATTGCACCAACTTGGTAAGTAAACAAACGATTCCGCCCATGCAGGGCACGAAACGGGCCAAGGTTGGAATGGGTCTTTCGATCGTTTCTTGCACACTACGGCATGAACTCACGAAGCCTGCGCCCTTGTCCATTCCATGTGGAATTGCGACAAAACTAGGCGTTTCGGCCTTACGAGCGAGGGTAAGCACCAACCTTTAGCCGCATCGGTCGTCACCACCCAGCCCCGCGCGGGACGGGTAAAGAAGACCAACACCTTCGCTTGCTCCCGTTCAGGTTTCGTCGGGGATGTCGCCGGGAAGTTCGAGCATTTCGGCATGTGGGGAATTCATCATGATGACCATCCCGGCGTGGGGGTGGTCGATGCCGGCGGCGAAAAAAACGAACCGGAACACCTCGTCGGCCTGCTCGGCGGGAACCAGGGCGGTAATCATTTCGCACTCGGTGTATTCCGGGCGGGCGCCGTCGCGCCGCGTAGACAGGCCGGAGCCGCGGGCATGACTGGCGTAGGCGCTGGCGACGCCCTTTTCCTTGCGCAGGCTTTCGAGCACGCCTTGCGCCCTCCCCACCGGCAGGAAACAAGTGATGGTCTTAAATTTGGAACTGTGGGCCTGTTTGGGTTTCATCGGGGTTACTCGGCGAAACGTTGGGCGATTTCGTGGGGAACGTAGGTCGCCATTTTGTCGATGGGGGTGGTGTAGATCATCCCCATGCCGGGGGTGTCGAGCTTGGCGGCAGTGAAGATTTTTTCGAAGATGCGGTCGGCCTGGTCGGTGGCGGCGACGATGTACACCACTTCCTTTTCGGCGTTGACGGTAATGCCCAACACCCCCAGGTGGCGCTGGCGCACTCCGGTGCCGCGCGCGTAGAACACCGTGGCACCTTGCGCGCCGGCCCGTTGCGCGGCCTTCACCACGGTGTCGGCCATGCCGCGCTGGACGATGCAGGTTATCAGCACGGCGTCGGTCAGGACCACCATATCCTGGCTCATGGTTCTCTCCTTTTGCTATGCATTTTGCGTTTCTGCTTGAAGTTGATCCACAGCCCCACCGTCAGGACGCTGAGGATCGGCCCGGCCGAGGCCATCGCCAGGATGCCGAAGCCTTCCGGGGCATTGACCGCCTGCCCCAGGCCCAGCCCCATGGCGAGGATCAGCGGCACGGTGACGGGGCCGGTGGTGACGCCGGCGCTGTCCCAGGCGAGATTGACGTATTCCTCGCTGGAAAACACCGTCATTGCCAGCGCCAGCAGGTAAGCGGGCAGCAGCAACATCGCCAGGGGCAGGTTGAAGAGCACTTTCGCCACGCCCAGCGCGGTGCCCAAGGCGACGCCGCAAGCCACCGCGTAAATCAGGGTGACGCGGCGGAAAGCGCCGTCGGTGAGGGTTTCCACGGTGATACCCATGGCGTTGAGGGCTGGTTCGGCGAGGGTCGCGCCGAAGCCGATCAAGGCGGCGAACAGCAGCACCAGGGCAATCCCCATTTCGTAGGGATAGAGCGGCGAATTCGGCCAGCCGGCGAGCTTGGCGAAAGCCGCCGGGAGTATCCCGCCGGCCTGGGTGCCCAGTTCCACCAGGCCGAAATCAAGGCCGGTGTCGAACAGGGCCATGCCGAGGACGGCGACCACCACGCCGTAGGCGATGATGCCGGGTTGGGCGAGTTTTTCGCGCAGCACGCTGCGCTGCACCAGCCACAAAAAAGCGACCAGCGGCAGGATGGCGCGCAGAGCGGCCAGC
>JAGXQV010000047.1 GCA_018336195.1 Sulfuricella sp. | reverse complement strand
TGAGCCTGATCACGCAAAATGAGGGACATTCTTTTCAGAAAGTTGATGGAACTTCATGGGAATGTGTATGCAATTCAATGTGTTCTCAGGGAGTATTCAAGTGGAGTCATAACCAAGCGTGGTGCTATCACAAATCTTCAGGAAACTGCAAGAGCGTCTCTGTGGTTGTTTCAGAAGAATTATGACAAGAGAGAGGAATCTATATGCAGCGGAAATTACGGGAGAACTAGCTGATTCATCTAGGCACTTCCTTCAGTATTTTTTGCCAAAGTCAGAGATATGAATTATTTCAGGTTCAAAGGAGAAGCAGTTAAAGGAAAAAAGGCAAAACATCCGTAGGATGTTGTTCGACTGTGATATTTGCTGGAACAAAAAGGAGATAACGATCTACTGACCTCTTAGAACTAACTTTCAGCGGGATGCTTTTCGGCAGAGCCCGCCTCGGTTTTACTAAAGTTTTGAAGATTTCATTGTGATTGCCAAAAATTGCTTGGTATTTTAAGAAGGTAATCGTTGTCGAGTCTTGCGTTTTTCCAAAGGTTGCTGTCGCGAGAACACCTCGAGGAAGAGTTTTTCATCAAGTTGATTCAGCTCTTTTTGCGCACCGCTGATCAAGAGTTCCGCCGCCATATTATTGAGGACTCGAAGGTTTCCCGCGGCGTGATCGACGAGGGTTTCCATAAGTCCTTCGGTCATGAGATGGAGAGCCCCGGCTTTTGCCAGGCTGTGTTCCAGATATTCGAGGAGGATCGTCCGATCGTATGCTTCGAAGGTGAGGCGAAGTTTGATCCTGCTGCCCAGGGCGACCAGAGCTTCGGCGCGAAAACGTTCTGGCAGGCGCGTATCACCGCAGAGGACGGTGGTGAGCAGGCACTGGGAGTCGAAGTTGGCGCTACCGAGCAAACGCAGTTCGTTAAGGCAAACGGTGAGCATTTCCTGGGCTTCGTCGATGAGCAGCACCGGTTGAAAGAGGGTGTTCTGTGTGTGCTTTTGCCACCGTTCCCGCAAGGATTTGAAGCCACCGTAGCGATTGGCTGGGGAGAGATTGACGCCGAAGATATCACCCATTTCCCTGTAGAAATCACCGAGGTTGCTCTGCGGTCGCTCCATTACCCCGACGACCACATCGTCGAGCCGGCGAAGGCGATGGGTGATGAGTTGGAGGCATTTCGATTTACCGAGTCCCGGCTCACCGGAGATGAGGGCAAAACCACCATCTATGACCAGATTCTCGAGCCGGAAGAAGAAGGAATCCATTGCTGGCGGTAACCACAGCGAGTCAACCGGCAGATCCGCCTGGAAGGGGTTCCATTTCAATCCGAATAGCGCCAAAAGTTTTTTATCGTCCATCGCTTACCTCACTTGTCTTCATCTTTGGGGAGATATGCGGAGGGCAAACCTGTTGCCGCATAGTCGCCCAGCAATTTACTGAGCAGGGGTGCGACGGAATCGCCACTCCCGGGGACGAGAGTAGTGTCTGGTATCGACGAGATCAGGCGGCGCTTGCCTTGATTGTTTTTTGCTTTATCCAAGGGGTGAATGGTGACCAGCGGGAGGCCGGTGCGCTCATCAACCAGATAAGCTTGACCTAGATCCCAACTCGGAAATCGGACATACAAACGATCAAGATGGCGAAATCTGGCGGGGACCTCGAACCGGACGCCGCTTATCTGCAGTGTACCATCGCTTTTCCTTTGCATTCTTGTCTCCCGGACGGTAAAGGCCAGCCGCAGGATATCGCCGGTGGGACCGGGCCGGGAGACGTCCGGTCCTTGAAGCAGTCGGCTGAGGGGTGAAGTGGCGATTTCTTCGTGGTTCGAACGGTTATACTCCATCTCCACCCAGGCCTGGGTAGCCCTGTTCAGGAACTCAAGGGTCAGAGAAGTACCGGAAAGCATGGCGATCAACCGCCCTTCGAGCTGACCCCAGAAGCTCTCCTGCTTACCGTTTTGATAGGGACTGTACGGTAGGGTGGTAAGGTGCTCGACACCCAATTGCAGCAAACCGTTTTTCGTCTCGCCGGCAATCATGGCGGAGCCGTTGTCGGTCATCAGGCTGCGCGGCAGGCCTCGCTTGTGAAAGGCTTGAGTTAGGCCGTGAACAAGTGATTCGGCAGTTTCGTCCAGGTACCATTGAATATGGCAGCAAAGACGGGAGCAGTCGTCGAGGACGCATAAGGCTTTCGGAGTATGCCAGACGCCCTGGCTATCGACAATGCGCCGGCTGCCGGAGTGAAAATCGAGGTGCCACAGGGCATGGACATGGGAATGTTCGTAGCTGCGTACTTCGCGGTGTTCGAGACGCTCAGCTGCCAGATGTTGGCCCGCCGTTTTCGGCCGCTGCTTCTTGGTCCACCCTCGCGCCTTCATTCGCCGGCGCACGGTCGAATAGGATGGTGCCTCGCCAAGTTCCGGCTTGGTTCCGACCAGCGCTGCCAGGTTGTCGGCGTGCAACTGATAGCTCCAATGCGGAAAATTGCGATATTGCTCGCCAAGCGCCGCCAGCAGCCCGGTACTCATTGCCTGGGCTTCGCCCGCATCCACGCGAACCTTACGGTTAAGCGCGCCTACTGGATCGACAGACTTCAAGGCCCGGTAATACCAGCGCTCGATGGTCGAGGCGCCGAAGCTTATCCATTCATCTTTCTGCGGATGACGATAGCGGCGGCTTGCGAGGCACTTGATTTCCTCGCCCAGTTTCCCCGGCTCCGGTGGTCTGGCCAGTAACCCACCGATAATAGAGAAGCGCAGTTGACTCCAATTGGTGATCTTGTTGTTCATGACACGGCTCCTTGGTTGAAAAATAGGTGTTTCCTTTGGAACCGATTTATAGTCGAAAGCCTCGTTTTTCTGCTATTCCCCATCTTTTGCGCGCCGGGGTCCCGCCATCACCTTGCCTGACCTGTAGCAAAAAATTTCAGGCAGGCCACTAAGCCACCGGCGGCTGAACTGTAATAAGAAAGAAAATGCTCAACCAGACTACCGGGTAAGTTCCCGCTATCGACCGTGGCATCCACCAGGCCACGAAGCTGCAGCCACTCTCGACTTGCCGTGAACTCTTCGCGAAAGTAGCTGATCCAGCGGACAATGGTCTTACGGGGAATGGAAAACATCTCCATCAACCGATTCGCCCCGATTCCGTTGGCCCTCGCCTGCCGAAGGGTCATAACAATCAGAATTACGGCATGCCAGTACACCCGGCGGCCCATGAACATACAGGAAGGCGGCAATACCCTGCGTCGACAGCCTTCCCGGCCGCAACACAGGCTGAACCTCCATAGATATTCTTCTGGAATTTTTTCAGGCCCGCCCCGAGGTTTACGAAGATAGGGTGCGTAATGGAGAGAGTGCTGGCAATACGGACACCGAGCCTGCCGACATAACTCAGCAAGATCCCGGTCAATTTGGTGAAGAATACGAAAAAGACTGACGTCCTGAAGAAGATCTGTTAACATTACTCCTGCCTGTGTTTAGGTTAAGGCAGGAGCCCCCGAACAAGAATCCGCCAAGATACCTGAGGGGGCTCCTTCTGTTTTCCTCATATATCTTGCACATTTTTCCCGGCTTTTCCATCATTTATCTTGATCAGGCACAC
>JAGXQV010000046.1 GCA_018336195.1 Sulfuricella sp. | reverse complement strand
CCGCGTTAGCCCTCTTACCCAAGCAACCACCTTGATACAGTCCAGTCCTGGCGATAGACGGCGCGGGATGATACATTTGCATACCTGATTGGCGCTGATTTTCAGCTATGGGTTCGGTTCTTCGTAGGAACGGCCTTGGCCGCGATTGCGGTGCCTCTTCGTGGCACCTTTTGTCGCGGGCAAGCCACGCTCCTACAGGAAAAGAGTCGTTAATTTGAAACATCCGGCCGAACTGAAGATTAGCGCTAATCAGGTTTGCATAAGCAATCCCCGGCGTTACATGCTGAATGTGGCGCCCCCCCCATCGAGCGGCTTCTCAAGGATTGAAATATGACGGCAAGGCAACGCGGCTTCACCCTCACCGAAATGATGGCGGTCATCGTGATAATCGGCGTCTTGGCGATGATGGCGATTCCCACGTTCCAGGAGCGCATCGTCCGCGAACAGATAATTGCCGCCATCCCGCTCGCCGACATCGCCAAGACACCCCTCGCCGCGGCATGGACCACCGCCCATGAATTCCCCCCGGACAACACAACCACCGGCCTGCCCAGTCCAGACAAGATCGTCAACAATTACATTAGCGCCCTCGAAGTGCGCGACGGCGTCATCAACCTGACCTTCGGCAACAACGCCCACAGCCTCATCAAGGGAAAAATGCTGTCGATCCGCCCCGCCGTGGTGGAAGACGCGCCCGTGGTACCGGTCACCTGGGTGTGCGGCACTGCCCTTGGCCCGGACAAAATGACCATCCGCGGCGACAACAAAACCACCGTCGCCAACCTCTACCTGCCCATGGGCTGCAAAGCTCCCGGGCAATAGGAACGGGGCCGCGATGATCAAGCAATTCAGCTTGCCTCCGTCACAGTCCTGACGCAAGCGGTCGACACAATGGCGCCTTTCAAAAATCATTAAAGCGGCCATGACCCTCATACGCAAAACCTACCTCACCCACCCCGGCTGCCGCTATCCGCACGGCGCCACACCGGAAGACGACGGCGTCAATTTCTCCATTTACAGCCGCCACGCCACCAGCGCGGAATTGCTGCTCTACGAAAACGGCGCGGCAAAAACCCCGTTTCAGATTGTCCGACTCGACCCCGAAACCAATCACAGCTTCTTCAACTGGCACGTCAAGCTGCTCGGGTTGCCGGTGGGAACCCACTACACCTGGCGCCTCGACGGCCCCAGCAACACAGCGGCGCACGGCTGGCGCTTCGATCCGGCGGTGGAGCTGGTTGATCCCTGGGCGCGCGAGGTCGACACCCGCCTCTGGGAACGCCGCCGTACCTTGCGCTACGGACCGTCGCCGCACCGCTCGATGCGCGCGGTGGTGACGGCCGACCGCTACGACTGGGAAGGCGATCAACACCAGCGCATCCAGACCCAGCAGATGATAATCTACGAACTGCACGTCGGCGGCTTTACCCGCCATCCGTCGTCCGGCGTCGCCCATCCCGGCACCTTCTCGGGCGTGGTTGAAAAAATCCCCTATCTCCAGGCATTGGGGATTACCCACGTCGAACTCCTGCCGGTGATGGCTTTCGACGAAAGCGATGTGCCGCCCAACGTCGCCGATCTCGGCCTGGAGAATTACTGGGGCTACAGCACCCACAGTTTTTTCGCCCCACATCCCGGCTACGGGGTGAACAACAGCCATGCCCGGGCGCGCGATGAATTCCGCGACCTGGTCAAGGCGCTGCACCAGGCGGGCATCGGCGTGATACTCGACGTGGTGTTCAACCACACCGCGGAAGGCGGCATCGACGGCCCCGCCCTCAACTTCAAAGGCATCGGCAACGAAACCTTTTACCATCTCGATCCCGCCGACCGGCGCCGCTACCGCGACTACACCGGCTGCGGCAACACCCTCAACGCCAATCATCCTTTCGTCGCCCATTTCATCATCGACTGCCTGGAATACTGGGTGGAGGAAATGCACGTCGACGGCTTCCGCTTCGACCTCGCCAGCGCCCTGGCACGCGGCGAGGACGGCGAGCCGCTGCCCAATCCCCCGGTGCTGTGGGGCATCGAACTCTCGGACACCCTGGCCGGCGCCAAAATCATCGCCGAAGCCTGGGACGCCGCCGGGCTTTATCAAGTCGGCAGCTTCCCCGGCTATCGCTGGATGGAATGGAACGGTCGCTACCGCGACACCCTGCGCCGCTTCGTCGCCGGTGAAACGGGCCTGACCGCCGAATTGGCAACGCGCCTGTCCGGCAGCAGCGACCTCTACGCCGGCAACCTGCGCCATCCCATCAACAGCGTCAACTTCGTCACCTGCCACGATGGCTTCACCTTGTGGGATTTGGTCAGCCACCACCACAAGCGCAACGAAATCAACGGCGAAGCCAACCAGGACGGCAGCAACGACAACCTGAGCTGGAATTGCGGCACCGAAGGCCCGACCGATGACCCCGTCATTCTTGCCCTGCGCCGCCGCCAGGCCAAAAACTTCATGGCCCTCTTGATGTTGAGCCAGGGCGTGCCGATGCTCCTCGCCGGCGACGAAATGCTGCGCACCCAGCATGGCAACAACAACGTGTGGTGCCAGAACAACCCCCTCGCCTGGATCGACTGGACAAAAGCCGCAGACAACGCCGACATGGTGCGCTTCGTAGCCGGCATGATCGCCCTGCGCCGCCGCCACCCCAACCTGATGCGCCGCAACTTCCTGGCAGGGCAGCGCAAAGCCGGTGAAACCTTGCCCGACATCGCCTGGCACGGCACCCAGCTCGACAAGCCGCAATGGAACGCCGCGTACTCCCGGCAACTGGCCTTCACCCTCAACGGACGCACGGCGGAAGAACCAGCCCTGCACGTCATGATGAATAGCGGCGAAGAAGCCCTGGAATTCGAGTTGCCGCAATTGGGAAGTGGCTGCTGGTACCGCGCAGCGGACACCTTTCTCGCCAGCCCGGACGACATCCTCGAACCCGGCGTGCAGCCTTGCGTTGCGGCGGATTGCTACCGGGTGGCACCGCATAGCGTAGTGGTGCTGGAGTTCAGTTAGGGTGCGTGGGACACACCCTTTACCGGGCTGCAATCCGTAGGCTGGGGTGAGTGTGCGAACCCCAGCATGGCGAGGAAATGTGTATGTGCTGGGGTTCGTACCTCACCCCAGCCTTCTATGATTAATTTCAAGTCGTTTTTGCAAATCAATCCGCTCCTATCGCGATACGGTATGCCGTGTTACCACTG
>JAGXQV010000045.1 GCA_018336195.1 Sulfuricella sp. | reverse complement strand
CTTATTTTTGAACACGCTCATCCCGGACGCAGCGCTCTGGCCCAAATTCCCGCCACTGTTGGTTTTTCAGACGACCTGCCCACAGAGCAGTTGCGTACCACACCGCCGGGCTTGCCCGAGTGTTCCGAACTGGATGTTGTGCGCCATTACACCGGCCTGTCACAAAAAAACTTCAGCATCGACACCCAGTTTTATCCCTTGGGTTCATGCACCATGAAATACAACCCGCGTGCCTGCCACACGCTGGCGATGCTGCCGCAGTTTCTCAACCGTCACCCCTTGGCCGATGCCGACACCGGACAAGGTTTTTTGGCCAGTCTGTGCGAATTGCAGGACATGCTGCGTGAAGTCACCGGTATGGCCGCAGTCAGTCTGGCCCCCATGGCGGGTGCACATGGCGAGTTTGCCGGGGTGGCCATGATCCGCGCCTATCACGATGCGCGCGGTGACACTGCGCGGCGCGAGATCATCGTGCCCGATGCCGCGCACGGCACCAACCCGGCTACGGCCAGCATGTGTGGCTACAGCGTCAAGGAAATTCCCACCGACCATGATGGCAATGTCGATCTCGACGCCCTCAAGGCCGCTGTTGGCCCGCAGACCGCCGGGCTGATGCTGACCAACCCCTCGACGCTGGGCGTGTTTGAAAAAACCATCGTCGAGATTCAGAAGATCGTGCATGCAGCAGGCGGTTTGTCCTACTACGACGGAGCCAACCTCAACGCCATTCTCGGGCGTGTGCGCCCTGGTGACATGGGGTTCGACGTCATCCACATGAACCTGCACAAGACCTTCTCCACGCCGCACGGTGGTGGCGGCCCCGGTGCAGGCCCGGTGGGGGTGTCGGAGCGTCTCAAACCCTTCATGCCCATTCCCTATGTGCTGGCGGAAAACGGTTTCTACCGTTGGGCCGAAGAGGCCGACTGCCCGCAGAGCATCGGCCGAATGAGCGCTTTTGGAGGCAACATGGGGGTATTGCTGCGCGCTTTCATCTACGCCCGCATGCTCGGAGGCGAGGGCATGCTGCGTGTGGCCGAGTTTGCCGCGCTCAATGCCAACTACCTGGCGGCCGAGCTGAAAAAGGCCGGATTCGATCTGGCTTTCCCCGAGCGCCGCGCGTCACATGAATTCATCGTCACCTTGAAAAAACTCAAGGATCAGACTGGTGTATCGGCCATGGATTTTGCCAAGCGTCTGCTCGATTATGGTTTTCATGCACCCACCACCTATTTCCCCATGCTCGTGCCTGAATGCCTGCTGATCGAGCCGACCGAAACCGAGAGCAAGGAAACCCTCGATGCTTTCGTCACCGCCATGGTGGCCATCAAGGCAGAAGCTGAAAACCAGCCAGCACTCGTCAAGGCGGCCCCGCATACCCTGCCCGCACGGCGTATGGATGACGTCAAGGCCGCGCGGGAGCTCGATCTGGCCTGGAAGGGGGCATGAGTGATTCTTTGCCCCCTTCGCCGCAGGAGGGGGAACACCCGCTCAAGGGCAAGACGGGCCTGAAGCGGGTTTGGAACGCCACGCTGTATTCCTTCGCCGGGTTGGGCGCAGCCTGGAAGCATGAAGACGCCTTTCGGCAGGAAACTCTGCTGGCTCTGGCAATGCTTCCCCTGGCCTGGTTGTTGGGCGATAACAATCTGGCGCGTGCAGCCATGATCGCCAGTGTGCTTCTGGTGTTGATCGTGGAATTGCTCAATTCCGCCATAGAAGCGGTGGTTGATCGTATTTCCCTTGAAAATCATCATCTTGCAAAACGTGCCAAAGACATTGGCAGTGCTGCCGTGTTCCTTTCCCTGATCAACGTGCTGGTGATCTGGGGATTGGTGCTGACAGCCTGAGCACGGTTGTTCTCCTTCTGAAAAACGCTTTCACGCGTTTTTCAATCCCCCTTTGGTAGCACCTCCTTTGCCCCCCAGGCAGCCGGGTGAATGCGGATAAATTGGCCCGAGAGCAGTTTCCGTGGTCACTCAGCAGGAAGGAGAGGGGATGTGAGCAAGACTGTGGCCAATAGTGTGGCCAAGCCCGCGCGTATCCCGCGCAGAAAATTCATTCTCGGGTTGATTTGCACCGGGGTGGCAGCCTGGATTCCGTCGCAGGCCATCGCCGCCATCGCCGACATCAACGAAGCCATCAACAAGGCCGGTCGCTTGCGTATGTTGTCGCAGCGCATTGCCAAGGCTTATTGCCAGCTTGGGCAAGGTGTGCTGCCGGAGCGTTCTGCCAAGATTCTTGCGCAGTCGGTGCAGTTGTTCCGCGAGCACCTGCAAGAACTCAAGGCGTTTGCACCTGCGGAAGACATCAAGGAAAGCTATGTCGAGCTGGACAGGCTCTGGCAGCAGTACCAGAAACTGATTGCAGGCAAGCCCAGTTTCGACAGTGCCCGTTATATCGCCACGCTCAACGAGGATGTGCTGCGCGTGGCGCATCTGGCGACCACCCAGCTGGAGCTGCATGCCCCCGGCAATCTGGGGCGGCTCATCAACATTGCCGGTCGGCAGCGCATGCTCTCGCAGCGTATGGCCAAGTTTTATCTGTTTCACCAATGGGGAATCCGTTCCCCCGAGATGGAACGCGAAGCGCAGTTGGCGCGGCGCGAATTCAGCAGTGCCCTTGATGCGCTGGAAAAAGCACCTGAAAACGACCGGATCATCAAGAATGAGCTGGAGTTGGCGAGAATGCAGTGGTTGTTTTTCGATCAGGCCCTGAAACAGCAGGACACGGGCGGAAAATATGCCATGGGCTATGCCGAAAACGTCGCCACCACCAGCGAGCGTCTGCTCGAGGTCATGGATCGCATTACCGGCTATTACGCACGTATCGCCCAACCCCAGGCAGCCGTCCAGCCAGGTGGGCGCAAACGCTGATTTTCAGAAACGCAGTGCGGGTCGCATGAGGTACATTTCGCCGCCTTGAGTGTTGCCTTCCAGGCTGGAGAACCCGCATGGCCGAACTACCCGACGCCGTGGAACAGGTGCGCCGCATGCACGCCCCCTTCATTCATGCCGTGGTGGGCGCTTTGCGTGACCGCGCACGCCTTCCTGAACTGATGCAGACCTTGGCCGAGGCCGAAGCCCAGGGCTGGGCGAATCTTGCCGGGGCTTTGCGCCGGGTAGTCGAGGGTCAGCGCGACG
>JAGXQV010000044.1 GCA_018336195.1 Sulfuricella sp. | reverse complement strand
CAAGTGCCACTCCAGCGCCAACGCCAACTATGCATCGTGGGGCGGGACCACTGCTGCCGCCTGGACCGACCTGGCCCTGGAGATCAACCCGAACAACGTCTCCCGTCACCCGATCGGGACGGCGCTTTCTGCCGGGACCCAGCTGACCGCTGCCAAGCTCTCCGGTGGCTGGACCCCCGGCAGCATCATGAACTGCTCCGACTGTCACGCCACCGATTCCACCGCCTCCAAGGGGCCGCACGGTTCCAGCGTCAAGTGGATGTTGACCGGTCCCAACCGGGCCTGGCCGTACATCCAGGCTTCCATGAACGGTACCAGCAACACGACAACTACCAATTATTATACTCTTGATACCACGACAGGGGCTCAGGCGTACAATCGTAATGCAGGCACGACCAACGGCCTCTTCTGTCTGAATTGCCACCCGATCCTGAACAGCAACACCTATCACTCCAGCAGTGCGACGAAACGTACCTCGCACCGCAGCTTCAACATGGCATGCGTCAACTGCCACATCCGGGTGCCGCACGGCGGCAAGATCGGGCGACTCCTCATCACCACCAATGCACCGGCCCGCTACAAGGCCAATGGCAATGGCGGCTACTCCGGCACCCTCACCATCACCAAAATGCCGGCCCAGGGTGGCACCATCAGCTCTTTCAGCTGCAGCAGCGGCGAGCACACCGGCGGCACGCAAAGCTGGTAGTGCGCTAACCATCAGCAGGACAAGCCGGGGGCTCTGCCCCCGGTTTTTTTTTGGATATCCTCAAACGACTGTGCTACATTCGTAACATAAAGGAAACATTGCGATAATGCGGGCATTTTTGTCGCATGTGTGCGACCATGGTGCGCTACCACTGGCTCGGTTATGCGGACCCACATGCAGAGCCTGCAAGGTACTGCAGGGGACCGATCGCATGCCTGCTCGCAGCACTCCGATCTCACAGCTCTATTTCGAGACTGAACTGCCATGTGGCTGAAACGGTTTGTAACCAATAGAAAATTCATTACCGTCGTCTTTGTTCTCCTCATTGCGTCGCTGCTCCTGTCGAATCTCATGCCGCGGCCGGGGAGCATGCCGAACGAGCAGCCCCTCTGGTATGCCCAGTTCCCCGCTGTCGCGCGATTGATCAGCGTGCTCGGCCTGAATGCGCTCCAGACCTCGGTCTGGTTCTCCCTGCTCGGTTGCCTGTTTCTCGTTTCGCTCGTCTGTTCCACCATTGACCAGGGGAGCCGCAGTTATCGCATGACGAAGCAGTTGCCAACGGAGCCCGGAGACGGCGATGTGCCGTTGCGGGTCGAGCCCGGCGAGTTCCGCGCCTGTCTGCAGCACGAAGGATACCTGCTTCTGGCGGATAACGGGCGTGTCAGCCGGCATGTGAAGGCACCCTGGGGGTATTGGGGTAATTTCCTGCTCCACCTCGGCATCACCCTGGTGGTCCTGTTCTCGTTCGTTCGGGTCTTGACAGAGCACCGGACGCTCCTCAAGATGGTCGAAGGGATGGAGGTTTCACGGGTCGAGGGGACCGCCGGCGAGACAGCAGGCCTGCTTGCCGGCAGGATGACCTACCCGGCGGCTGTCCGCCTTGAGAGGCTTGCACCAGCCTTCTGGGACAATGACCAGTTGCAGTCGCTCACAGCAGATGTGTCGCTCTTCGGCGAGCAGGAGAGAGCTGACAGGCTCACCCTCAAGGTATTCGAGGGGAAGAGTTTCCGAGGCCAGATGTTTTACCTGAGCCCGAAGTTCGGAACTGCCTTTTTCCTCCAGCTCTACAGTGGAGATGCACCGCCGTTCGGAGCGATCCTGGCCATAGACAGGCCTCAGCGCAGGGACAAGGCCGGTTATGGGCAACTCGACCTGCCGGGCGGACGTTTTCGCCTGAAGGCAAAATATTTTGCTGATGCCGACAAGAGAGGGATGATCTCGACGAACCCGCTCCTGGTGCTCCGGCTCTACGAGGGTGAATCGTTGCTGCAGGAAACCGAGCTGCTCCGCGGAAAAAGCGGATCGCTCGGCCCTTACCTGGTGCGCCTGGACGATGTTCGCGGCATGGCCGAGCTGCTCGCTGTCGGCGGGTTCGGCGTATCCGGCATTTACTGCGGATTCGCCGTCATCTTTTTCGGAGCAGTGCTGGTCTATTGCGCCACCCCGCGTGAGGTAGTACTCTGGCGGACAGACGGCGGAGCCACGGCGAGCTGGCGCTCGGCCAGGTTCCGCGAGCTGTACCGCGGCGAGGAGGAGCGGATCATGTCCTACTGCAGGGGAGAGACAAAACCATGAACAGCCAGTTTGCCCTGGTCACCGGTCTGCACTGGGGAGCGGTGGCCTTTTATGTCATAGCGACAATCTGCGCCGCGTCGGGAATCATATTCGCGAACAGCCGCCTGGAGCGCTACGGGATGTATAGCGCCATCCCCGGCCTTGTGCTGCACGGCATCGCCCTTCTCGTCTGGTGGCGCATGGTCGGCCACGGTCCGTACATGGACCGGTTCGAGATCCTCTCTTCCAATGCCTGGGTGATGCTTGCCCTCTTTCTCCTGGCGACCCGCTTCTATCCCCGTCTCCGCTCGGCAGCCATAGCGGTCTTTCCCGCGACCTTTTTCCTCGTGGCCCTCGGTCTCTTCTTCCGGCCCGAGATCAAGAATCTTCCGGCCAGCTACCGGGGATTCTGGCTGATCCTGCACATCATCTTCTACAAGATCTCCTTTGCCGCCACCCTGATCGCGGTGACCTTTTCCCTGTTCTACCTGATCTCCACCGGCAGCCGCCCCCGCAGGTATTCGTATCTTCCCGGACCCGACGTCATGGACCTGTATGCCTACCGGTTTGCCGGATTCAGCTTCACCTTCTGGGTCATCGGCATGCTGGCCGGCTCCATCTGGGCCTACCAGTCGTTGAACATGTTCTGGAGCTGGGAGCCGGTGCAGATCTGGTCGCTGGTGACCTGGGTGGTCTTCGGCCTTTACCTGCACATGCGGCGATTTTACGGCTGGGCAGGGCGCAAGGCCGCCTGGCTCTATATCTTCTGCTTTCTCCTGGCGGTCTTTTCCCTGTTCGTCACCCC
>JAGXQV010000043.1 GCA_018336195.1 Sulfuricella sp. | reverse complement strand
GTGAGCAGAAACAGCATGACCAGCAGGGCAACCATGCCCGCCGTAAGAAAGCCCACCTGCGTATCCGTGCGTTGCTGGTGGCGTCTGACTTCGTCGGCCAGGGTGCGTTCCAGCCCCACCAGGTGCGTGCCCATGACATTGGCGCTGATGGTGCGGGTCAACCGGTCAAGCGATGTCTGCTCCCGGATCAGCATCTGCGCGTGCAGCAGAAGCGGTTGCAGCACAGGCTGACTCAGGCTGGCATCGCGTAACGACTCCAGCCACAGTGGTGGAGGAGAACCGGCCTGCACTTCACTCGGGTGCAGTTGTTCCAGGTAGAGAAATTGCCGTTGCAATGCGTACAGATCGGCATGCAGGGCGGGGTAGGTTTGCTTGATCGCAGCTTCACTCAAGGTGGCGAGGTAGCGCTGCGAGTTATGCACGACGGTATTGCTGCGGCGAAAGCGGTCGATCTGGTCGATCACGTCTTGCAGGGAGTGGCGCAGCGCCTGCACATCCAGCGGGGGGGTGGACAAGGTTTCAATGCGCAGCAGGCTGGCGTAGAGCGAAGCGGCCAGGGCATTGAGGCGGTCGTAGTGAGTGACATGGCCGTAGCGCAGCTTCAGTACTTCGCCTTCGAGCATGGCGTTTTTGACGGCCATTTGTTCCAGTTCGTGGCGCAAGGCCATGGCGGTTTGCCGGAATGCCCAGGTTTGCCAGAACTGGAAGGCATGCACGAGGATGAGCAGGCCACAGGCTGCCAACAACGCAACCTTGATACGGCGGTTGTTGACCGAGCTGTTGACCGGACTCATGGCGAAGGCTCCCTGTATTGCCCGGTCAGGCTGTGTAGAAAGGCCGCCAGGCTGGTTATTTCTGTGTCATCCAGTGTCACCCCGAGTTGCACGCGCCCCATGATGCGCACGGCCTCTTCGAGAGTGGCCACGGAGCCATTGTGAAAATAGGGGGCGGTCACGCCGACATTGCGCAGGGAAGGCACCTTGAATACATGGCGGTCTTCTTCGCGGCCCGTGACGGCAAAACGTCCAGGGTCTGTGCTCAGGGCATCCTGCCTGGCCATGACACCGATTTTCTGGAACAGGTTGCCGCCGATGTTGATGCCCTGATGGCAGGCGACACAGCCGCGTGTCTGAAAGATTTGCCAGCCTTGTCGCGCCTGAACAGACAAAGCCTGCTCGTCGCCGCGCAGAAAACGGTCGAATGGCGCATTGGGGGTAATCAGCGTGCGTTCGAATTCGGCCAGTGCACGGGTGATGTTGGCTGGAGTGATGCCATCGCTGAACAGCGTGTTGAAGCGTTCACGATATCCGGGATCACGTCCGAGTTTTTCCAGTACCTGCGGCCACGATGAACCCATTTCATCGGCCTCGACGATGGGCATGGCCGCCTGGTCTTCCAGCGTGCGTGAACGGCCATCCCAGAATTGCAGGAAATTGAAAGGCGCATTGAACACCGTGGGGACATTGCGGTCACCGAGGGCACCGCGAATGCCTTTTCCGACGATGCGGCCATCTGCACCGCCCCGCTTCAAGTCGTGGCAGTCATGACACGAGAGGCTGTCATCGGCAGACAGGCGTTTTTCGAAATACAACTGTTTGCCCAGTCGGACGAGAGCCGGGTTGGTTTTCAGGGCCAGGGGCAGCGGGCGAATCGTGCTGTCGTAGCTTGCCAGGGTGGCTGTGGTGCCAGCCTCGGATGACGGTGAGACCGGTGCAAGCAGCGGGGCAATCAGGGCAGCAAGCAGTGCCAGCACGGTCAGCAGCAGTGCGACGAAACGCCAGTCGAGCGAGGAAAGGGTTTTGAAGCAGGTTTTGAAGCAGTTTTTGAACAATTTCGACATGGTTCCCCGATGAATCATCCTTGAGGCGGTCTTGGCATGGCTGGCATGCCGTCATCCTCTCCCAGCGTCATCCACCCCACCCGGTAAAGCAGACGAATGCCCAGCAGAGCCAGGAGTGCAGCCAGGTAGGGTGTGGCACGCCCGTCGCCGGGTTTGAGCATCCACACCCAGTGCGCGATGGCCAACAGGGCAATGACATACACCAGGCGGTGGATGCGTCGCCACCAACCTTTCAGGGCATGGCGGATGCGGTCGGGCGAAGTGGCGGCCAGCAGGGCCAGCAGAAACAGATTCAAGGCACCTGCCAGGATGTAGGGTTTTTCTGTCGCATCGTCGGCAAGAAAAGCCCAGTCCCAGGAGAGATCGAATGCCAGATAAACCCCGGCATGCAAAGCGGCATAGGCGAAGCAGCTCAGCCCGAGCATACGGCGCATGCGCATGAGGGTGTTCCAGTCGGACAAGCGTCGTCCCCAGCGCCGTTTTGCGAGGCGGCACAGGCGCACCAGCGCACGTCGTGTCGGCGTCACGGCCAGGGTGAGGATGAGTGCAATCACCGCCCAGCGCCCGGTGGTGCGTTGCAGGGTTTCCAGCGCATTCACACCCAGATCATCGTTCAGGTAATCGCGCAGCAGGCTTGATGCGGGCACCCACAGCAGCATCAGTACGCCCCACCAGACCAGGCGATAGTGCCGATTGAGCAGGCTGGCTGGCGTCGTGGCGGTGGGCGTCATGGCTGTGGTGTCATATTTGCGCACGCGGATCAAGGCCCGCATAGAGATGCGCCACCTGTTCGGCATAGCCGTTGAAAGGCAGCGTGGGGCGTTTGCGCAGTTCACCGATACGCACCTCGCGTTTCTGGCTCCAGCGCGGATGCGGCACATCCGGGTTGACGTTGCCATAGAAGCCATACTCACTGGCGGCAGCCAGTTGCCACGAACCACGAGGCATGTCGCGCAGAAAACGGATGTGCGTGATGGCCTTGGCCTGTTTGAAACCGTATTTCCAGGGCACGACCAGGCGCAAGGGCGCACCATTTTGTTTGGGAAGCGCCTCGCCATAGAGCCCCGTCGCCAGAAAAGCCAGGGAGTGCAGGGCTTCATCCAGCCGCAGTGCTTCGCGGTAAGGCCAGACCAGCCCGCCGGGTTGGCGCTGGCCAATCATTTCAGCGGGGCGATGCAGGCTGACGAATTCGACATATTTTGCTTGGCCGTTAGGCTGGGCCAGATGGATCAGGCGGGCGAGAGGAAAGCCGTTCCAGGGAATGACCATGCTCCAGCCTTCCACACAACGCAGACGATAAATCCGTTCCTCGCCAGGAAAACGCCGCATCAGGTCTTCGAGGCCGATGGAAAATGGCCGGGCGACCTCGCCCTCGATCTGGATGTTCCAGGGCGAAGTCGTCAGGTTTTGCGCCAAAAGCCGTACCGCCTCCTTGCTGGAAGAGAATTCGTAGTAGTTGTTGTAGCTCTGGATGGATTCAAGGGGGGTGGGCCTGTCTG
>JAGXQV010000042.1 GCA_018336195.1 Sulfuricella sp. | reverse complement strand
CATCTGCGCGGTCAGATAGAACGTGGACACGGTGATGGTGGACAGCGCTGCCACGGTTTTGGACGCCTTGGGCTGGTTACGGAAGGCCAGAATGTCGCCCAAGGTGTACTTGCCGATGTTGCGGCAAGGCTCGGCAATCACCAGCAACACGGTGATATAGGCCACCAGCCAGCCCACCGAGTACATGAAGCCGTCATAGCCATACAGCGAGATCAACCCGGCGATACCGAGGAAAGAAGCCGCAGACAGGTAATCGCCCGCAATCGCCCAGCCGTTTTGCACGCCCGTCACCGAACGGCCCGCTGCGTAGAACTCCGAAGTGGAGTGGGTCTGACGCGCAGCCCAATAGGTGATGTACATGGTGACCGCGATGATCGCGCCGAACACAGCGAAGGTCATCCACTTGAATTCGTCCGCCACCGCACCAGAACCGGCGAAAGCGAGCGAACTGCCCAAGGCCAGCGCCATCGCGCCACCAATCAGTTTCAGATTCATGGTGTTGTCCTTATTTGATGTTGTGAGCGTCGTTGATGATCGCAGCAGCCATGGCGTCAAATTCGCGGTTGGCACGCTGGGCGTAAACCCCGGCAATGGCCCAGGCCACGATGAATTCAGACAGTGCAAACACAATACCGACGTTGACCGGACCCCAAACCTTGATCTTGAACAGATCCTGGTAATAGGCCGCACCGATGGGCAGCAAGAAGTAATAGATCACGGAGAAAATCATCAGCCCCCAGAGGAAGCTGGTTTTCTTCTTGTGCAGCGCCTGGAAGCGCGGGTCGGCATCAATCGCCGCCCAGTTCATTTCAGACTTGGACATACAAACTCCTGGGTGGAAGGAAAAAGCGCCCGTCTCCCCACGAGCAGCGTGACGACGGATGCTAGCGATGGGGACTTACAGCCCGCTGACTCAGCACTTGTCTGACGTTCATGCACTGAGCGTCGCTGAAAAAACAAACCCCCGGACGGGCCGGGGGTCTGAGTGCCGTGCTTCTTGCGAAGCCCGGCAGGGGGAGATCGGGAGGGGGGCGTAAAATTTGCGCTGCCGCCTCGAATGGAGTGGCATCCTAAACACCCCCACTTACACAAGCCTTACACGATGCGTGCCTTGATCGTTGAAGATGACCCCCTGCTCATGGACAGCCTGAATCGCGCCATGCGCGCCGCTGGTTACGCCACGGATCAGGCCATGGACGGGGAAACCGCACTGGGTCTGTTGCGCAATGGCGGATTTGATCTTGTTCTGCTGGATCTCGGTTTACCCCGGCTGGATGGACTGCAGGTGCTGAAACGCGCCCGTGAGCACGGCTGCCGCGTGCCTGTGCTGATTCTCACCGCCCGCGACGGCGTGGAAGACCGGGTCAAGGGGTTGGATCTGGGAGCTGACGACTATCTGGTCAAACCCTTCTCGCTGGCTGAACTCGAAGCCCGCGCCCGTGCCCTGTTGCGCCGGGGCCAGACTGCGCCACCCCTGCTTGCCTGCGGGGCACTCACTTATGACACCGTTGGCCGACGTGCCACGCTTGACGGACAGTCTTTGGAGCTTTCCCTGCGTGAAGTTTCCGTACTGGAAGCCCTGTTGTTTCGTCAGGGCAAAGTGGTCAGCAAGGAACAGCTCATCGAAACCCTGTGTGGCTACGGCGAAGAACTCAGCGCCAACGCCATCGAGGTGTACATGCACCGTCTGCGCAAAAAACTCGAACCGGGTGGCGTCACCATCCGCACCCTGCGCGGGCTGGGTTATCTGATGGACAAGGTGTGATGTCCGCGCCCGCACCGCGTTCACCCCAGCCTTATCCCGACGACGACGACGTTCTCTCCCTGCGTCAGTTGCTGGTCAACTGGCTGTTCACGCCGCTCTACCTGCTGCTGCTGTTTTCCTCCATCGCGGGCTACATCGCCGCCATGAAGCTGTCCAACCGCCCCTACGATTTGGTGCTGACAGAGCGTGCCAATTTCCTGGTCAATCACTTCCAGGCCAAAGGCCCCGACAACCGCATGCTGGAAGGCCATCTGCCTCAAGGCGAGGGCGCGTTTCTCTTTACCGTATTCGACCGAAGCGGCCAGGTTGTCTTCTCCAATGCCCTGTTACCCCGCCCACGCCCGGATGACCTCGCCCGGCAGGATTCACGCCTGCGCGATGCCTATTTCAACGGCTACAGGATCCGCCTGTTGACCCTGCATTTTTCTGCCCTGCGCGAGGGGCGTCGGCAGGAATATGTCATTCAGGCGGGCGAGGCCATCGGTGACCGGTTGTCACTGGGGCGCAGCATTCTCGGCACCATCGTCATTCCCCAGCTTATTTTCATCGCGACCGCCGGGCTGGCGGTCTGGATCGGCATCAAGCGTGGCTTTCAGCCGCTGGAGCGCTTGCGTCGCCGCATTGCGGAACGCTCGCGCGATGACCTGCATCCGCTGGATGAGGCCATGGCCCCGGAAGAGGTGCGCCCCTTCATCCGTGAAATCAATGCCTTGCTGGCGCGTATCGGCCTCATGCTGGAAAGTCAGCGCCGCTTCGTGGCCGACGCCGCGCATCAGTTGCGCACCCCCTTTGCCGGGTTGAAAGCCCAAGCGGAACTGGCTCGACGCGAGAAAGACATCCCTCCCGGACTGCACGCTTCGATGGAGCTGATCTGTCAGGGGGCGCAGCGTTGCAGCCGCCTGGTCAACCAGCTCTTGACCCTGGCGCGCAACGAGCCCGGCACGGCCGCCTTTTCTGCGCAATCGCCGATCGATTTACGCCGCCTTGCCCACGAAGCCGCCATGGACTGGGGCCCCGAGGCCGTACGCAAGGGCATCGAGCTGGCGCTGGAAGCCCCGGAAATGCAGTTGCCGGTGCGCGGCGAAGAAGGCCCGCTACGCGACCTGGTTGACAACCTGCTCGACAACGCCATCCGCTACACCCCGACAGGGGGGCATGTCACGGTGCGCCTTGGCTATGACGCGCGCGCCTGGCTGAGTGTGGAAGATGATGGCCCCGGCATTCCCGCAGCGTTGCGCGACAAGGTGTTTGAACGTTTCTGGCGCATTCCCGGCAATGCTCAGCCGGGTACCGGCCTGGGGTTGGCCATCGTCGCTGAGGTTGCCACTCGCCACGGGGCGGAAATTCATATTCACGATGGACCCAACGGACACGGGGTCTCCATCAGCGTGCATTTTCCGCACCACGCAACCGTTCAGGTCTGACTCTTGCGCTTCGGTTTTCAGAACTGAAAGAAACTTTCCAGTCGATTTTGCAGCTTGCGTGCCTGACGAAAGGCCTCTTTCAGGCCTTGGCGTTCCACCGTAGACAGGTGTTCGGGGTTGAGGCGG
>JAGXQV010000041.1 GCA_018336195.1 Sulfuricella sp. | reverse complement strand
AGCCGGGGGTGAGTGTGATGGTTGCGGGGTATCCGGTGGAAATTGTCCAGGTTCATGGGCGCATGGTAAAAACCGCGCGGGTCGGGGCTAGACGGCTGCAACCCTGATGGTTGTGCGGGTTTACATTTGCGGGGGTGCGGCGCAACATCGCCCGCGCTGATTTTTTCAATTTTCTTTCCAAGAGGTCACCATCGGCATGGTTGTCGTTCCTGCGGGGGTCAAGCTCACCGGGCTGTGCCGGGCCATGGTGTCTCATGGGTTGCTTACCGAGGATGAAGGCGAAACGCTGTCTGCCCAGGCGCGTTCTGCCAATGACAGTTTCCTGGCCTACCTGCTGAAAATACGGCGTTTTCGTGCCGATCAGATTGCGACGTTTGCAGCGGTCAACTTCGGGTACCCGTTTCTGGATCTCGATGCGGTGGATCCTGCTATTTTCCCCAAAGGGGTGATTGACCCGAGGTTGTTGGTCAAACACCGGGTCTTGCCGATTGCCCAGCGCGGTAACCGCCTGTTTGTCGGCATGGCTGACCCCAGCAACCTGCATGCCCTCGACGCCATCAAATTTCAGGTCAACCTCACCCTGGACATGGTTGTGGTTGAAGAGGACAAGCTTGCGCGCTTGCTTGATGAATTCGGGCAGAGCACCGAGGAAAACATCCTCAAGACCATTGATACCGAAGATCTCAATCTCGAATTTGGCGATGATGACGCGCAGGAAAAGGCCGATGCCGCTGCCGTGGATATCGACGATGCGCCTGTCGTCAAATATCTGCAGAAGATCATGATGGATGCCATTACCAGCGGGGCCTCTGACATCCACTTCGAGCCTTACGAGAAGAGCTACCGCATTCGCTACCGCATGGATGGCGTGTTGTACGAGGTAGCCCAACCCCCGCTGGCCATCAAGGAGAAAATTGCCTCACGTATCAAGGTGATTTCCAAACTGGACATTTCCGAGAAGCGGGTGCCCCAGGATGGGCGGATGAAGCTGGTGTTGTCGCGCAACAAGGCGATTGATTTCCGCGTATCCACCCTGCCGACGCTGTATGGCGAAAAGATCGTCATGCGGATTCTCGATTCCAAAACAGCCACTTCCGGCATTGAAACGCTCGGATATGAACCGGAGCAGCTCAAGCTGTTGCTTGATGCGGTACAACGTCCTTATGGCATGGTACTTGTGACTGGACCGACCGGTTCGGGCAAAACGGTTTCGTTGTATGCCTGTCTCAATATCCTCAACAAACCGGGCGTCAACATTTCCACGGTTGAAGACCCGGTGGAAATTCAGTTGCCCGGTGTCAATCAGGTCAACGTCAACGATAAGGCCGGGCTGGATTTTGCGTCGGCGATGCGGGCTTTTCTGCGCCAGGATCCGGACATCATCATGGTGGGCGAGGTGCGCGACCATGAAACCGGCGATATCGCCATCAAGGCGGCCCAGACCGGCCACATGGTGTTATCCACCCTGCACACCAACGATGCTCCGACCACCTTGACCCGTCTGGTCAACATGGGGATCCCTTCCTACAACGTGGCGGCCTCGGTCAACCTGATTACGGCACAACGTCTGGCGCGCAAATTGTGCCCGGCCTGCAAGCACCCGGTTGATATTCCCAAAGAGGCGTTGCTCAACGCAGGGTTTAGCGAAAGGGCCCTGGAGGGGAACTGGCAGTCTTATTCCGCAGAGGGGTGTCCTGCCTGCAAGGGCACAGGCTACAAGGGGCGAATCGGCATCTATCAGGTCATGCCGGTGACAGAGACCATCGGCCGCATCATTCTGAAAAACGGTACGGCCATGGATATTGCCGATCAGGCGAAAAAAGAGGGCGTGCTCAACCTGCGCGAGGCAGGGTTGCTGAAGGTGAAACAGGGCGTGACTTCACTGGAAGAAATCCTGGCTGTGACCAACGAATGACACCATAGGGAATGCAACGATGGCGATAGCCAAGGCAGCGGTGAAGCAGATGCCGTTTCTGTGGGAAGGCACGGACAAAAACGGCAAAAAAATCAAGGGGGAGATGATTGCGCCGGGCGAGGCTTTCGTGCGCCAAACACTGCGTCGTCAGGGCATCAGTGTGGCCAAGATCAGCAAACAGGGGTTGTTTGCACGCACCCGCAAGATCACCGAGAAAGACATCGCCCTGTTTACCCGCCAGTTGGCCACCATGCTCAAGGCCGGGGTGCCGCTGCTTCAGGCGTTTGATATTTCTGCGCGCAGCCACGCCAACCCCTCCTTGCAACGTCTCTTGGGCGACATCAAGGCCGACGTCGAAACCGGCAGTAGCATGAGCACGGCGTTTGGCAAGCATCCCCAATACTTTGATGGCTTGTTCTGCAACCTGGTCAATGCGGGTGAGCAGGCGGGTATTCTCGACACGGTGCTCGACCGCCTGGCGACCTACAAGGAAAAAATCCTGGCCATCAAAGGCAAAATCAAATCGGCCATGTTCTACCCCATCACTGTTTTGGTGGTGGCTTTCATCATTACTGCGGGCATCATGATTTTCGTGATTCCGTCCTTCAAAGATCTGTATGCCCAGTCGGGCCAGGGCCTACCTGCACTGACGGCCATGGTGCTGGCTGTTTCCGACGTGTTCGTGGCTTGGTGGTATGTGATTTTTGCGGTATTTGCTGGTGCGGCCTATGGGTTTTCTTATGCCTTGAGCCATTCCCCGGCATTTCGTGCGCGCATGGATATCTGGGTGCTGAAGGTGCCTGTTTTTGGGCCACTGATCGAGAAAGCTGCCGTGTCTCGTTGGGCACGAACTTTTTCATCGATGTTTGCCGCAGGGGTGCCCATGGTTGAAGCGCTGGGGTCGGTTGCCGGTGCGGCGGGCAATTACGTTTTTCAGGAAGCGACCCTGAAAGTAAAAAGCCAAGTGACGACTGGCACGTCGTTGGCAACAGCCATGCAATCCACTGGGGTGTTCCCCAACATGTTGATCCAGATGGTGGCGATTGGTGAAGAGTCGGGCTCACTCGACACCATGTTGACCAAAGTGGCGGATTACTTCGAGCGCGAAGTGGACGATGCCGTCGCAGGCATTTCCAGTTTGCTCGAACCTTTCATCATGGTGATTCTCGGCACGTTGATCGGCACAATCGTCATCGCCATGTACCTTCCGATCTTCAAGATGGGGTCGGCCATCTGATCTTGGGGTTCACCCAGCCATGCCTGTTTTTGCACTGTTTACCCAAAACCCGCTGTTGTTCGTCGGTGTTGCCAGTTTGTTTGGCTTGCTTCTCGGCAGCTTTCTCAATGTGGTCATCCATCGTGTTCCCAGGATGCTGGAACGAGAGTGGCAGGAACAATGCGCTTGGGTAGAGGGAAAAACACG
>JAGXQV010000040.1 GCA_018336195.1 Sulfuricella sp. | reverse complement strand
GTGAGAAGCCTTGCCCAGCGCAGTGCTGCAGCCGCCAAGGAGATCAAGTCGCTGATAGAGGATTCCGTGAGCAAGGTTGAAAACGGCAGCAAGCTCGTCACCGAGGCAGGTACGACCATGAACGAGATCGTCACCAGCATCAAGCGGGTCACCGATATCATGGCCGAAATCTCCGCTGCCTCCCTTGAGCAGTCGAGCGGTATAGAGCAGGTCAATACCGCCATTACCCAGATGGATGATGTGACGCAACAGAACGCCTCACTGGTGGAAGAAGCGGCAGCTGCAGCCGAATCACTCGCCGACCAGGCCAAAACCATGGTGGACCTGGTCAGCAAATTCAGACTCGACGAATCGTTCCGCTCGGCGCCAAGACAGGTGGCAAAACAGGCGATTCCGGCGATGACCCCACCCAAAAAGGCGGCCGGCTCATCCAGGCAGGCACTCCCTCCCAAGGCATCGATTACCAGCCCACGATCTGAAGCCAAGCACGAAGAGCAGACTCCCCGTCTCAAGAAGGCAGTTGGCTACGAAGACGATGACTGGAAGGAATTCTAGGCGGGCGCCCGGCCATGGCCCCCATCTCCACACATCATGCATCGGCAGCTGCTGTGGTATCGGCAGTGAGGACTACTCCTCACTGCGATACCAACGGCGGGCACCAGTTTACGTATACGAATGAAGACTTCGAACGTATCCGCACACTGATCTACCAGACTGCCGGCATTTCGCTGAACCCGCACAAGCAGCACATGGTCTACAGCCGGCTTGCGCGTCGCCTGAGAGTACGGGATCTCTACTCGTTCAGGGATTATCTCGATCTGATTGAAGAGGGCGATCATCAGGAACTAGAGGCATTCATCAATGCCCTCACAACCAATCTCACTTCATTTTTCCGGGAGCCCCATCATTTTGCGATCCTGGCCACTCACCTGCAAGAGCAGGCACGGCGCAGATCAACACTCAGCATCTGGAGTTGTGCCGCGTCCTCGGGGGAGGAACCCTATTCCATTGCCATGACGGTGGTGGAACTGTTCGGCAGTTTCACCCCCCCGGTACGGATCTTTGCCAGCGATATCGATACCAACGCCCTGGAACTGGCAAGCCAGGGGATCTACCCAGATGAAAGGGTCCATTCATTGTCACCGGAAAGGATGAGACGTTTTTTCCTCCGGGGCGAGGGGAAAAACGCCGGTTTCGTCCGCATCAAACCGGAATTGCAGAAACTCGTCACCTTCGGCCGGAAAAATCTCCTCGATGACGACTGGGGGTTTCGCGAACAGTTTGACAGCATCTTCTGCCGCAACGTCATGATCTACTTCGACAAGGAAACTCAATACCGGATTCTGAAAAAATTCGTTCCGCGACTGCAACCGGACGGCAGGTTTTTTGCCGGGCATTCGGAAAACTTTCACCAGGCAACGGACCTGCTTCGCCTCTGCGGGAAAACCGTCTATCGGCCGGTTGTCGGATGCTGACCCGGGAGGAGGCACCATGAATCGGCAAACAGAAATCTCCCTTAACCCCTATTTCGACCGGACCTTTAACCGCAACGCGACAAGGATTCTTCCGGGGGGATACCTTGTCTCCGCCAGCGGCATGATGCTCATGACCGTGCTCGGGTCATGTGTCGCCGTCTGCATCCAGGATCCGGTTTCCAGGGTAGGCGGGATGAACCATTTCATGATGCCGGGCACAAGCAGGCAGCCGGATAGCACCGGCCGCTATGGCCAGCCTGCCATGGAAATGCTGCTGGATGACCTGATACGCCAGGGCGGTGTACTGTCTCGCTGCAGGGCAAAGATATTCGGTGCCGGCCGGGTGATCCCGGACATGTCCGATATCGGCAGAAAGAATGCCGAATTTGCTCTTGCCTTCCTCTCCGAACATGACATCCACGTTGAAGTAGTCGATACCGGCGATATCTTCCCCCGCAAGGTCTATTTCAACCCGGAAACCGGTCAGGTATTCGTGAAACGTCTTCAGCAGGCTTTGCCTGATGACGGCACGGTACCGTTGTCTGTGCAGTTGCACTGGGGGCTGTCATGCCAATAAAAGTTCTCGTAATTGACGATTCCGCACTCATCCGCAGTCTTCTCACGGAGATCATAAACTCCCAGCATGACATGGAGGTTGTGGGCTGTGCACAGGACCCGCTTATCGCCCGGGAAAAGATCAAGGCCCTCAACCCGGACGTGCTTACCCTTGATGTGGAAATGCCGCGCATGGATGGTCTGGTTTTTCTCGACAAACTCATGAAGCTGCGGCCTATGCCGGTTATCATGATCTCTTCCCTGACGGAAAAGAGCTCTTTCATCACCCTCCACGCACTTGAACTCGGGGCAGTGGATTATGTCACCAAGCCGAAGCTTGACATCCGTTCAGGCATAACGGAATACGCCCATGAAATAACCGAGAAGATCAGAGTGGCTGCCAAGGCACACATCAAGCCAACCACAGCCAAATCCATCGAACGGTCCATTGAACCGAAGCAGAGCGCCGATGCAGTCCTTCCGGTCTGTCACCGTTCTATATGCGGCACGGAAAAGGTAATCGCGGTGGGTGCATCAACCGGAGGGACCGAGGCGTTGCGCGAACTGCTCAGTATGATGCCTGCAGACTCACCCGGCATCCTGGTAACACAGCACATGCCCGAGGCATTCACCAGGGCCTTTGCCAAGCGACTTGACGGGATCTGCCGGATCAGCGTCAAAGAAGCCGAACATGGCGAACGCGTACTCCCCGGACATGCCTATGTGGCGCCGGGAAACCGGCACCTGCTCCTCGGCCGGAGCGGCGCGAATTATATTACCGAACTCGCGGATGGTCCTCCGGTAAATCGGCACCGGCCTTCCGTGGATGTGCTGTTCCGCTCCGCTTCCAATGCAGCCGGGAAAAACGCCATTGGCGTCATCCTGACCGGCATGGGGAACGATGGCGCCGCAGGCATGCTGGAGATGCGCACGGCAGGCGCGTTCACCATCGCGCAGAACGAGGAGAGCTGCGTTGTGTTCGGGATGCCGAAGGAAGCCATTGCGAACGGTAGCATTGACGAGGTGCTCCCATTGCTGAGCATTGGCAAGAGGATCAATTCCTGGCTCTCGACCCATGGAGGGAAGGCCTTCAGGATGTAAACGCGGTCAGCATTACCCTTCAGTCTCTGGATTCACAGACCCACGCGCAAGCAGATACCCTGTCACGGCTATGACGACAAGGCCGACGGTTTCGACCAGAGGGGTCAGTATCCGGTCGGGGACGGTTTCATGGATGCCATATATGCCAAAGACGATGAAAACCAGTGCAGCGCCCCATTTGACAGCCTGCTCCGGGATGTGGCGGTGCATGACGATTCCGATGACAATGCCGATGGCATCGGCGATCAGCATGCCAGCGTTGGTCCCGAGCCAGGTAGCGACCGGAGCCTGGTATTTTGCGGCAAGGGCCACCGTAGCCAGCTGGGTCTTGTCCCCCATCTCGGCAATGAAGAAGGCGATAGCCACGGTCCAGAAAGGGCTGAAGGAGAAGCGCTTGTCCTCGCCTTCCAGCCGGTCGCCGCGAATGGTCCAGAGGCCGAACAGGACAAAGG
>JAGXQV010000039.1 GCA_018336195.1 Sulfuricella sp. | reverse complement strand
CATGGTGCACATGGCGCATTACGACGTACTGACCGGCCTGCCCAACCGGGCTTATTTTGAAAAGCGTACCCAACAACTGCTCGATCGGGCTGCGCATGATGACGATAACGCGGCACTACTGTTTTTCGACCTGGATAATTTCAAGGTGGTCAACGACAGCCTTGGTCATCCGGTTGGCGACCAGTTGCTCATGGCCGTGGCCGAACGGCTGATGCAAGTGGTGCGCCAGACTGACAACCTCTCGCGTTTGGGCGGGGACGAATTCACCCTGTTTGTCGAAGGTGCCGCGCGGCGGGAAGCCGGGGTCGTGGCGGAACATGTCATCCAGGCCCTGCACCAGCCTTTCATGATCGAAGGCCACGAACTCAGTGTGGGCGCGAGCGTCGGTATTGCCCTGTATCCGGAAGACGGCGATACCGTCGACAAGCTGCTGCGTAGTGCCGACAGCGCCTTGTATGCCGCCAAAGATGCGGGCAAACACACTTGGCGCTTTTTTGCTGCAGAAATGGATGCGCAGGCACAGCATCGCCTGTTCATCGAAGCCGGGTTGCGTCGGGCGCTGGAGCGCAACGAAATACGCATCCTGTATCAACCCATCGTGGAAATGGCGAGTGGACGGCTGATCGGCTACGAAGCCCTGATGCGCTGGCATTCACCCGACCTGGGGGAAGTCATGCCGGATGTCTTCATTCCCGTGGCCGAAGAAACCGGCCTGATCCATACCCTGGGGGTCTTCGCCCTGAATGAAGCCTGCGTTCAGTCTCGTCACTGGCTCGATCGGGGGCTGGGCAACATCGTGGTTTCCGTCAACGTCTCCGCCCGGCAGTTCTATGGCCGCACGCTGGTTGAAAGCGTGCGCAATGCCCTGAGAAATGCAGACCTGCCTGCCCGGCACCTGGACCTGGAAATTACCGAGACAGCGCTGCTGGGGGCCGAACAAGAGGTGATGGACACCCTGCGCGATCTCCACGCCCTGGGGGTCAGCCTGACGCTGGATGACTTTGGCGTAGGCTATTCTTCCCTCTCGCAACTCAAACGCCTGCCCATTCACAAACTCAAGATTGACCGCAGCTTTGTCATGGATGTCCCCGAAGACGCCGAAGATGTCGCCATCATTGCGGCCATTGTCGCCATGGCTAAAGCCATGGGCTTGGCTGTGCTGGCCGAAGGGGTGGAAACCCCCGTACAACAGGCGTTTCTGGCAAAACTGGGGTGCCATGATGGCCAGGGGTATCTGTTTGGACACCCTCAGGCAGCGGCGAGGGACGCCTGATTTCAGGTATGCTCGACCGACATTCGGGCCAGTTGGCATAATCGTCGAGCACCTGCAACACAACCGGAAAACCTGACAAGAAAGAGGATATCCATGGCATCAGTGAACAAAGTCATTTTGATCGGCAACCTCGGCAAAGACCCGGAAACCCGTTACATGCCCAACGGCGATGCCGTCACCAATATCACCCTGGCGACCACAGAGAGCTGGAAAGACAAAAGTAGTGGCGAAAAGCGTGAAGCGACTGAATGGCACCGTGTCGTGTTTTTCCGCAGGCTGGCCGAAATCGCCAGCCAGTATTTGAAAAAAGGCTCATCCGTCTATGTCGAGGGCTCGCTCAAAACGCGCAAATGGCAAGATCAGGCGGGCCAAGACCGGTACACCACCGAAATCGTCGCGGACGAAATGAAAATGCTGGGTGGGCGTAGTGGGGGCACATCCGATTACGACTCAGGCAATAGCAGCAGCGGTCACAGTTACGGCAACAGCAACAGCAACAGCAACAGCAATAGCAGCGCTCCCGCTCCGCGCGCCAGCAGTGCCCCGAAATCGGACGACGGTGGTTTTGGTGGCATGCCCGATGACGATATTCCCTTTTAGAAGCTGAACAACGGCCGCGCGCTCAATCACACCAGCCCCACCCGAGCAAGGGAGGGGCTTTTTTATGGGTGGCGTTTTGGGGGAGGAGGGGTACTCGTCGAGTTGCCCTCCCAGCGGGGTACCCGAAGTGCAATAAACGCGTGCATGCATAGTCGAAATCCTTCATGCCCTCGGGCGGCTGTCACTTTTGCGACAAGCGTGACGGAGACGGTGCCTGTCGTAACTCCGCATGCTGACTGTGTTTTTTGGGGGGCACGGGGCTGGCCTGGCATTTGCTTAACAGGGGTATTCATAACCCTGAGGATGGCACCATGCTGCTGGATTCGTTGGAAGCCCAAGGACTGCTCTATAACAGTAATTTCAAGGAGGACGTCGGTACCGATTGGCAAGCCTATCGAGGTGACCTGGTACTGATCGAAGGCGAGGTGGCCGATAGCCTGGGGCGGCGCAAACCCCCCGTGGCCACGCTGGTGGGGGCGGTGTTGCTGGCTGATGCCACACAGCTCAAATTCATGACGGGCTCTCTGGATGAGGTGGCGCATCTCGTTCCTCTGATGGCGAAATACGGCCCGTTTTTGACGCCCGGCATGCGTACGCTGCTTTATGTGGTGAATATCGATGCCCCCATGCAGGTTGAAGCCGATGGGGTGCATTTTGTCCTGCTGCCTCTTGCCGATGGTCTGGTGTGGAACGAGCTGATGGATGAATTGCGTCTGGAAAAAGGCGATTTCAAAGGCCAGTCCAGTGGTGAAAAAGTTGCCACGGTGTATCGCACCTATCAGGATTACCGCTCGAAATACGAGGCCGTTTCGCTGGCAGTGGCCTGTAGTCGTGCCAACGGTGCCAAGCGCGCCATTCATGGCGCAGTGTGAAATTCACCGGGGATGCCTGGTGCGGCAGAGGAGCAAACGGGTATGAGCACTGATCGCGCTTCTGTTTTGCGTGCTTACCACCAGCGCACCAAGCATCACCTCGACCACTATGCCGAAGGGCCTGCGAGTCTCGACTGGGCCGCCCAGCCGAATCCTTTTCGCGCCTGGCAAGGGACACGCTGGTACGCCCTGCCGCATCCTGTTGTCCAACCGGCCATTGCCTGGGGAGAGGTGGGCGCTACCCGTCCCCCACTGCCTTTCGACGTGGCCCATCTCAGTGCTTTTTTGCGGCTCAGTGTGGCCATTACGGCCTGGAAAACCCATGGCGGTGCGCGTTGGGCGCTACGGGCACACCCCTCTTCCGGCAACCTGCATCCCACCGAAACCTGGGTGATTGCCTATTGGGTGGAGGGGTTGGCAGATGGCCTGTATCACTATCAATGCCGTGACCATACTGTGGAATGGCGAGCCAGTACGCTCACGACTTCAGATCAGCCTGGCTTGTGGCTGGGCTTCAGCAACATTTCCTGGCGTGAGGCCTGGAAATACGGTGAGCGGGCTTTTCGTTACTGCCAGCTGGATATGGGCCATGTTCTTGCTGCTGTGGCCTACGCTGCCGCGTTATTTGGCTGGCAGGCGCGTTTGGTCAACCTGTCGCCTGAAAGGCTCGCTCATTGTCTGGGCACCGATCGTACCGAAGAGTACGCGGGGGTTGAGCCCGAAGAGGCCGAGGTTATCGTCGCCCTGCAGGCCGGGGAGGGGGCAGTGGGTTTGCCGCCGCTGGCGTGGGACGAATGGAGTGGCATTCCCAGTTTGCTCGACCCGCAGCCGTCATTCTCGTGGCCGGTGATTGCCGAAGCCGAGCAGGTCAGCCGGGGAGCGCTGCCCGATGCGCTCGTGGCAGAGGGGCAAGCCGATTC
>JAGXQV010000038.1 GCA_018336195.1 Sulfuricella sp. | reverse complement strand
AAAAAAAAAAACGGGGCTGCCGCAATCCTTGCGACAGCCCCGTCGAAAGTCGGCAACGCTCAGGCAGCCACTGCGGCGGCCTCCGCCACTCCTGACCGGTCCGTGGCGTGCGCCCCGGCCTTGGCGGCGCACTCGTTGAATATCCGCGCCGTGCAATTGCGGCAAGTTGCCTCGTCCAGACGCGGCACCAGGGTGCGCAGGGCTTCCGATTTGGCGGTGAAAAGCTTGCCGCCCTGGCGGAAGAAACCCACTTTGGCGAGGGTGTCCAGCACCGCGGGCTTCGCCCCGTAAAGGGCCAGTCCGCCACCCATTCCCCTGCGCCGTTCGGCTTCGCGGGTGAGCATGTCGGCACCGGCGGTATCCACGAAATTCATCCCCTGTGCGAGCAGCAACACTTGCTTCTGGGTCGGTACCCGCTCGTCGATATTGAGCAGTTCGCCCTGGACGTGGTTCACCGCGCCGAAAAACACCGAGCCGTTGATGCGCAGCATCTTGAGCTGGGGGCATTCTTCCATGCCGGGACGCAATGCCGTCGATTTTCGCGACGCATGGTCGGGATCGGGGGCGACCGCCTCGACTTCCGGCTTGGAAGTGCGGTTGAGATAGAGCATCAGCGAGAGGATCACCCCGACGTAGATGGCGAATTCCAGTTCGACGAACAGGGTGGCCAGCAAGGTGACGATCAGCACCACGCTTTCCTGGCGGCTGGTACGGAGGATTTCGCCGATGTGATGAAAGTCGATCAGCCCCCACGCCACCAGGAACAGAATGCCGGCCATCGCGGGAATCGGCAGGTAAGCGGCGAGCGGCGCGACCAGCAACAGGATCAGCGCCAGGGAGATCGAGGCGAATACCGAAGCCAGCGGGGTCTTGGCACCGGCGGCATGGTTCAGGCCGCTACGGTTGAAGGAACCGCTCGACGGGTAACCGGAGAAGAAGCTGCCGACCAAGTTGGACAAGCCCTGGCCGATGAACTCCTGGTTGCCGTCGATGCGCTGCTGGGTTTTCACGGCAATGGCGCGCGAGATCGACACCGCTTCGGTGAGCGCCAGCATGGTGATCGCCAGCGCGCTGGAAGTGGTGTGCTTGAGCGCGTCCATGGAAAAGTCGGGCAGCGACAGCGGCGGCAAGTGGCTGGGCAGCGCCCCCACGGTACGGATGCCGGTCGGCCCGCTGGCCAGCAGGTGATCGAGAATCAGCGCGAAGAAGCTCCCCGCCAGCATCGCCGCGATCATGTAGGGAAAGCGCGGGAAGAATTTCTTCACCAGGATGCCCACCGCCAGGGTCAGCGCCCCGGTCGCGGTGACGTAGGGATTGATGCTGCCGATCTGGTTGGCGAAATGCATGAGGATTTCATGGAAATGCGCGCCGCGCGGGATGTCGATGCCGAAGAAATTCTTCAACTGGCTGGCCGCGATCAAAACCGCCGCGCCCGCCGTGAAGCCGATCACCACCGAGTGGGAGATGAAATTCACCAGCGCTCCCATCCGCGCCAGGCCCATCGCCAACTGGAAGAAACCGGTGAGAAAGGTCAGCGTCAGCGCGAGTTGAACGTATTGGGCGCTGCCCGGTTCGGCGAGCGGCGACAGCGCCGAAAACACCACGATGGAAATCGCCGTGGTCGGCCCGGAAACCAGGTGCCAGCTCGACCCGAACAAGGCGCCCACGATGGCCGGCATCATCGCCGCGTATAGGCCGTATTCCGGGGGCAAGCCGGCAATGGTGGCAAACGCCACGCCTTGCGGCAGGACGATGATCGCCCCGGTCAGACCGGCAATCAGGTCATTTTTCACCGTGCCGCGGTTGACCATCGGCCACCACTTGAGAAACGGCAACATCCGGTACAGCCACCCCGGCAAAACAATAGCAGGCTGTGTATTGGCAAGTGTATTCATATTTTCAAACTCCTCAGAAACTCGGCACGAGTGCGCGCACCATGCGCCCGGCGCTACGCGCGAAGCTTTCCCGCGTCTCGAAAGCCAGCACGTCGAAAGGCAGGATTTCCCGGCTTTCCAGCCAGCCTGCGTCGTTACCCAATAGCCCCAGCGTGGCGTGCGCCCCGACGATCACCAGATCGGCACGCCACGAAACCGCCATGTCGATCAATGTCTTGCGGGTTTCGCCCGCAGCCACCAGGATTTCCGCCGGCCCGGCCTCGATGCCGGCCAGCAACTCACTCAATTGCGCGGTGACGTGCTTCACCGTCTCGCGCTTGAACTCGGCCGGCGTCATGATGGGGTATTGCCCGGACTCGAACCCCGGCTGATAATCGACCACGCTGGCCACGGCCAACTGCGCATTCGCCCCCCGCGCAAAACGCAACGCACGGCGCAACACCTCCTTGCGCTGACCGGATTGGTCAACCGCACAAATCACCCTACGGTAAGCAGACATGAGGAAATCCCCCGACATTGAGAAACATGCGGGGATGGTAGCGGGGGTTACGTCAAGGGAAGGTTAAGAGGTGAAATGCCGACGCGAGCCGGACGATAATTTCCCCGCCTTGCCGTTTGACTGGGCGAAAGATGAGGTGGAGTATAAAATCCGATCGTCAGGCAACGGCCTCGCGGGCGTTTCCCGCAAATCGGCTTCGGGCCTTGAGTTGGCGAGATGCACCGGCGCTCAATCCATCTATGTCTTTTGGGTATCTAGCAGGGGAAATTCCATGCGCAACATACTGGCAAACCTTATCGTTACCGCGCTCCTCCTCGTCGGCGTGGCGCATCCGGCATTCGCCGTGACCGACACCTCCAACGGCGACTGGTCGCAACAACAGGTCACACTGAAGAACACTCCCGAGGCGGCGTTGATGGTACGGGTCGGGGACATCAACAATCTCGGCTTTGGCTGGCCAACCGGTTTCGACCCTTTCTCCGGGAAGAATACGCCGGCGCACAACTATCCGTGGACGCCGCCAGCCGGCGCGTTGCCGGGCCTGGATCGCATCATGGTGATATCGAGCTACCAGGGCATGCCGCCCGCCGGCTACGACGGTTACACCGCCACCACCAGCCGCCCCGCCAACAGCGTGCAGGACATCACGCTCAGCTACGATCTGAGCGGGATCGCCGTGCAAGCGGCGGTGCTCCAGCTATTCGTCGACGACTTCCAGGCAACGGTCTGGCAGGCCAGCTATCAGGCCACCCTCAACGGCACGCGCGCACCGTTTCTAGAGTCGGTCATCAACTCTCTGAACCAGACCGGCCCCATCGGCAAGCTCGTCAGCGTGCTGGTGCCAGCCGACTTCCTGCCCCAGATCGCCACCGGCAAGCTGGTGCTGCGCTTCGACGACCCGGTCAGCGGGGCAGGCGACGGCTACGCCATCGACTTCGTGAAGCTGCTGGTCAACCCGGTCGGCTACGCCAAACTCGGCACGGTCACCGGGAAAGTGACCGACAGCAGCGGCAAGCCGCTGGCGAACGCGACCGTCTCCGCCGCCGGCCTTTCCACCGCCACCACCGACGCAACGGGAAATTTCACGCTGCTCAACGTACCGGCAGGTCTGGCCTCGATCAGCGTATCGCTGGGCGGATACGCCACCACCCGCAAGAATGTCGACGTGGTTGCCGGGCAATCGCAAAGCGTCAGCTTTTCCCTGACCGTGCGTAGCGACATCGAACGACTCCTCAACTGGGCGGAATACTACGACCCTATTCATTTCCCGAGCGGCTCGGCGACCCAAACCGTCCTGGGCTACACCTTCCGCTACTATCCGGTAACCGGGATCTACCTCGGTTCCAGCCCGACCGGGCGGGTAATCGTCCACGACGGCAAAACCTGGAATCTGTTCGACGTGGGCGCGGTGACGGACTTTCTGCCGATGGCCCTGGCGGCGGGGTTCTAGACACCACTCCCCGAGCCGCTTCGCGCTTTACGGAATTCGAGAAACGCCGGATGCGGCGTGACAACAAATTTCAGTAACCTGGATTATCACCAAGAGGCACATATTTAGGGAAACGCTGATTAATTCCGTTCGCGGTGAGCTTGTCGAACCATGAACGGAATTAATCCAACAAAATCTGGTGCCGGAAACGCCCTTCTACAGGGCGAACGTGGTGATTTAATTCAGCGCCTCCTTAGCACTTATTCCCCGGCATAGGAATATTCCTACTCCAGTAGAAGTATTCCTAATGCAGAATTAGGTCTTGTCCCAATATTTTTTTGTTATCCCCTCCCTTATTGTGGGAACCAGAAATCAACGCCGTCCAACCATGTTGTCAAACACTTGCGGAGGGAATCATGGGATATGTCGACTGGAGCGAAAAATACACGGTGCACGATCCGGTGATGGATGGACATCACCAGGAAATTTTCCGCATCATCAACGATCTCCATTCGGCCGCCCTCGCCCGTCATGGCAAGGACATGCTCGGCCTGACCCTCGCCAAGCTGATCGAGTACATCCAAAGCCATTTCACCGCGGAAGAAACCGTGATGCGGTCGCACGCTTATCCCGGTTACCCGGCCCACAAGGCGGCCCATGAAAAACTGATGCGCAAGGTGCACGAATTCGACCACGCTTTTCGCCACAGCACGGAGGTCGCCGCGCCCGAGGTTTTTGCCTTCCTCGTGAAGGAATGGCTGTTCAACCATATCCTCGGAATGGACATGGATTACGCTCCCTATCTTGCGCGCCGGCACGCCCTCGCCAAGGACACCCTGGTCTTCTCCGTCTAGCCGGGCACCGGGATTTCCATAAGGGTGCTTACCTAGCTGACTAGGTAGCATCCCTAATTAACAATCTCCTGAAAAACCGTGACAATTTCATCCATGGCCTGCGATTTGACGAAAGCGGCGCCCTGAAAAAATTGAAAATTTACCCCCAACTAGCAGGAGAAGCTCAAATGGAAAGAAGGGAGTTATTACTGGGTGCCGGTGCATTGGCCTTTTCGACAATCGCTGCATCGGCATTTGGCGCAGAGCACACCCACGACCATATGCACCACGGCAATGCCCAGAATCAGGGCTTGATCGACGCCACCGCGGATTGCGTCAAGAAAGGCCAGGCCTGCCTCAATCACTGCCTGGATTTACTCGCCCAAGGCGACAAGGAAATGGCAGCGTGTGCCCGGACAGTGAGCCAGATGCTGGCCACTTGCGGCGCGTTGGAGCAGTTGTCGAGCCTGAACTCCAAGCATGTGGCAAAAATGGCCAAGGTCGTAGCCGGCGTATGCCAGGAGTGCGAGGACGAATGCCGCAAGCACGAGAAGAAACACGCGGAGTGCAAAGCGTGCGCCGACTCTTGCGCGGAGTGCCTGAAGGAATGCAATAAAGCCGTGTGATTGGCGGGAGGGCGCCTTATCTCAACGCGCGCCGGAGCACTCCAGCCGAGATAGGGCGTGCAGTAGCCGACCGCTTGAATACAACGGCAGCGGAAGCCAATACCATCCAACCAAGTTGTTCAACAGCCGCGGAGGGGAGCATGGGATATGTCGACTGGAGCGAAAAATACACCGTGCACGATCCTGTCATGGATGGGCACCACCAGGAAATTTTCCGCATCATCAACGATCTCCATTCGGCAGCCCTCGCCCGTCATGGCAAGGACGTGCTCGGACTAACCCTCGCCAAGCTGATCGATTACATCCAAAGCCATTTCACCGCGGAAGAAACCGTGATGCGGTCGCACGCTTATCCCGGTTACCCGGCCCACAAGGCGGCCCATGAAAAACTGATGCGCAAGGTGCACGAATTCGACCACGCTTTTCGCCACAGCACCGAGGTCGTCGTACCCGAGGTATTCGCCTTCCTGGTCAAGGATTGGCTGTTCAGCCACATCCTCGGGATGGACATGGATTACGCTCCCTATCTTGCGCAGCGGCACGTCCGCGCCAAGGATACCCTGGCCTGCCCTGCCTAGCCGGCCACCCGGCGGTTGACTGGGCCGCTACGCGCGCTTTCCCTGGTCGTCGTTCCAGAATCGCTCCATCGCGAGGTAGGTATAGGAGGCCGACCAACCGATCAACAGTAGGCCGTTGAGCGCTTCCGCACCGGCAAGCAGGCGCAAATTGCCACTCGGCACCACATCCCCGTACCCCAGCGAGGTAAAAGTCTCCGCGGAAAAATAGAGGGAAACACTCAGCGAGAAATTGCCGACGTCGCCCAGCGTGCCCAAGCCGAAGTTTCGAACCAGGGCATAGATCGCCAGCGAATAAAGGACGATTTCGGCAACGTGGGCAAAGAAGGCGCCGAAGATGACCATGATGAGCTTGGTCCGGGCGGGAACGCCAAAACCCGGAAGCACCACGCTCAACCCGCGGAGCACTTCGTAGTGAATAATGGTGGTGAGCACCAGCAATGCAATACTTATGAGACTGACTAATAACATTATTTAACCCGAAACCAGACACTGCCGGGGGATTGCCAATTACACTTTCCTGCAGCGCCGAAGCGCCATTTCAGCAACGCGCCGAATGCCCGCAACACGCGGCATTCGGCGCATTGGCGCGTAGAATCAGCGATTGCGCATCCCGCCCGGCCCCATGCCGCCTCCCGGCCCCATCATTCCACCGCCCGGCCCCATGCCGCCCCCGCCCACCGGCGGCTCGGCGGGCAGCGTGACGCCGCGTTCCTTGGCGCGCTCCTGCATGAGCTGGTGCTGCTCCTTGCGGATTTGTTCGCGCTCCTCGGGGGTTTTCGCGGCACGCATTTTGGTGCGATGCTCGGCGCGTTCCTGCTTGGTCATGAGTTGGCTGCCATAGATCGGCTCCTGGGCTTGGGGCTTTTCCTGGACGGGCGCCGGATCGGCCGCGAAAACGTAACCACCCGCCAAGGACAAGGCGCCTACCAGGGCGGACGCCAGCAATGTCTGTCGTTTCATGATTTGCTCCTTCGTTGGGTCAATTGGATAAGGGGCGCGCGGCCGCTACGACCCATTCAGCGGCTACGCCCGGTACTCTCATACTAGTCTGCTTTGGGACGGCTTGCCGCATCGTAGTCGGCCGCAAGGATCTTGGGCGCCCGGTCGAGCCGGTAGAGCACCACGATCAATCCCAGCGTCGCCAGCAGCATGAAGTGCGGCCCGAACAGCCAGAACACCAGCGGCACGGTGAAATAATAAGCGCGCATCCCGATGCTGTAGAACTTGCCCGCCCGGTTGAGGTGGACGGCGACGTGGGTCGGGCAGATCATCTTGTGGTTGAGCGAAAGAGGGACGTTAATCAGGTAGCCGACATGGTTGAACACCCGGATCGCCATGGAAAAGTTGAAAAACGCCACGAACAGGTCGAGCAGCAGGATCAGCAGCTTGCCCAACCACAGTTCGGAATGTTTGGCGCCGATGATGTTGAGGGCGTGCCAGGTGTTCTCCAGCTTGTCGCCCTGCCCGCTCAGGGTCAGCACGCCGATAATCAGCAGTACCGCCGTGGAGGCCAGGAAAGTCGCGGCCATGGTGGAATTGCGCAGAGTCTGCACGGCGAGGATGTCCTTGCCTTCCTTCATGACGGTCTCGACCCAAACGGTGCGGGCGAGGACGTTGACCGCCTGGACGGTGTAGTAGGGATTTTTCCTGACCTTGCGGGCGAGGTAGAGTTGGTAGGCGATCAGCAGGGTCATACTCACGCAAAAGCTGGCCAGGTCGTTGCTGTAGATGTCGAATAAGCTGGTCATGTTGCCGATCTTCGAGTCGATTGCGTTTTGTTCATTTGGCCGCCGAGCGCGCCTTGTCCGCCCAGGCGGCGGCGATTTCCCGATCAGGCTGCACCCCGTCGAGGCCGTCCCGGTAGATGTGTGCCAGGCTCTTCATCGCCATCACATGGCCGCTGTCCGCCGCCCGCCTGAACCAGTAAAGGGCTTGGTTCGGTTCCTTGTCGATTCCATAGGCGCCGCTTTCGTAGCGCACCGCCAGTTGATACTGGGCTTCCGCGTCGCCGTCCGCAGCGAGTTTGTGGAGGTCCGGCAGGCGCTGGTAGAACCCTTCCTCCACGTGCAATCCGAAACTTTCCAGCAGATGGAGAAGTTTGGCCGCATCGTCGTAGCTGTGCGCAGCGGCCTTGGCGAGCCAGTTTCCGGCGATCTCGCGGTTTCGCTCGACACCGATGCCCAAATGATACATCTTGCCGAGGAGAAACTGGGCTTCGCCGCTGCCCTCGACGGCGGCCCGGTTCAGCCAAGATTCCGCTTGGCGGTAGTCCTTGTCCACGCCCCGCCCTTCCAGATACATTTTTCCGAGCTTGGCCTGGGCATCGACATTGCCCCGCCTGGCTGCCTTTTCGCGCCAGTCGGCGGCGACCTTGAGATTGAGCGGTACGCCCCGCCCTGCTTCATACAGATCGCCGAGCTTCTGCTGGGCATAGGGGTTGCCGCCCTCGGCGGCGCGTTCGAACCAGTAGGCGGCGAGCTTGTCATTCTTCTCCTTGCCGCCATCGCCGTTGGCGTACAACACCGCCAGCAATACCTGGGAACTGGTGCTGCCCCGCTCGGCGGCGTTGGCGATCATCGCCGCCTCTTCCGGGGTGGCGGCGTGGAGAGCGGTTATCGAGAATAGCGCGGCGCTCAGCAAAACCCCGACGATGATTTTTTTCATGGTTGGCCTCCGCAACGCCTGCAATCGCTGAAATAGCACTATTCAAGACTGGGTGTGGCAAAGTAAGTTCAGAAGCACTGGAAAAATCCGCCCAAACGTCCGCTCGCCAGCGATTTTCCTGGGGCCAAAGGTATCAAGACCGTGCCCCCGACAAGCTTTGTTACAAACCCCGCATACCGGGGACACAAAGGGATGATTGAATAGCTGCATCGAGGCGGCGCTGTCGGTCACGGGAATGGAACTTGCTGCCAGCACCTCGCAGGTGCGCGTAGCACTCTGCGGATAAGCCTGGAACGCCAGGAGTCCGAATAAGTCGGATCATCCGCCCACCCAAAATTGCCGGAAGCGGCAAATTCGGCGAAGGGGGATTTGCCCAATTGCCGGAGCGGCGCGGGGTTTGCCCCGGCTTCACCCATCATCAACGAATGGATTACGGAGGTTCATCATGTCGGCTAGCGCACTTTCCCTAGACAGCATTATGCAAAGTTATCAATCGAGCCAGGGCACTGCCGCCGTCCAGCAGCGCCGCGACGATTTCAGGGCGTTGGGCAAGGCGGTGAAAAGCGGCGATGCCGGCGCCGCGCAAAGCGCCTTTTCCGCGTTGCTGCAGGACATGAAAAACGTCGGCCAGACCCAAACTGCGGCAAGCACCCAGCAATCGGCAGCCGCCAGCCTGCAAAGCGACGTCAGCAATCTCCAGAGCGCGGTTGGCGCGGGGGATGCGACCGGTACGCAGAACGCCCTAGCGGCGCTCATCAAGGACTTGCAGCAAACCCTCGGCCAAGCGCAACAAGCGGGCCTGGCGGGGCAATCCGCCACCCAGGGCGCGCATGGCCGCCATCATCACCATCACCAGGCGACGCTCGACAGCCAGGCCTCCACCGCGGCAACTACTGCAACGGCTGCCACATCGGGAACCACCAGCACGGCGAGCAGCGACGCTTCCTCCTCCTCGCTGGCCTCCATCATCGCCGCCACAGCGGCCAGCACCGCCAAAGCCTGACCCCCTCAGGCCGGCGAATTTCCCAAAGCGGCACGGCATGGCATGGTGCAACTAGCTGAAAATGCGCCATGCCGGCTCTTCGCCGCAAAGTAGCGCCACTGCAACTTTCCTCAGGATGACCATGCCCCTCCATTTCCGTCCTTATCTGTCCGGCCTGCTGGTCGCGCTGGCACTGCTGGCCGGCTGTTCGACCGCCGGGTCACCGGCCAAGGCGCACCAGCCGGAAGCCGTGATGCCGCGCCCCGGCGGCTACATCCCCGAGCAAAACCGCACCCTCCCCGCGCAACGCGAGACGTGGTCCGTCGGGGAAGAACAGGTCGACGTCACACTGCTGTTACCCGAGGGAAATGCTGAATCGCCCTTGCTGCTCTACTTGCCGGGGCTGGGCGAAACAGCCGACGCCGGGGCGGCATGGCGGCGCGCCTGGGCGCAGGCCGGCTATGCGGTGGTCGCGGTACAGCCGGGAGCATTCGGCCCGGCGGTGTGGCAATCCCCCCAAGCACGGGCCGGGGATTTTCACGGCGTGGCCAAGGACGCCTTTTCACCGCCCCGCTTCGCCGCACGGCTAGCCGTGGTGCGCGGGGTATTGGACGAACTGCAACGCCGCAAAAGCAAGGGCGGGTACCCGCACATCGATCTGACCCGCTACGCAGTGGCCGGCTTCGACCTGGGAGCACAAACCGGGATGGCGCTTGCCGGACAACAAATCGAGGGGATAGCCACGCCATCCTTGCCGGCGACGCTCAAGGCCATCATCGCCTTGAGTCCTTACGCGGATTTTTCCGGGATGAGCGCCGCCCCCTTGTTCAGCTCGGTTCGCCTGCCGGTGTTGTCGATTACCTCGCTGGAAGATACCGACCAATACGGGCTGGTGACTTCGGCGGCAGTGCGGCGCGCGCCGTTCCAGTACATGCCGCCGGGCAACAAATACCTGCTGGTGCTGTCGGGCGCGAATCACGCCCTGCTTTCCGGCAGCGAAGCACTGATTCCCGGCGAAACAGCCGGGACGCCGACGCCCCACAACAACCAGCAGTCTCAGGACGGGCGTAGCGACAAGCGTAGCGGTGGCATGGGCGGCTCCGGCGGGCGACGCTCCCGCAGTGGCGAACCGGGGACTGGCCGCCCGGTGCAGCCTTTCGCCATCAACACTTCGGCGACATGGAGCGAGCAGGGCCGCAACATCGCGGGCGTCACCACCGCTTACCTCGACGCCGTGGTGAAAAACGATCCAGTCGCCTGGGAATGGCTGGCCAAGGATGCCCGGCGCTGGCTAGGCGATTCCGCGCAACTCTCGGCGAAATAGCCGGGCAACCCCAAACATGGCGGCCTGTTTCAGTTTTCCCTTTTTCGCAATGGGCACCGAGTGCCTGCTCCATCTCTATGCGCGCAACGCATCCCAAGCTGATCGAGCCGCCCAGCGGGCGATCGACGAGGTGGCGCGGATCGAGCAGCGCTACTCGCGCTTTCGCGGCGACAGCCTGCTCGCCGAAATCAACCGTGCCGCGCAAGCAGGCGCCACCCTCGAAGTGGACGAGGAAACCGCCGGACTGCTCGATTATGCCTACGCCTGCCATGCCAAGAGCGCCGGAAAATTCGACATCACTTCCGGCATCCTCTACGACGCCTGGGATTTCTCCACGCATGAACTGCCCGAACCAAGCCGCGTCGCCATGCTATTACCGAGGGTGGGGTTGGAGAAAATCCGCTGGCAACGTCCTGTCTTGCAATTCCCCCAGCCCGGCATGAAGCTGGATTTCGGCGGCATCGGCAAGGAATACGCCGCCGACCGGGTCGCCGACCTGTGCCTGGGCGCGGGCATCGCGCACGGCCTGGTCGATCTCGGCGGCGACATCCGGGTGATCGGCCCCCATCCCCACGGCGCGCCCTGGCACATCGGGATCCGCGACCCCGCCCAACCGGAAAACGCCCTGGCGGTCATCGCCGTGCGCAGCGGCGCCATTGCCAGCAGCGGCGACTACGAACGGCATATCGAGGTGGCAGGGAAACGCTACAGCCATCTCCTCGACCCGGCCAGCGGTTGGCCGGTACACGGCTTGGCGGCGGTCAGCGTGGTGGCGGAACGCTGCCTGGTGGCGGGTAGTCTCTCCACCATCGCCATGCTCAAAGGACGCGACGGCATCGCCTGGCTGGACAGCCTGGGGGTGGATTACCTGTGGGTGGACGATCAGGGAAAACGCGGCGGAACGCTGTCCGCCGCGCCGACCGGCCGCTAAGCGCGGCCGGTTGTGCTTCTCAAGCAGTAGTCTTGAGCAGCGATCCGCTGGCCGGGGACGCCTGAGTCCCCAGCGAATTCAGCGATTCGAGACTATACGACAGGGTTTGCGCCGGCGCGGTAGCGCTTGAAGAGGCACTCTGCGCGGCATTGCCGCCCTCGCCGTGACGGTGCTGGCGGACCTGCGACATCAGCGACTTCATGCCGTTGACGAAATCCTGCTTGGAGATGCTGCCGCTGCCGCTCGAATCGAGCTTGCTGAAAATCGCATCGGCCCCCATAGCCTTGAAGGCCTGCGGCATTTTTTGGTTCTGAAATGCCTGCTCGAACTGTGCCTTGGTGATCGTTCCCGAACCGCTGCTATCGATCTTGTCGAACAGATTCGCTATTTTCTGCGCCGGCGGCATACGCCCGCTCGCCCCGGACATCGCCTGCGGCGCCGCCGCACTGCCCATGCCTGAAATTGCCATGCTCATGTTGATTCCTTTCCCATAACGTCTTACTTTTTTGCGCGGACAAGTCATGCTAACGGATAAGGGGGCAGGAATTGAAGCCCTGGATGGGGCTAAATTTTGTAACGCTTTGTACGTCCCGCCCGTCGGGCCTGGTCAGCACGCAAATTCGCGCTTACGGCCAATCGGAAATGCACTTCGGAGTGATGCCGAACACCAGCACCGGACAGCCGCCGTGGCGACCGGCGTTGAGACGATACAGCAGCTTGCCCATCCAGGTGGTGCTGGCACCATACTTGCCCTTGCAGGGTTTGGGCTGGCCCTGGCGCGGCCCGGAATCGACCAGCACCGTTTCACCGCGCTTGTTCAGCAGCGGCACCGCGTCGAACACCGGATTCAGGCTGGCGCTGCGCGTCACCAGGACACCCGCGCTGATCAGGCCGCACTCGTGGAAAGTGCGTAGCGCGTACAAGTCGCGGTCGAAAGTCTGGTCCTTGGAATTCCATTCCAGGTCGAACGCCACGCGCCCCTTCACGTAATCGATCTTGTGGCCGTCGATGTAATTCTCGACGATGTACGGCGCGCCCTCGGGGCGCTTGGTTTTGCGGGTTCTCCCGTTTTCCAGGATTTCCTCTTCATACTGCTGCGCCCTGACCTGCAGGTCGCCCTGGATGCGGGTCTCCACCCAGCCGGCAGGACGCAGGGTCTGGGAAAACTTTTTCGGCATATCCGATTCGTTGCCGCCGGGAAAACCGATGTCGTGCTGGGTAATGCTGAAAGACAGGAGCGCCGCCTCGATGTCCCGCAGTTCGTCGGGAAAGGAGTTGGCGAGGATCGCCGCCGCGTGGCGGTAACTGAACACGTCGTAGCGCTGCCTGACCGCAGCGCTGATGTAGCGCTCGATATCGGCCGGGGAATCGGCATTGGGGCCGGGACGGGTCGCCACATCCTCGGCGACCTCCAGATCGGCCGCGTCGAAATCCTGGCGGTCCGTATCGAATAAATCCGAATGCTGTGCCATGAGGAACAGGACTAGACTTCCGTCGTCTCCCCGAGCACGTCGGAGCGGTCCGTTTGGGAATGGTTGGAATAGGTATCCCAGGTGGGGAAATAGCTCTCGTCGGCCTGGTTCCCCCACAAAGCCCAGCCCGGCCTCTCGCCGCGCGCGAAAAGTTCGAGGAACGGCCCCGGACTGCACGCCTCGATCAGCCCATATTGCTCATCCGGCTTGCGCGAGTGCTCGCGTTTGCGGGTCGCCAGAAAATTGACCTGACTGCGTCCCGGCGCGAGAGTGCGCGCCTTTTTGCCGCGCACCCCGAACAGGATCAACTCGGTGACGTTGCGGAAGTAAAAACCCACCCCGCGCCCATCCGGCCCGCCGTCCTTGCGAATTTTGTGCCACACCAGGTTGCTCTTGTACTGGAAGCCCCACGCCTCCATGACCGCCAAGCCCTCCGGCAACAGGGCATTGGGAACCCACAGGTAGAGGTGGGCAACCTCGGCGGCGGCATCCGCCACGGGAAGACCCTTGATGTCGCCCAGGGACAGCGTGCCGTAGCGATTGAGGCGCTTGTGCTCGGGCGCAACCTTGCCGGTGCGATTCTCGAACTGCCAGGGAGGATCGGCAAGTATGGCGCCAAACTTGCGGCCATCAAGGAAACGGCTCAAATCTTCAGCCGCCGCGTTCTTCGTTTTCATGGACTACTGCCCCGTAATTTACAACTGGCACGCATTATATGACGATCAAGACGACCCGCACCCCGAATATCCATCCGCCCGGCAAATATTTGCGTGACTGACGGGAAAAACAGCGGGCTGTTTCGCCGGACACCAAATCACCGGACATTTTCCGGGATATACTTGCCTTTTAAAATTAAATAACACAATGAATAATCACACATAAATAACTTTATAAACCAGGACATTTTTAGAGACATGATGAGCGCTGAAAACTTCCCGGAAATCATGCGGCAAAAGGAAACGGCCCGCTGCCGCTCAACGCGGTAAAACATGCCCCGGAGTATGCCAGTCTTTATCTGAAGCCCAACGACAAGACCCGCAGCTGCGACCTGAAGAAACTCCGTGAGTTGGAACTGATATTCCTCGACAAGGCCAATTTGCTGTGGCCCGGTCCGGTGGAGAAATAGGCAATGCGCGAAATGGAGCGTCGGCATTCTGCCGGCAGGCCGGCGAGACGCCGGCGCTCCACGGGCTTGGGCAAGCTGGCGCGCTTCAGATGGCTGGGTTTCCTGAATCTTCGGCGGAGGGATCAAAGCCGGCGGCGCCGCGGAAAGTGGTCTTTCAGAGCCTCGCAAGTCACGGAGCAACCCGCAGTTTGCTCCGGCCAGCCATACAGGTCTTTCCGCCAATGCTCCTTGGCGGAACTTAAAGGAACCGTTCAGGAAAATCCTTCATCGGTCACCAGATCGGCCATTTCAGCCAGTCAGCTGACAATCCTTTTCTTCAGTATTTTGGCTATTAGCTGACTTTACATAAATGGAGAGAGTTCCGTCATTTCAGATGGCTCACCTCATGAGCCATCGAAGCCCGAGAATATCGCGTAGAGTTCGCCGTCCGAATGACGTTTGCAAACGAGGTCGTGCACATTCAAGCACACTGGGGTAGTATTGCCCCCCCCACTGCCAGACGTTTTCGTCGGCGTTTTCTCGTTAGCGCCCGAAAACAACAGCCCATTGGCGGAAATTGACATATGACACCCGAACAACGGCAACGACTGCTTGAAATATTGGCTTCCGGCGAAGAACTGTCACCGGAGTGGTCGCGCATCCTGTTTCCGCCTGAGAAGCGGGAATACGAACTGGTCTATCACGGCAAGGAGCGCGAGGAAGACATCATCGCCAACACTCTGGCCGTGCCCTTGCAGCCGGTGCGCACCTTCAACAAAAACGGTGTGGAGTGGCACAATAAGCTGATCTTCGGCGACAATCTACAGGCAATGAAGACTCTACTGGAGATGAAGCGACGTGGCGAACTGTGCAATGCCGACGGCACGCCTGGCGTGCGGCTGGTCTACATCGACCCGCCGTTTGCGACGAAACAGGAGTTTCGCGGAAGCCAAGACCAGAAAGCCTATCAGGATAAGGTTGTGGGGGCGCAGTTTGTAGAGTTTACACGCCGCCGTCTCATTTTGTTACGTGAGCTTCTCGCTGATGACGGATGCCTTTATCTGCACCTTGACGTCAAAAAAATCCACTACCTCAAGGTTGTGCTGGATGAAGTATTCGGCGAGGGGTGTTTCGTCAACGAAATTATCTGGCAGCGCACAGCGTCGCACAACGATCCAGGTCGGTACGGTTGCGTGCATGACACTCTCGTGCTTTATCGAAAAGGCTCTTCTTATATTTGGAATTCGCCCAAGACAGAGCAGACCCAAGATTATATTGATAAATTCTTTGTATATGCTGAGTCACCTGACAAGACAAGTTGGATAAGATTAAAGAAGGGTGAAAATGCACCATCTAGCTGGGAACGGTATCGGTTAGGTAATTTTGCCAGCCCCCACCCCAGGCCAAACTTGACCTATGACTACAAAGGATACAAACCTCCCGCAAATGGATGGAAGGTGAACATTGACCGAATGCGGCAGATGGATGAAGAAGGGTTGTTGCACTTCCCGTCCGACAAAGATGGTCGAATTCAATCTAAACAATATTTGAGAGATACCTTGGGCAACAAAGCGGTGTCCGATGTTTGGCTTGGAATCAGCCCCCTTCAAGCGCAGTCTTCTGAGAAGCAACATTATCCGACCCAAAAACCAGAGCAATTGCTGGAAAGGATTATTTTCGCTTCATCCAACCCCGGCGACATTATTCTTGACGCCTTTACAGGATCGGGCACAACATGCGCCGTTGCCGAAAAGCTCAGCCGCCGCTGGATCGGCATTGACTGCGGAAAACTGGCGATCTACACGGTTCAAAAGCGCCTATTTAATCTCAAGGCGAACATCGGCAACAAGGGCGCGGCACTCAAGGCCAAGCCCTTCACCCTCTACAATGCAGGCCTCTATGATTTCGGGCGTCTCAAGGATTTACCGTGGGACGATTGGCGGAGTTTCGCGCTAACGCTGTTCGGCTGCCAGGACGCACCGCAGCGTATTGGTGGCATCCAGTTTGATGGCACGTTGAAAGCCTGCCCGGTGCAGGTGTTCGACCACCGCAAGCAAGCCGGCGCGACAATCACCGAGGACACCTTACGTTCGATTCACGAAGCGGCCGGGGCGAAGATCGGCACGCGCATGTTCATCATCGCCCCGGCGATGGCCTTCGGCTTCCAGCAGGACTATATCCAGATCGGCGAGGTGCGCTATTACGCGCTACGTGTGCCGTATTCCATCATCCATGAATTGCACCAGCGTGATTTCCTTGCGCTTAAGCAGCCAACCGACGAGATGGCAGTCAACAACACGGTGGACGCGGTGGGCTTCGATTTCATCCGCACACCAGAATTGGAATACACCGTCGGCTGCGGTAAGCCCGAAGGGGAGTTGCTAGAAGAAGCGTTCATCCGCATCGACAGCTTCCATAGCGAAGCCGTAGTACGCGAGCCTATGCAGAAGCGTGGCAACCGCGAAACCCTGTCGATGGTGATGCTGGATTACGACTATGACGCCGCCGCCGACGTATTCGACCTCGATGAGGTATTCTACGCCAACGCCATCGAGGCGGCCGGCTGGGAAGTACGCTTTCCGGCGAACCGGCTGACAAACAAGCTGATGGCCGTCTTTGTAGACATCTACGGCAATGAGGCGCGCGTGGTGATTTCAGCCAGTGAATTCGGCCCGGCGAAACCCGGCAAGCGGGTACGCACGGCCAAACCGGACGCTGCCAAGGTAACTAAGGCAAAGGCGACGCCAGCCAAGACCAAGAGCAGGAAAAAATGAACGCCACCACTACGCGGCGCAATGACGACCGCCGCACCTTCCGCAACGAGGATCTGGTGCTGGCGCTCAAGCCGCACGATCCGGCATGTTGGGACGAGTCTCGCTATGAGCCGTTTCTCGATGCACTGTGCGGGCACCGCGAATACCAGAAGGAAGCCATCCACACGATTCTGAGTTACTGGCTCGGCGGACGCTATGCCGATCTGCGCCAGTTGGCGCAGGAGAATTTCAGCGCCAACGACGACCTATCCCATCGCTGGGGGCGCTGGGAGTCGATGCTGGCGCATCTGCAACTGCCCGACCAACTGGCCTGTTCGCTAGATCTGGCAACGGGTGCCGGCAAGAGTTTTGTGCTTTACGGCATTGCGGCAATCCTGCTGGCGGAAGGCGCGGTCGACCGCGTTCTGGTGCTGTGCCCATCCAACACCATCGAGGCCGGCTTACTGGCCAAGTTCAAGGAACTGGCGACCAGAGCCGACCTGCGCGATGCGCTGCCGGCCGGCGCGCGTGTTGCAATGCCGCATGTCATCAATGCGTCCGAAACCATCGTGGATGGCGCGCTGTGCGTGGAGAACTATCACGCCATTCTGGAGCATGTAAATTCCTCCATCCGCGACAGCCTCAAGGGCAAGGGCACGCGCGTGGCCGTGCTCAACGACGAGGCGCATCACGTCGCCAACGAGACTGGCACCGAGGCCGGCAAGTGGAAGGAATTCCTGCAATCACCCGACTACGGCTTTCGCCATGTGCTCGGCGTTTCCGGCACTTGCTATGTCGGCAATGACTACTTTTCGGACGTGGTGTATCGCTATTCGTTGCGCCAAGCCATCGAGGAACGCTGGGTCAAGAAGGTGGAGTACGTCGCCGAGATGCCGACGACACAGGGGCCGGAAGACCGCTGGCAACTGATCTGGCAGCGGCACGAGGACTGGAAGAAGAAGCTCAAGAGCCGCAACATCCGCCCGCTGACCATCGTGGTGACGCAGAAGATCGCCGCCTGCAAGCAGGTGGCGGAGGAACTGACCGACTGGATTGCCGCGTGGGAGAAGATCAAGCCGGAAGAGGCGCGCGCCAAGGTGCTGGTGGTGACATCAAGCAAGGAGCACCAGCCGAATGTCGCGCTGCTGAAAAGTGTCGATAGCCCGGTCAGCAAGGTGGAATGGATCGTTTCGGTGTCGATGCTTTCTGAAGGCTGGGACGTAAAGAACATCTTCCAGATCGTGCCCCACGAGGAACGCGCCTTCAACAGCAAATTGCTGATCGCCCAAGTGCTGGGCCGGGGCTTGCGCCGGCCCGAGGGCTGGAGCGGCGACGATCCCGTGGTGACGGTATTCAATCACGACGCATGGTCCGGCCGTATCAAGCATCTGGTGGATGAGGTGCTGGAAATCGAGCGCCGGCTGACTTCACGCCCGCTGGCCAACTCGCCCTACCACTTCGACCTGCACAATCTGGACTACACGCGCAAGGAAGAAATCAGCGACCATCCGCAAACAGGCGAGTATCAGATTTTCGAGAAGGGCTACGTGGTGCTGCCGACGCAGGTCGTCGACCAAGCAGTGACAGTGGAATTTGAGGAGGCTCTGACCGGTCGGCACACTAGGTTCGGTGCGACCATCCGGCAGAAGACCTATTCCACCGAGGATGTCGCCGAATTGATCTATCAGCGCTTGAAGAGCATCGACCAAGAATTGGCCGAGTCTCCCAATCCCGAGGATCGCACCAACTACGCCAAACGCTTTCCGCGTGACAAGTGCCTAGCTATCATCAATGAGTCGTTGCGCCAGGCAGCCATTCCCGATGGGCGCATCACAGACGACAACCGCCAAAAGTTTTTGCAGGCACTGGGGCCGCTCAATCGCAAGGGGGCCAAGCGCGTGGTCTATGTGCTTTCCCCGGAAGCGCTAATAACAATTAGTACCGCGCAGCGGCAGGCCGAATCCTGTAGCGCAGCCGAGTTACGGCGCGGCTCGAAGAGCGTCTTTTTCACCGATGGTTGCCGCAAGACATTGCCCGATGAACAGCAGGAGTTTTTTGACGAGGTGGCTGATCCAGATGGCGATCTTGCCGGTGCACAGGTGACTATTGAAAACCCAGCCGACTTCAAGTCGCCAGTCAATCTCGCAATTGCTGATGCTACGCCCGAAAGGAAATTTATGCGTGAGCTGACCAAGCGCACGAATGCCCAGCATGTGGATGCGTGGCTGAAAAACACGGCAATGAATTTCTACTCACTGGAATACGCCTGGAAGAAGGGATTGCATCCTAAGCGAGGTGAATTTAGCCCAGATTTCTTCATCAAGCAGAACGACCGGATATTCGTCGCCGAGATCAAGGACGACGGTGAGATTGATGATCCGTCGCCCGAGAACGTAAAAAAACACGAATATGCGCGCATGCATTTTGCCCGGCTGAATACCTGGTTAGAGAATACGAAGGTGCCGATGCGTTACCAGTTCAACATGTTGGCCCAGCGCGACTTCCCGGCCTATTTCCAGAAGCTGAGGGAGAATGATTTGGTAGATTTCCGCTCATTTTTGGACGTGGCAATGATAAATGCAGGGCCGAGGGCGGAGTAATAGCTAAATATATCATTGCAGAAGCAATGACTGGCATGGTGTTAGGAGTAATCCCCGCAACTACTATGCGTCAGATAACGGACGGTTCAGCACATTTCAGTAACGACAGCTTCGGCCGATTTGAGGTGGGATTCCAGCAACTTGCCAGCATTTGGCAGGCCCAGAAACTCCAGCATCACCGGGTCGCGCACAAACGCGCGGGGTGACTGCGCCAGGGTCGCCAGATTGTCTTTCGCTTCAGCGCTCACCGCCGCCTTGTCCTGGCTCAACAGCAGGCGCTCGTAATACAGCGTGCCAATCTGCCGCTCCAGCGCTCGCGTGCTCCAGTTCTGGTCGACAGCCTCCCGCATGTACCACAGGCGTGCCTCCTCGTTGTCCACCCGAGTCAGCAAGCGGTAATGCGTCCAACTCAATTCGGAACGCAGCGCGTTCCAAATCGGGAAACGCTGAAAAAACGCCCGCATGTGGCGCAAGTTGCGCTCGTCAAACCCTTTGCCGAACTCGGCCGCCAGCGCCTGCCCCAACTGCGGCAGCAAACGCTGCCCATAGGCCGCACGCTGTGCCCCGCCTTGCTCAAACTCCACGATGTGCTGCCCGATATGCCAGCAGGTCTGCACCTGGACACTATCCACCGCCCGTAGCACCTGCTGGCGCGAATCGGCAATCAACTGGCGCAGGGCTCCCAGCAAGGGCGTCAAGCCAGCGGGTACGGCAGCGGCGGTCTTGCCGTCGCCATCCGGGTGCTGTGCAGTCTTCCTCGTCATCGGCATTCCCCCTTGTATGCATCAACTACCGAGGAATCCACGGTAGTTGCCCCCGGATCGATTCACCTCAAACAGTTCAGCCATCCCTCTTGCGCGAGCCAAACAGTTTGACCCTGATGTTCGGAACAGACGTCTTCTGCGGATTCAGTAGCAGTTCCCGCCGCTGACCCGCCGCCCCGCCTAGCGCATCCCCGGCAGCATGCCCTTCATGCCGCGCATCATCTTGGCCATGCCGCCGCCCTTGCTCATCATTTTCATCATCTTCTGCATTTGCTCGAACTGGCTGAGCAGACGGTTGATTTCCTGCACCTGCACGCCCGAGCCGGCGGCGATGCGGCGCTTGCGCGAGGCCTTGAGGATGGCCGGGTTGCGGCGTTCCGCGGGGGTCATGGAGTTGATGATGCCTTCCACGCGGTTGATCGATTTGTCGTCCACCTGCTGGCCGGCGGCGCCCTGGGTAAGCTGGGCGGGAAGCTTGTCCATGAGGGCGTTGAGGCCGCCCATTTTCTTCATCTGGACGAGTTGCGCCTTGAAGTCTTCGAGGTCGAAGCTCTTGCCGGATTTCATCTTCTTGGCGAGCTTGACGGCCTCTTCCTGATCGACGCCGCGCTGGGCTTCCTCGATCAGCGACAGCACGTCGCCCATGCCGAGAATCCGCGAGGCCATCCGCTCGGGGTGGAAGGGTTCGAGGCCGGTGAGTTTTTCGCCGACGCCGGCGAACTTGATCGGCTTGCCGGTGATGTGACGCACCGACAGCGCCGCGCCGCCGCGCGCGTCGCCATCGAGCTTGGTGAGCACCACCCCGGTGAGCGGCAGGGCGTCGTTGAAGGCGCGCGCGGTGTTGACGGCGTCCTGGCCCTGCATGGCGTCCACCACGAAGAGGGTTTCGATGGGTTTGACGGCGGCGTGGAGTTGCTTGATTTCCTCCATCATCGCTTCGTCGATGTGCAGGCGGCCGGCGGTATCGACGATCAGCACGTCGTGAAAATGCTTGTCGGCGTAATCCAGCGCGGCGAGGGCGGTCTTTTCCGGCCTGTCGGTGGCGGGCGCGTCGAAATATTCGATGTCGAGCTGTTTGCCGAGCGCCTTCAACTGCTCCATAGCGGCGGGACGATACACGTCGCAACTCACCAACAGGACTTTCTTCTTTTGCTCGCGCAGCATTTTGGCAAGTTTGCCGCAGGTGGTGGTTTTGCCCGCGCCTTGCAGACCGGCCATCAGGATCACCGCCGGGGGCTTGACCGCCAGATTCAGGGCGGCGTTGTGTTCGCCCATCAGTTTGGTCATTTCGTCGTGCACCACCCCGATGACGGCTTGACCGGGGGTGAGGCTGGCGAGCACTTCCTGGCCCAGCGCACGTTCCTTGACGTGGGCGATGAAGTCCTTCACCACCGGCAGAGCGACGTCGGCTTCGAGCAGCGCCATGCGCACTTCGCGCAGGGCATCCTGGATGTTGGTTTCGGTGAGGCGCGCCTGGCCACGCAGGCTTTTCATGACGCCGGCCAGACGGCCGGTGAGATTGTCGAACATTTTAGGAATTCCTTCGGATTTAGAGGCGAGGACTGAGGTCTGTGGACTGAGTGGCATGGTGTCGCGCCGTGGCGATCTAACCCAGTCCTCAACCCCCAGTCCTCAGTCCTGTCTTTATCGTGTAAACTGGCGCGAACAAAAACCAACAGTTTACCCCACAATGCCCGGTTTCTTACCCTACCTATTGGTTGCACTGCTGTACGCCGGTCTCGGCTGGCATTTCCGGCGCAGCTTCATGCCCGGCAAGACCCCGCAAAGCGGAACCACGGCCGGCGGCGCACGCATGGCGGCGTTCGCACCGCTGGTCCTGCACGGCTGGCTGCTGTTCCAGGCGCTGTTCGCCGACGGCGCGCTGACCCTGGGATTCGGCAACGCGATCCTCGCCATCGCCTGGCTGACCGTGCTGGTGTATTGGCTGGCGAGCTTCCACTATCCGCTCGACGGCCTGCAAATGCTGGTGTTGCCGGTTGCCGCCGGATGCTTGCTGGTCGCCGGCCTCCTTCCCGAAGCCCCGCCCCTCTCGCATACCGGCTTTACCGCCTTCAAGGCGCACCTGCTGATATCCCTGCTGGCCTACAGCCTGTTCACCATCGCCGCGCTGCACGCCCTGCTGATGGCGCTCACCGAGCATCGCCTGCACGACCGCATGTTGTCGAAAATGCTGCGCAACCTGCCGCCCCTGCTGACCATGGAAACCCTGCTGTTCCGCATCACCTGGGCGGGGTTCGTGCTGCTCACCCTGGCGATTCTCTCCGGCGTGATGTTCTCCGAAGAACTGTTCGGCAAGGCCATGCAGTTTTCCCACAAAACCCTGTTCGCCCTGTTGTCCTGGGGCGTTTACGCTGTGCTGCTGGGAGGTCGTCATTTCTACGGGTGGCGCGGCCGCACCGCCATCACCTGGAGCCTGGCGGGATTCGCCATGCTGCTGCTCGGCTACCTGGGCAGCAAATTCGTGGTGGAAATCATTTTGCATCGCGGCGGGTAGACCCAAAATATCGTAGGCTGGCGGTGGGTGAGGCGCCCCCCGATTCAGGGGAAATGTTGGGGTTCACGATGTTCACCCCAACGGATTCTTGGAAACAAGCATTCCCGTGCGTCAAATAGGGGACTCGGGAAGTTTCCGCCCAAGGATAAGCAGCGTGCGCACCGGAATACGAAAGCGGCCATCGGCGTCCCGCGCAATTTCGAGGTCCGCCAGCCATTCCGGCGGGACTGCCGCCAATCGCTCGTGGATGGCCTGCAAAGCTTCAGCGCCGGAGCCTCCCAATTCACACCACCGCTTGACCGTCAGACCGTTGGGAACTTCCCGACAACGGTTTTCGCACGCCTCCACTTTCAGGTGGTTCGCCGCGAAAAGCTCCCGCCAGTACTTCGCGGTGTAAGAACGGACGTGCGTCGGATCATGGAGCACTTCGATCTCGTGATTGAGGGCATCGAGAGCAGGGTTCTCGTCACCCTCCATGTCGATAATCGCCACGTAGCCGCCCGACTTGGCCAGACGGGTCATTTCAGCCATGGCCTGGGGAAGATCGGAGAAATGGTGCGCGGCAAACCGGCACACGACCAGATCAAACGATGCAGACGGCAAAGGAATCGCCTCCGCAAACGCCTCCACCGTCTCAATCGCAACACCGCGTTCCTCCGCCAACTGGCGGAACTGAACGAGCATATTCGGTGCGGGATCAACCCCGACGATACGCGAGGCAATTCCCGCGAAACCCAGGCCCGTATGCCCTGCACCGCAGGCTACGTCGCAAACGGATTCGACACGAGGCAAGAGTGAGTGCAAGCGGAGGCGGGTCGGACTGCTGACATGCACCTCGCTGACGGCATAGTTGCCGGCTAAAGCATCGAAGCGCCGGGATGATGCGTTCATAAGGGCAGCCCTCCAGTTAAGGACGAATCAGAATTCCGGTACGCCAATACGAAAACCCGCTGGAAGATCAATTCGATCAAGCCATCCGCGCCGCACTGGCGACGCAATGAATCCGCGATGAGGTCGGTGGCGAGGGATGGATATTCCGGCGCGAAGCCGCCGGCATAACAAGCGGGACTCAAATAGGCCATCGCCGCACCGGACAGAAAAATCTCCAGGGCTTTTTCCGGCGTACAGCGATTGGCGACCGCTTCCATGCGGCTTGCCGCCACGCGAAAACCGGCATCGGCGAACAGTTGCGCGTAATTGGCGGCGCTTTCCAGAAACAGCCAGGGCGATTGATAGCGGGCATAGACATCCCGCGTCTCGGCGTGGTCGCGCAAGGTCTCGACGGCGCGGATGAAGTTGGGGCAGAACTCGGCTTTGGCGGGTGCCTGCATCGCCATTCTGCCGCCGGGACGTAGCGCATTCCGGCAGCCGCCCAGCACGGCGGCGGGGTCGCGAAACCACTGGAACGCCGAATTGCAGAAGATCGCGTCGAAGTCCCCGGCGAACGGCAGCGCCGCCGCGTCGCACACGCTGAATTCGATACCCGCCGCGCCGTGCCGGCGGCGCGCTTCGTCTATCATGCCGGGCGCGGCATCGCAGCCCGCCATCCGCCCCCGAGTCAGCTCGCGAAGCCGCGCAGTCAGCGCGCCGGGGCCGCAGGCCAGGTCGAGAACGTCCTCGTGGGAAGCCACGGCGAGCAGGTCGAGGAGCGCTTCCCCCGCCGCTTGCTGGACGACGGCGCGGCCCTGGTAAGCGGATGCGGTTTGGGAAAAATCGGTCATGGCGGTCTCCTTGAGTGATGGGATGACCGATTGTGGCGCGCCACGCCACGGCACAGCCAATCGCTTTTCGTGATTGACGCTATCAGCGGGCGCGATGGAGGGCTTATTCCAAGTTGAACAAAGTCAAAATCCACCGCAAAGGCGCAGAGGCGCAAAGGTTGCGAAAGGTGAAGTCATAGGAAGCGATTCGATCCCTTGGCGGGTGCTTTGCGCCTTCGCGCCTTTGCGGTGAAAACCTCGCCGTCCCCCCACAAAATTCAGACCGCCCACACCTCGCGCAGCACTTCCTGGAATACCGCCAATGGCAGGTCGTTTCGCCGCTCCGTCGGGACAATGAAATCAAGGCGGGTTTCCTCGCGCAACCCCGGAATCAGGATCACCTCGCCGGCTTGTTCGGCTTTCAGCGCCTGCTCCTCGTGAAGCAGGCCGATGCCGGTACCGGCGGCGATCAGGCTCAGCACGGTGGCGTTGCGGTCGGCTTCGATGATCTTGCGCGGCGCGCCGCCCTGGCGGCGGAACACCGCTTCGGCGAGGCGTCCGCAGAAGGACAGCGGCGGCATCCCGATCCACGATAGCGCGGCCAGTTCTTCCCAGCTTGCGCCTTCCACCCGCTCGCGCCATATCGCCGGAGCAGCCAGCCGCAAGGAGAAGGTCATCAGCCCGATGCGGGTCAGCGCCATGCCTTGCGGGTCTTCGGTAAATACCGTGAAACCGGCGTCGAGGCGGTTGTTGAGGACGTCGTCGATCACCGTCGCGGAAAAGCCGCTGCGCAACTGGATGGTGACGTGGGGATGGCGCTCCGCCATCGCCGCAAGCAGCGGCCCAAGGCGCAGCAAGTCGGCATCGCCCACCGTGCCGATACGCAGCCGCCCGTGGGCGGCCCCCTTGATGCGCCCGGCTTCGTGGAGCAATTCCTGACGTGCGGCCAGGACTTTTTCGGCGTATTCGAGGAGGCGTTCGCCCGCCGGGGTGAGGGTCATTCCCTTGGCGTTGCGCTGGAACAGCGGCAGCCCCAGTTCGTCTTCGAGCGCCTTGACGTGCGCGCTCACCGCCGGCTGGCTGAGGCACAGCAATTCGGCGGCGCGGGTCAGGTGGCCTTCGCGCCCGACGGTGACGAAGGTTCGCAGTTGGTGGAGTTCCATGGGATGGTCGAGTGATAAAAAGTGCCGTCCATCTTCGCCGAAATGACTTCGTCGGGCAATCACTGCGGCTGATGACAGGCATCCGCAAATACGATTGGATTGCCGGGCGAGCCGCTCCCACAATGGCGACACGCCCCATCACCCTACGGAGAACAAGATGACCGACATGTTCGAAGACCCCGTCAAGCAGCAAGTCTGGGCCACCCTGCGCGCCCTCAACGACGCTTGGACTCAGGGCAACCCCGACGACCTGCGCGACTATTTTCACCAGGACATGGTGGCGATTGCCGCCACCGAACGCCGGCGCCTGGAAGGGCGCGAGGCTTGCGTGGCGGGCTGGAAAGGCTTCGTTCAGGCCGCGAAAATCCACACTTGGCGTGAACTCGCCCCGGATATCCGCCTGCACGGCAACACCGCCATCGTCACCTACTACTACGAGATTTCCTTCGACATGGGCGGAAGCGCCATCGAGACCGGCGGGCGCGATCTGTTCGTATTCGTCAAGGAAAACGGGCGTTGGTGGGCGGTCGCCGACCAATTTTCCAACTACCCAGGATAGGTAAAAGCAGTGCTTAGTGCTTAGTGCTTAGTGGTGGAATGCGCTTCGCGCATGATCGAAATCCGACGCGCGTCGCGCGGCGACATCAACTAAACACTAAGCACTAAACACTTAACACTAAATTTTCCTCCTGTTTTCCAGAAAGAATTGCCATGACCAAGACCGTCCTGCTGCTCATTGTCGCCCTCGCCCAGCCGCTCGCCTGCCGCGCCGCCGATACGCCGCCTCCCACCCTCCTGCAAATCGCCGGGGTGCGGCTGCCGGAGGCGAAATTGTCCGACAGCGTACTGCTCATCATCGACGCACAGCGCGAATACACCGACGGCCGTCTGCCGCTGACCGGCATCGACGCGGCGATTCTCGAAACCGCGCTACTCCTGAAACGGGCGCGCCACGCTGGCACCCCGGTGATCCACATCGTCCACCACGGCAAACCGGGCGGGGCGCTGTTCGATCCCGCCGGGCCTTTCGTCAACATCGTTCCCCAGCTTGCCCCGCTACCGGGCGAGACCATCATCGTCAAATCCCTGCCCAATTCCTTCGCTGCAACCGGCCTGGAAAAACGTCTCACCGAACTGGGCCGGAAAAATCTGCTGGTGGTCGGTTTCATGACGCATATGTGCGTCAGCGCCACGGTGCGCGCCGCGCTCGACCTGGGCTACCGCAACACTATCGTCGCCGGGGCCACCGCCGAACGCGACCTGCCCGACGGCGCGGGCGGCAGCGTCAGCGCCGCGCAATTGCAAAAAGCCGAACTCGCCGCACTCGCCGACCGCTTCGCCGCCATCGTCCCTCATGCCGACGAAATCGCCGAACACTAACGTAAGCATTCCGTAAGATATGTTACAATGCACGCCTTCCCCTGTTGCCGCAATCCGTCCTGAAACTTGTCTGCAAATAGAATTTTACGCCGCCTGTTCAAGCGCCTGCTCCCGTCCCTGATGGTGGTGGCGCTGCTGTTTGGCGCGCTTCACGCTGATGCCGACGATGCCTGTGGCAATGGGGATTTCGGCGAGGTTACGTTGGTTTCCGTGCTGACTGCCGACGACCCCGCCGATAGCGGCGATTACGACCCGCTGGCGCTGATCCCAACCCCGGCCCCGACTTCGTCAGGCCGCCCCGCGAGCCTCCCGGCTCCGGCTTCCCTGCCGCCCGTACTGGCCATCTACGCCCCTCTGCCGCGACCTCCCAAAGCGGCCTGAACGTTTCCCCGGCGATCTGTTCGGCGGTTTTACCGACGGCGGATAGTCCACCCTGAATCCTCTCGATCCGGCGCGAGCGCTGATGCGCAGACGCATTTCATCTTTTCGGAAACCTCAATGAAATACCCGATCATCACCATTTTCATGGCTGTGCTGGGGCTGGCACCGGCTGCCCTGGCGCTGCCTCTCAGTCTCACCGATGCATTGCAACTCGCCGAATCCCGCCACCCTCAACTCGCCGCCGCCCAAGCCCAGGAGCAGGCCGCCCAGGCGGCGCTGGAAAGCGCGCAGGCTTATCCCAATCCCGAACTGGAGATCGGCGCCGGCTCTTTCCGCCCTCGCCAACCGGGAGCGGATAACGGGCGCGCCACCAGCATAGGACTGGCGCAACCCATCGAATGGCCGGCTTTGCGCAATGCGCGGGGCGCGGCGGCACAAGCCGGCATCGCCGCGAGCACGGCGGAACTGACCCAAGCGCGCCAATCTTTGCGCGCCCAGGTCAAACTGACCTTTTTCGAAGTGCTGCACCGCAACGAGGAATGGCAGGTAGCGCGGGAAAATCACGCGCTGTTGCAGCAAATCCGCGACCGCATAAAAATCAAGACGGAGGTCGGCGAATCGCCGCGTTATGAACTGGTGAAAGCCGAAGCGGAAACGTTGGCGGCGGACAACGCCGTCAAACGCGCCGGATTGCGGGTCGAGCAAACCCTGGCGCTGCTGCGGACGCTGCTCGGAATCAGCCTGCCGGAACAAATCGAGCCGCAGGCCGAAGCCCTCCCGGAATTCCGCCTGCCGCCCCTGGAAACCCTGAAACGCGACATGCTCGCCCAGCAACCGCTGCTTCACGCCGCAGCCGCCGAGACCCGCCGCGCCCAATCCAGGATTGAGATGGAACGCAGCCTGCGCCTGCCCCAGCCGACCCTCAAGTGGTCCGCCGAACGCGACCCCGAGGCGCAAGTGTGGCGGGTCGGCGTGAGCCTGCCGCTGCCCTTGTGGAACCGCCGCGACGGCCCGATCAACGAGGCGCTCGCGGAACTGCGCCGCGCCGAAGCCGAACAGCAGCGCCGCCGCAACGCCCTGGTCGCCGAACTGGAACAGGCTTACGCGCGTTTCGAAATCGCCAACACCCTGGTCGACACTTTCCGCAGCGGCTTGCTGCGCGAGGCGGAGAACGCCTTGCGGGTCGCCGAAGCCGCCTTCCGCTACGGCGAACGCAGCCTCCTCGAATACCTGGACGCCCAACGTACCCTGCGCGCCACCCGCCTCGACTACCTGGCCGCCCGCTACGAACTGCTTGCCGCGCAAATCGAGATCGAACGCCTGCGCGCCACCCCGCTTACCGAAGGACAACCATGAAACATTGGCTATTTCCCCTGCTCCTCTGCGCCCTGCTGGCCGCCTGCCAGCCCGCTGAAAAATCGCCGCCCGCCGCCGCAGCGCCGGTCGATCCGACTATCGTTGCCGTACCGGCGGAATTCCTCACGCGCTTGAAAATTGCCGCAGTCGGCGAAGGCGACACGGTGGAAACCCTGCGTCTGCCGGCCCGCGTCGAAGTCGATGAGCAGCGCGTGGCGCGCATCGGCGCGGCCGTCACCGGGCGCGTCACCCAGGTCCACGCGATACTCGGCCAACGGGTGCGGCGCGGCGAGGTACTGGCCACCCTGCACAGCGCCGAACTCTCCAATACCCAGCTCGCCTACCTCAAGGCGCTCTCCCAGGAAGAACTGCACCGCCGCGCCGTGGAGCGCGCCCGCCTGCTGTTCGCCGCCGACGTGATCGGCGCGGCGGAACAACAGCGCCGCGAAAGCGAGCTGGCACAGGCGCAGGCCGAGCTGCACGCCTCGCACGATCAACTCAAGGTGTTGGGCATGACCGCGAGCGCCATCGACAAGCTGGCGTCAACCCGCAGCGTGCATTCCCTGTCTTCCGTCACCGCCACCCTCGACGGCGTGGTGATCGAGCGCAAAGTGACGCCGGGCCAGGTGGTGCAGCCTGCCGATGCACTGTTCACGGTGGCCGATTTGTCGCACGTGTGGCTGGTCGCGGAAGTTCCCGAACAGCAGACCGAGGTCGTCAAGGTCGGCGAAGCGGCACAGGCGGAAATCGCCGCGCTGGGCGGCAAGCGCATTCAAGGCCGGCTGATTTTCGTTTCCGACACGGTCAAGCCGGACACCCGCACGGTGACGGTACGCATGGACGTGGAAAACCCGCAACGCACCATCAAGCCGGAAATGCTCGCTTCCATGCTGATCCAGAGCGCCCCGCAACGCCGCCTGGTGGTGCCGGTCTCTGCGGTGGTGCGGGAGAACGACCGCGACCATGTCTTCGTCCAGCTCGACGCCCAACGCTTCGCCCTGCGCCGCGTCACCCTCGGCCCGGAAAGCGGCGGCATCGCTGCGGTGCTGGAGGGCCTGAAAGCCGGGGAAAAAATCGTCGCCGATGGCGCTTTCCACCTCAACAACGAGCGGAAACGCAAGGAACTGGAAGGATAAGAAAAACAGTGTTTAGTTTTGAGTGTTAAGTGTTTAGTGAATGAGCGCTACGCGCGTTATTCCATACCAATCACCCTGCGCGAAGCGCAGACCAAAACTAAACACTAAACACTAAACACTAAAAACTTAAAACTTAAAACTTAAAACTGAACTTGGATATTTCATGCTTGAATCATTGATCCGCGCTGCCTTGAAGCAGCGCCTGGTAGTCGCCGTGGTGGCGGTATGCCTGTTGTTTTTCGGGCTGGACGCGGCGCGCAAGCTGTCGGTGGACGCTTTTCCCGACGTGACCAACGTCCAGGTGCAGATTGCCACCGAGGCCAAGGGCCGCTCCCCGGAAGAAGTCGAGCGTTTCGTCACCGTGCCGCTGGAAATGGCGATGACCGGCCTGCCGGGGCTGGAGGAGATGCGTTCGCTGAACAAGCCGGGGCTGTCGCTGATTACCCTGGTCTTCACCGATGCCACCGACGTGTATTTCGCCCGCCAGCTGGTGATGGAACGCTTGATCGAAGTGGCCGGACGGATGCCGCAGGGCGTGGCGCCGACGCTGGGGCCGCTCTCCACCGGCCTCGGCGAGGTCTACCAATACACCCTGGAACGCCCCGACGACGGCGAACGGGCGCTCACTCCGGAAGAACTGACGCGCCGCCGCATCGCTCAGGACTGGGTGGTGCGCCCGCTGTTGCGCGGCATTCCCGGCGTGGCGGAAATCAATTCGCAGGGCGGCTACGTCAAGCAGTACCAGGTGCTGGTCAATCCCGACCGGATGCGCCATTACAAGGTGACGCTCCAGGAGGTCTACCAGGCGCTGGCGCGCAACAACGCCAATTCCGGCGGCGGCGTGCTGCCCCATTACGCCGAACAATACCTGATCCGTGGCGTCGGCCTGGTCAGGAGCCTCGACGACATCCGCAGCATCGTGCTCAAGGAACAGGACGGTGTGCCGGTGTTGGTGCGCGATGTGGGTGAAGCGACCATCGGCCACGAGGTGCGCTACGGCGCGCTGTTGAAAAACGGCGTCAGCGAATCGGTGGGCGGTGTCGTGATGATGATCCGCGCCGGGAATGCCAAGGAAGTCGTGTCGCGGATCAAGGAGCGGGTGGCGGAGATCAACGCCAAGGGGATGCTCCCCGACGGCCTGAAAATCCTTCCCTACTACGACCGCAGCGACCTGGTGGACGCCGCGCTCGACACGGTGGTCAAGGTGCTGATCGAAGGCGTGGTGCTGGTGGTGATCGTGCTGTTCCTGTTTCTCGGCGATGTGCGCTCCTCGCTGATCGTGGTCGCCAGCCTGATCCTCACCCCGCTGATTACCTTCATGGTGATGAACCGCTATGGGATTTCCGCCAACCTGATGTCGCTGGGCGGTTTGGCCATCGCCATCGGCCTGATCGTCGATGGTTCAGTAGTGGTGGTCGAGAACGCCTTTCAGCGCCTCGCCGAACGCAAGGGCAGCGGCCTCTCCCGAGTGCGGGTGGTGCTGGAGGCAGCGGCGGAAGTGGCGACGCCGGTGGTATTCGGGGTCGGCATCATCATCCTGGTGTTCCTGCCGCTGATGACCCTGCACGGCATGGAAGGCAAGATGTTCGCGCCGCTCGCCTACACCATCGCCATCGCGCTGTTCGTTTCGCTGATCCTGTCGCTGACGCTTACCCCGGTGCTCAGTTCCTACCTGCTGGTGGGCAAGGACGAACACGATACGCGGCTGGTGGCGCTGCTCAAGAAACCCTATCTGCGCCTGCTCGACTGGACGCTCGGCAACGGTAAAAAAACCCTCCTCGCCGCCACCGCCGCCTTCGTCACGGCGCTGCTGCTGTTACCCCTGCTCGGCACGGCATTCATCCCCGAGATGAAGGAAGGCTCAATCGTACCCGGCATCAACCGGGTGCCCAATATTTCCCTGGAGGAATCCATCAAGCTGGAAATGGAGGCGATGCGCCTGGTGATGCAGGTGCCCGGCGTGAAATCGGCGTTCTCCGGAGTGGGGCGCGGCGAAAGCCCCGCCGACTCGCAGGGGCAGAACGAGTCCACCCCCATCGTCAGCCTCAAGCCGCGCGACGAGTGGCCCAAAGGCTGGAATCAGGACAACATCGCGGCGGGTATCCGGGATAAGCTGATGACCCTGCCCGGCGCGCAAATCGTCATGGCCCAGCCGATTTCCGACCGGGTCGATGAAATGGTCACCGGGGTGCGCTCCGACGTGGCGATCAAGCTGTTCGGCGACGATCTCGACACCCTCAAACAGAAAGCCGATGCCATCGCCAAGGTAGCCGGTTCGGTGCAGGGCGCGCAGGATCTCAAGGTGGAGCGCGTCACCGGCCAGCAATACCTGTCCATCGACATCGACCGCCAGGCCATCGCCCGCCACGGCCTCAACGTCTCGGACATTCACGATGTCATCGAGGCGGCCATCGGCGGCAAGGTCGCCACCGAAATCTATGAGGGCGAGCGGCGCTTCGGGGCGGTGGTGCGGCTGCCGGAGAAATTCCGTAACGATGTGGCGACCATCCGCAGGCTGCTCGTCAGCTCGCCGAACGGTGCCCTGGTGGCATTGGAAAACCTCGCCGACATCCGCGTTCAGGACGGCCCCGCGCAAATCAGCCGGGAGAAGGCCAAGCGTCGCATCGTGGTGGGCGTGAACGTGAAGGATCGCGACCTCGGCAGCTTCGTCGCCGAACTGCAACAAGCGGTGGACAGCAAGATCAAGCTTCCCGAAGGTTATTACCTGGAATGGGGCGGGCAATTCCAGAACATGGAACGAGCACTCGGGCATCTCGCCATCATCGTGCCGGTGACGATTGCGGCGATTTTTTTCCTGCTGTTTCTGCTGTTCGGCTCGTTGCGTTACGCCGCGCTGATTATCCTGGTGCTGCCGTTCGCCTCCATCGGCGGGGTGGTGGCGCTGTTCGTGTCCGGCGAATACCTGTCGGTGCCGGCTTCGGTGGGCTTCATCGCCCTGTGGGGGATCGCAGTGTTGAACGGTGTGGTGCTGGTGTCCTACATCCGCAGCCTGCGCGACGAAGGCATGAGCCAGGCGCAAGCAGTGGTGCAAGGCTGCCGCCAGCGTTTCCGCCCGGTGCTGATGACCGCCACGGTGGCCATGCTCGGCCTGATCCCGATGCTGTTCGCCGACGGGCCTGGCTCGGAAGTGCAGCGCCCGCTCGCCATCGTGGTGATCGGCGGGCTGATTACCTCGACCCTGCTCACCCTGGTGGTACTGCCGACGCTCTACAAGTGGTTCGAGGAAAAACACTACGAGGCGTAATGGACAAGAAGGTAATGGGTGATGAGCAATGGGTGATGAAAACCACCGCTCATCCCCATTACCCATCACCCATTACTCATCACGCTCAAAGGAGAACACCATGAAAGAAATCAAAGCCATCGTCCAGCCCAACCGGGTGGCGAAAATCCGCGATGCCTTCCGCGACCTGCCCGGTTTTCCCGGCATGAACATCTGCCGGGTGCAAGGCTGCAGCCAACACGGCGGCGTGGAGCGCCACGCCACGATACGCGAGGAACTGACCGACTTTTCCGACAAGATGCGTATCGAAATCGTCGCGCCCGACGACATCGTCGCGGACATCGTGCGCATCATCCGCGCCAACGCCTATTCCGGGCAGGCCGGCGACGGCGTGTTATGGATCACCGCGGTGGAGGAATTTCACCGGCTGTGCAAAATGGAAAATTGACTAGGGAAAAGCCGCCAAAGCCGCAATGGCGCAAAAACACATCGAAAAACATAGTATTGGCCGTGCATCCGGCGGACGAATGGCCAATACGCCGTATCGTTCTGGTTTCCTTGCGCCTTCGCGCCTGTGCGGTTCCGAAGCGCGGCCTTTTGAAAAAAAACCTGAAAAAAATTAGGGATAAGAGGGCTAATTGAGCGATAATTCGCCCCCGCTGCAAGTACCTCCATTCGCAACGAATTCTGATGGCCCCCATGAACACCGACAAAACCCGCATGCCCTGCCTGGACGCCGTGAAGGCAATCGCCTGCCTGCTCATCGTTTTGCACCACCTGGCGGTGTACGGCCCCATGTCCGATGTCGCCTACCCGTTGATTTCCGGCCTGCTCGACGGGCTGTACCAATACGGACGGGTCGCAGTGCAGGTGTTCCTGGTCATCGCCGGCTTCCTCTCCGCCAAGAATCTCGCCCCGTATGGCGTACCGCACCTCACCGACCCGCTGGGCGCCATCAAGCAGCGTTACGACCGGCTGATCCTGCCCTACCTCGCCGCCATCACCCTGGCTATCCTCTGCGCGGCGCTGGCGCGCCACTGGATGGATCGCGACTACATCCCCGCCACCCCGGATTTCCTGCAACTGATTGCCCACGCCCTGCTGCTCCAGGACCTGCTCAATCAGGAAGCGCTGTCCGCCGGGGTGTGGTATATCGCCATCGACTTCCAGTTATTCGCCCTGATCGCCGCGCTGTTGTGGATGGCCCGCAAGATCGAATGGCGCTATGCCAATGCCACCGCGCCGCTGCTGATCGCGGGCATGACCGTCGCCTCGCTGTTCATGTTCAACCGCAACGATTTCTGGGATGAAACCGCGTTCTACTTTTTCGGCGCCTACGGGATGGGCGCCTTGAGCTATTGGGCGGCGACCCGCCCGCGCGGCTGGCTGTGGCTGCTCGCGCTGGGCGCGCTGGTGGGCGTGGCCCTGCTGGTGGAATTCCGCCTGCGCATCGCGGTGGCCGGCGTGACCATGCTGCTGCTCGGCTTCGCGCGGCGCTACGCGGCGCGCGAACAGCGCCCCGCCCTGCTGCCGATCACCTACCTGGGACGGGTATCGTATTCGATCTTCCTGGTGCACTTTCCCCTGTGCATGGTGGTCAACGCGACATTTTCCCATTTCTTCCCGCAGCAGCCGCTCATCAACGCCTTGGGCATGGTAGTCGCCCTGGGCGTCAGCATCGGCGGCGGCATCCTGTTCTTCCGCTGGGTGGAAAGCCGGGCCACCTGCAACAAGACGCGCCTGCCTGTTCTGGCGGGGTTCATGGCAAGCGGCCTGTATTCCGCGATGTAATGTAGCGGCCCGCCGGACCGGGCGGGATTCCCATCCCGTGCGTTCGCGGCGACAATAGCGTCTTGCCCGCCCAGCCTGTTCATGTCGATGACGCTGCCGTGAAATTCCGCCGTTTCCCTCTTCTCGCCGCCGTCACGGCGGCATTGCTCGCCGCGTGTGCGCCGCTGCCGCCGCGCACCGCCCTGACGGTAAGCAGGGTAGCCTCGCCCAACTTCGACGAGCGCCGCCCGAATCTGGTCGTCATCCACCACACCAGCAACGATAATCTGGAAAAATCCCTGAACACCCTGACCACCCCGGCACGCAAGGTCAGCGCGCACTACCTGATCGCCCGCGACGGGGAAATCGTCCAACTGGTCGAGGAAAACGCCCGCGCCTGGCATGCCGGAAAATCCTGGTGGGGCGGCAACACCGACGTCAATTCGGCGTCGCTCGGCATCGAACTCGACAACAATGGCCGCGAACCCTTTGCCGAAGCGCAAATCGAAGCGCTGCTTGCGCTGCTGGCGGATATCAAACAGCGCTACGCCATCCCCGCCGCCAACTTCGTCGGCCACGCCGACGTCGCCCCGGGACGCAAGAGCGACCCGAGCGCACTATTTCCCTGGAACAGGCTGGCGGACAAGGGCTTCGGCCTGTGGTGCGAGGAACCGCTAACGCCCGCGCCGGACGGCTTCGACCTGGCGCTCGCCCTTGCCGCCATCGGCTACGACCCCGCCAAGCCGGAAGCGGCGCTACAAGCCTTCCGCCTGCATTTCGAACACGACAATCCAGCACCTACCGACGCAGATGAGAAAGCGCTGGCTTACTGCCTGTTGCAGAAGAAAAGTGCAGCGAAGCAGTAATTCCATTTCCAAATCGGCAGAAGTAGAGACATTGACCGAGCGATAAGACTGTTGAAGGACTGGGAAAAGCGAAATGACTAAGGCACACCGAACGCACGAAGAAGCTACCACTGAATTGTTTCGGAACGATCCGGAGTTGGCGGCGGAGTACCTGAATTCCGTGCTCGCCGACGGCGACGAGATCGACCTCATGTTGGCGCTGCGTAGCCTGGGCAAGGCGTTCGGGGGCGTTCAGGAAGTCGCCCGCCAAGCTGAGGTAAACGCCCATACCCTCTACCGAACTCTCTCAGAGCAAGGGAATCCTGAACTGAAAACACTGTCGGCGATCCTCAAGGCGATGGGAATGCGCTTGGCTGTACAACCGATCAACCATCTTCATGCCTAGATTAACGCCGACGGCCTGTCTCATAAAAATCCGGCAACAGCATTTCACCTTCTCATATCATTGAACTTAAGTGCAGCAATTTGCTGCGTAGCCATCAATGCCACAGTTATTTTTCCTTCTTTAGGAACTCAGTGACTGCTAAGTGCCAGTAACATCCATTTTGGAGCATTTACACAAAGCTGCCATATTGACGATGCAAGCGTCCGGGATATTGGAGTTGTTAGGCGGCGCACCCGACTCAAAGCCATTGCGCATCATGGCATTACATTGGCATACTGCGTGCGTGAATAATAATTAAATCCGGACGTAGAGTGTCCGACTAATAACTGTTAGGTGCCTTTGCACCACCGTGGAGTAATGGTTAGATGAAATTGTCTTTATATTGCGATCTAGCAAAGCTCAACTGGACTACTGTCGCAGAATTGCCATCCTTCCTAAGCCGTTACGGGTTGCGCACAGACTCTATATCTGTAAATTTGAGAAGATTCCCAGAGAAACTTGAATTTGAATCACTGGAGCATATTCAGCAGTATGTAAAGATAAAGGGCGAACCGGGGGCGTTTGATATTCGTCTTCGTGGCAAGGAGGCTGAGAAAGAGTTTTCCTTTTCCCTGAGCAAAGGCACAAATATTCATCATGAGCCATACTTAGTGATTGAGCTAGATGCGGAAGCTCCTGAGCCCATCCTTACGGCGGCCATGGAATTATTGGACCTTTCCCCAGAGCACCGCACACAAGCTGCTGAACTACCACGTACTGTTTTCATAGCCCACCGATTTGATGCCGTCGGGCAAGAGGCTTCCGATAAGATTGCACTCTTTTTAACACTGCTTGGATTCGAGTGTGTCTCAGGGCGGGGCTATGCTCCCGGCCCAATTTCCGAGAAGGTTAAATCTCGAATGCAGGCCCAGGCTGTCGTAGTAGTGGTCTGGACGCCAGGTGAAGATTCTACGTGGCTAGTTCAGGAGTCACTGCTTTCAAACTTATCCGGAAAGCCGCTCATTCTCATCAAAGATGCAACGTCTGCGTTTAGACCCGGATTGCTTGCCGACCTTGAATTCATCCCGTTCTCTGAAGCGCGTATTGAACAAGCGTTTATACCGTTGCTGGAAGGGCTTCGTGCAATCGGATTTATGTTTGGTAGCACTGACTAAGGCGCCTACTCATCGTTGCAGGGGGACGCTCCGTCTATCGGTGGCGCGTCCCCTGAACTCAGACATTGAACGTCCGCTTTCTTAGGCAGCAACTTCCGCTGTGAGTCGTAAGCAGCCACATTCCCCCAGAATTACGCTTAAAGCTTCCCAAACAAATCCCGGCTGGCCGCGTGGCTGATGGCGACCACCGCCGGATGGGTGAGCTTGCGCTCCACCGAGATGGCGTAGAACTGCTCGCTCACCGCTTCGCTTGAGCCGATGCACACCACGTCGTGCTGGCGCATCACCTGCGCGGCGGTCACCGCGGGGGCCGAAAAAATTCCTACCCCCGCCTGCCCGAAAGCGGTCATCAAGGCGCCGTCGTCGAATTCGCCGACGATGCGCGGGCGGATTTGCTGGTCGGCGAACCAGCGCGTCAGCTTGGCGCGCACCGCCGCTTCCTCGCCCGGCAGGAGCAGCGGCGCGCCGTCCAGGCAAGCCGGAAACTCGCCGGGATACTGCGCGGTCAGCGCCGCCGTGGCGAAAAAGCTGATCCCGCATTCTCCCAGCAAATGGCTGAAGCCCCGCACATCGACGCGGTTCGGCAAGGGGCTGTCGGCAATCACGATGTCGAGGCGGTGCACCGCCAATTCCGCAAGCAAATCGGTGACCTTGCCTTCCCGGCACACGATGCGCGGCGGCTCGGTGATCTGCATCGCCGGTTCGAGAAGCTGGTAGGCCACCGACTTGGGCACCGAATCGGTTACCCCGACGCGAAATTGCAGGGGCCGCCCGCCCGGAACATGGTGCAGCGCTTCTTCCAGTTCCTGGCCGAGGGCGAAGATTTCGTCGGCGTAGCTCAGCACCAGCCGTCCCGCCTCGGTCAACTCGAAATGCCGCCCGCTACGGTCGAACAAGCGCTCGCCCAGCGCTTCCTCGAACACGCTCAACTGGCCGCTGATGGTTTGCGGGGTCAGGTGCAGGCGTTCGCTGGCGCGGGTCACCCCGCCGGCCTTGGCCACCGCCCGGAAATAATGGAGATGTTTATAATTTAGCGCGCTCATCTTGCTTCGGTTTTTTCGAACATTAATTCAATTATATTCGACTTTTTGGATAACCGGGAAGCGCCTACAATCGCCTTACTCACCATTCCCAATGTTTCGACAGGAGGATTCACCATGAACTCGAACCAACCCTTCCACTCTGCACAAGTATTGTCGGCACCGGCATCCACCCTCGCCACCAACAAGGTGGTGCGCAACACCTACCTGCTGCTGTCCATGACGCTGCTGTTCAGCGCCCTGACCGCCGGCCTCGCGGTCGCCATGAAGCTGCCGCACCCCGGCCTCATCGTGACCCTGGTGGGCTATTTCGGCCTGCTCTTCCTCACCACCAAGTTCCGCGACAGCGTCGCCGGACTGGGCTTCGTGTTCGCCCTCACCGGCTTCATGGGCTACACCCTCGGGCCGATCGTCAGCCACTACCTGGCCCTGCCCAACGGCGGCCAGATCGTGATGACGGCGATGGGCCTCACCGGTGCGATCTTCCTCGGCCTGTCGGCGTATGCGCTGACCACCCGCAAGGACTTCAGCTTCATGGGCGGTTTCCTCGCGGTGGGCATCCTGGTGGCCTTCCTCGCCGGGCTGGGCGCAATCTTCCTTGAACTGCCCGGCTTGTCGCTGGCGGTTTCGGCGCTCTTCGTGCTGCTGATGTCGGGGCTGATCCTCTTCGAGACCAGCAACATCATCCACGGCGGCGAAACCAACTACATCATGGCGACGGTGAGCCTGTTCGTGTCGATCTTCAACCTGTTCACCAGCCTCCTGCAACTGTTGGGCTTCTTGGGCAGCAGCGACTGATCCTCCCCCCCCCCCC
>JAGXQV010000037.1 GCA_018336195.1 Sulfuricella sp. | reverse complement strand
CCGATTCCAGACGGGTGAGTTCTGAATCGATGAAATTGTTGATGATCGGCAGTGGCTGGCCGTACTCCGACTCGGGTACGGAACGCTTGATGGTGAGTAATTCCTCGATGCCGGAACGTAGCGCCGGGTCGGTGTCGATGCCATCGACCAAGTCCTGAAAACGCATCGGCGCAGTACCGCGCCCTTGTTCGATCCACAGCGTGGCGAGCAGGGGTCGCAGGACGTACAGGTATTTCTTCAAGCGCACGGTATCGCCGCGCAGGTACTCGCGGTAGTCCGTTGTTTCGACGATTTGACCGAGACGTTGCCACGTCAAAAATCCTTAGATTGCGATGTGGCTGATCGCCTTTGTTGCTGGGCACAAAATAGGTCATAATGTCCGCAATATTTCCCAGATGAGCGCAAAATGACACATGCCCAGCCACTAGACCTGCTTAAGCAGGCTCGCAACAGATTCACCCAGCGCGAAATTGCTGAACATGTTGGCAAGGACACCAAAACCGTACGACGCTGGGAAAAGGGCGAGACGCCTTGTCCGGCGATGCTTGAACCCTCATTGCGCGACCTTCTGCAACAACCTGCTACCGGCACAACGGAAGGAGATCACAGTTTCCGTTTCATCGACCTTTTCGCCGGCATCGGTGGTATCCGCATGGGCTTTGAGGCCCACGGCGGCAAATGTGTCTTTACCAGCGAATGGAATGACTTCTCGAAAAAAACCTATCTAGAGAACTTCGGCGACCATCATCCCTTTGTTGGCGACATCGTGCCGTATCCGGCCGAAGACGTACCAGATCATGACGTATTGCTTGGAGGATTTCCCTGCCAGCCTTTCAGTATCGCTGGGGTGAGCAAGAAGAATTCGCTAGGCCGCCCGCATGGCTTCGAGTGCACCACACAAGGAACACTGTTCTTTGACGTGGCCCGGATCATCGCCACCAAGCGCCCCAAGGCGTTTCTGTTAGAAAACGTCAAGAACCTGCTTTCACACAACAAGGGTCACACCTTCGACGTGATCCTGCAAACGCTCAGAGCCGAGCTCGGCTATGACGTGCATTACAAGATAATCGACGGGCAGCACTTAACGCCGCAGCACCGGGAACGAATCATCATTGTCGGTTTCCGTGAAAAGACCGGCTTCTCATGGGATGACCTGATGCTGCCGAAAGAAGGCCCGCGCCTTGCGTCAATCCTGCACAAGACCGATGGCACGGAGCCGGTCATTCCTTGGGACAACGACCGCTTTTTCGATCACGACAAGCGAGTTGTGCAACCTCGATATACGCTGACGTCCAATCTTTGGACCTACTTGCAAGCCTATGCGGAAAAGCACCGCGCCGCTGGCAACGGATTCGGTTTCGGTATGGTCTATCCTGATAGCGTGACGCGCACGCTGTCCGCCCGGTATCACAAGGACGGATCAGAAATCCTTATATGGCAGGGCAAGAACAAACGGCCGCGCCGCCTGACACCCCGCGAATGCGCCCGTCTGATGGGCTTCCCTGACGCTTTCCAGATACCTGTTAGCGATACACAGGCTTACCGTCAGTTCGGCAATAGCGTCGTCATGCCAGTGATGCAGGAAGTCGCTCGCATCATGACACCACACGTACATGAACTGATTGCTCACGAACGAGACGGTACTCCGCTTCCGTTGCGATTGTTTGCCTGATGGTTGACGTAGTAGACAGTGCGACACGTAGCCGGATGATGTCCGGCATACGTGGGCGCGACACCAAGCCGGAAATCCTGATACGCAGACTGCTGCACCGTCAGGGTTTCCGGTTCCGTCTTCATGTCCGAGATCTACCGGGCAAGCCAGACATCGTGCTTCCTCGCTACCGTGCGGTAGTATTTGTGCATGGATGCTTCTGGCATGGACACGACTGCCCGCTGTTCAAGTGGCCCGGAACCCGTCCAGACTTCTGGCATGAGAAGATCAAGCGGAACCAGGCAAATGACAACCGGGCCAAGGAAACCCTGCTGGCAAATGGCTGGAGGGTGGGCGTTGTATGGGAATGCGCCCTGCGCGGCGCTGGGAAAAATATAGAGGGAGTAGCACAGGGCCTTGCAGACTGGCTTCGTAGCGACACCCCATTGATCGAGGTTAGGGAATGAAGCCAGGGTATCTGTCGGAGTATTTTGAAGGGGTCGCCGCCAAAAGACTGAGTGCGGTAGAGGCCGACGAGACACGTTCAAACCAGCACGAATACCACGCCACAAAGCAGGTACAGGCATTCCTTGGTAATCCAGAAGAGAAAACGAAAATACCCGCCCGTTTCCTCTATCTCACCGACGATGATCCCGACCCTATAGTGGAAGATGCGTTCCTGACACTTTACAACTGCCGCAAGGGCAAACCACGCGCCCCGGAATACCATCTGTACTTCCCGACAACGAACGTATCCCTGAATGCCAGCGAAGGCGATCTGCTTGTTATCGCCAAAAAGCGTGACGGCGCCCTACTCGTCATCATCGCCGAAAATGCTTCAAGCATAGGGCGGCAGATTGAATGGCTGTTTGGCTTTGCCGACTTGGCGCACCCCGGCTTCTCCGTCAAGTCCGAGCTGGAAACGGAACAGGACCGCATCGAGTTTGCTTCGCGGTTCATTCTGGAAAACATTGGCATTGCGGTTGAAACGTCCGAGGACACCTACCTTGATGACATGCTTGCCCGTTTTGCTGGCCGATTCCCGACCACCCGCGAATTTTCGGCTTATGCGCGATCAACCCTCAAAGATCTTTCCCCCCAGGATCAGCCTGACCTTGTTTTGATGACTTGGATGGAGCGCGAGGAAATCCTTTTCCGCACGCTTGAGCGCTACCTTATCGCTGACCGACTATCGCAGGGATTCAACGGCGAGGCAAACGCCGGGGTTGTTGACGTTGATGGCTTCCTGTCGTTCTCCTTGTCTGTGCAAAACCGGCGCAAGAGCCGTGTCGGCCTCGCCCTGGAAAACCACCTGGAACTGCTGTTTACGGAAAACGGCCTGCGCTATACGCGAACAGCCGTAACAGAGAACAAGGCCAAGCCAGATTTTCTATTCCCGGGTGTGGCTGAATACCATAACCCGGCGTTCGGTTCGCCGAAACTCACCATGCTTGGCGTGAAATCGACTTGTAAAGACCGCTGGCGACAGGTGCTTGCCGAAGCAGACCGGATCCATGACAAGCATCTACTGACATTGGAAACAGCAATTTCCACGAATCAGACAGACGAAATGGCAGCAAAGCGGCTGCAACTCATTCTGCCGCGAAGTCTGTATCAGACTTATACGCTACCCCAGCAGGCGTGGCTCATGGACGTGGAAGCATTCATTGGTCTGGCTCGACAGCGTCAGAACAGTTAATCGAGTCCATTTTGAAGAGCGTTAAATGGGATGTAAGCGGAAAAGAGCTGCGGCTAATCGAACCAGCAGGAAATATTCGTGTTCCCTCTGTTGATGAAGCATATGCGGCACTCGTAGAGCACAGGCCCACTGAGGATGGGATGCCAACGAGTGTGGTTGATCTGCGAGTTTCTCGCTATCCACTGGTCCCGCGCTTAGCGATAGAAGAAGGAGGCGATGGAATCCCTATCTATTGTATTGCCGCGAAGTGCCGAGGTTTGCATCTCACGCTGGATATATCTGATCTGGAACGAGGCCATGTCATTCTAGACCGCACGTGGTACCCGATTGATTCGCCAACGGCTACCGAGGTCGCTGAGTTGTTGCGCGACGCTGGTGGCGCACTTGGCCCCGTCCGCTCGTTGAAGTCATTCCTTCACGTTCGCAAGGCAGCTGCATCAGGCGGACCAGTTGACGACGTCACGGCCACACGTTC
>JAGXQV010000036.1 GCA_018336195.1 Sulfuricella sp. | reverse complement strand
CGCGATCATCAATCTGCATAAGCTTGAACGCCGCACGCGAGCGCCAGCCTTGCTCTGTAGCCTGACGCACATAAAAATCATGGACATGGCGGTGATGCCAGTCTCGGGTCTTGGCTTGGCGTTTCATGGTTGCGAAATCATCTTATCTATCGGCCTCGGTTCGGAGTTGCGCTACTATCGCCGCCCATTTTGGAGATATCCATGCTCGATCTCACCTCAGAACAACGCAAATTTCTCAAATCAACAGCTCATGGCCTCAAACCTGTCGTCATGATCGGCCATGCCGGCCTGACCGACGCGGTGATTCTGGAAACAGAACGTGCCATCAAGGCCCATGAGTTGATCAAAGTCAGGGTTTTGGGAGATGACCGCGAAGCGCGCGAAGTCTGGTTTATGGAATTGTGCGAGGCACTGAACGCCGCCCCGGTACAACACATTGGTAAGTTACTGCTGCTGTATCGCCCTGCTGAAACACCCAAGATCAAATTGCCTTGAATCGCATCACTTCGAGCCCTGTTTAGCCACCAGCGCCAAACCCAGCAAGCTTTGAACAAGATAGACCGCACTGGAAATGCCGTGCCAGGTCTGAAAACGGTCACGGAACAGACTTTCCATCACATCGCGCGGCTGCGCCATGTCTTTGAGTTCTTGCATGATGGGACTGATGCCAAAGTGCTGGGCAACCGTCAGTAGCCACATCAGCAACACCAGCCAGAAGAACCCCTGCTTGAACGTCGCGCCACCCAAGCGGGAAAAGCGAAAAGCCATCAGCCAGAGTCCGCAAACCAACCCGACCCAGGCCATCCACGCAAACATGCGCCCCGCCACCACGCCGGCGAGCATACGGTCATCCAGGGTGTAAAACAGCGCCGGAGCCGCCAGATACCCAATCGCCCACACTCCTCCGACCCACAAGACAACGGCCCAGGCAGCGAGCAGATCAGGAAAGCGTTTCATGGGCAGCACAAAAGCAATCAGAGATAATGTACGTCCACCACTTCATAGTGGCGCAAACCGCCCGGCGCATGCACATCAGCCACATCCCCGGCATATTTGCCAATGAGCGCGCGGGCGATGGGGGAGCTGACGGAAATCATGCCTGCTTTGATATCCGCTTCGTCGTCTCCCACGATCTGGTATTTCACCTCGTCACCCGTTTCGGCATCCACCAATTCGACGGTCGCGCCAAAGACCACCCGCCCGTCGGCATCGAGATGACGTGGGTCAATGATCTGGGCATTGGCGAGTTTGCCTTCGAGTTCCTTGATGCGCCCCTCGACAAAACCCTGCTTTTCCTTGGCCGCATCGTATTCAGCATTTTCAGAAAGGTCGCCGTGCGAACGCGCCTCAGCAATCGCCTCGATCACGCGGGGACGTTCAACCGTTTTGAGGCGGTGCAGTTCGTTACGCAGCTTTTCTGCGCCAACAACGGTGAGCGGTATTTTAGTCATGTTCAAATTTCTTCAATGCAGCCGCTCGTGCAGCTCCTGGAGTGAATAAACGGTGATATCACGGCGCTCGATCATGCCCAGACAGGCGGCCTTGGCACCGGCCAACGTCGTGAAATAGGGCACGTTCTGCGCCAAAGCGGCCGCACGGATGGCAAAGGAATCCTTCACCGCGCGCTTGTCTTCCACCACGTTGATGATGAGGTGGATTTCCTTGTTTTTGATCATGTCAACGATGTGCGGACGCCCTTCGGCCACCTTGTTGACCCGCACCACCGGCACACCGGCCGCATCGATGTGACGCGCGGTGCCGCGTGTGGCGAACAGCTTGAATCCGAGACCATGCAGGTGCGCCGCAATTTCTGCCACCTGCGGATGTTCGGGGTCTCGCACCGAGATGAAAACATGCCCGCCCTTCGGCAGTTTGACGCTGGCACCGTACTGCGCCTTCAGGAAGGCCTCGCCAAAACTTTCACCCACGCCCATGACTTCGCCGGTGGATTTCATTTCTGGCCCGAGGATAGGATCTACCCCAGGGAACTTGCGGAATGGAAAGACGGCTTCTTTCACCGAGAAATAGGGGGGAATGAGTTCATGCTCCGCACCTTGCGATTTCAGGGTCTGGCCCACCATGCAGCGCGCCGCGATCTTGGCCAGCTGCCGCCCCGTAGCCTTGGAAACATAGGGCACGGTGCGCGAGGCGCGCGGGTTCACTTCCAGCACGTAAACCGTTTTGCCCTTGATGGCGAACTGCACATTCATGAGACCCACCACATTCAACGCTTTGGCCATGGCTACGGTCTGGCGGCGCAACTCATCCTGAATGGCAGCGGACAAGCTGTAGGGCGGCAAAGAACAGGCCGAATCGCCGGAATGCACGCCGGCTTGTTCGATGTGTTCCATGATGCCGCCGATGAGCACCTGTTCACCATCGGAAAGGGCATCGACATCGACCTCGATGGCGTCATTGAGGAAACGGTCGAGCAAGACCGGTGAATCGTTGGAAACCTTTACGGCTTCGCGCATATAGCGTTGCAGGTCAGCCTCTTCGCGCACGATTTCCATGGCGCGGCCACCCAGCACATAAGAAGGGCGCACCACCAGCGGATAACCGATCTCGGCAGCCAGGCGAATGGCTTCGTCCTCGGCCCGCGCGGTGCGGTTGGGCGGCTGCAGCAACCCCAGTTGGTGCAGCATCTTCTGGAAACGCTCGCGATCTTCGGCGGCATCGATCATGTCCGGCGTGGTGCCAATGATGGGCACGCCATTGGCCTCAAGATCACGCGCCAGTTTCAGCGGGGTCTGCCCACCGTACTGCACGATCACGCCATATGGTTTTTCGATGCGCACGATCTCTAACACATCTTCGAGGGTCAGCGGTTCAAAGTAGAGGCGGTCGGAGGTGTCATAGTCGGTCGAGACGGTTTCCGGGTTGCAGTTGACCATGATGGTCTCGTACCCATCCTCTCGCATGGCCAAGGCGGCATGCACGCAGCAGTAATCGAACTCGATACCCTGACCGATACGGTTCGGGCCACCGCCCAGCACCATGATCTTCTTGCGGTCGCTGGGCAGGGCTTCGCACTCTTCCTCGTAGCTGGAATAGAGGTAAGCCGTGGAGGTAGCGAATTCGGCCGCACAGGTATCCACGCGCTTGTAAACGGGGTGAACATGCAAAGCCCAGCGTTGCTGGCGCACGGCGTGCTGCGAACAACCCAGCAATTTGGCCAGACGCCGGTCGGAGAAGCCGCTGCGTTTCAAAGAGAAGAACTGTTCCTGCGTCAGGTCATACAGGTTGCGGCCCTTGAGCGCAGCTTCCTGACGTACCAGATCCTGGATCTGCACCAAAAACCAGGGGTCGATGTGGCTGATGCCAAACACCTCATCAAGACTCATGCCCACGCGGAAAGCGTCAGCCACGAACCACAAACGCTCGGCACGAGGGTTGCCCAACTCTGCCTTGATTTCGGAATCATCCGAGGTTTTTTCATCCAGACCATCGGCACCCGTCTCCAGGCCACGCAACGCCTTTTGCAAGGATTCCTGAAAGGTGCGGCCAATCGCCATGACTTCGCCCACTGACTTCATCTGCGTGGTCAAACGACTGTCGGCCTGAGGAAATTTCTCAAAAGCGAAACGCGGGATCTTGGTGACGACGTAGTCGATAGAAGGCTCGAACGAAGCCGGGGTCAGGCCGCCGGTAATGTCGTTCTGCAGTTCATCAAGGGTGTAACCCACGGCCAGTTTGGCCGCGACTTTGGCGATAGGAAAACCCGTGGCCTTGGAGGCCAGTGCGGACGAACGCGAGACGCGCGG
>JAGXQV010000035.1 GCA_018336195.1 Sulfuricella sp. | reverse complement strand
GACGGGGGCCCACCTTGGGTACGAACAGGCACGGGCGTGTCTGCAGCCTGAGATCGATGCACGAGATGCCGGAAGTGAACTCTTGTTACGAGCGTTGTGCGCTCAGGGGCAGGCCTTCCTGAGTGCTGCAATCGAAGTGTTGGAACGTCCGGAAACTCAAGAAGTGGTGAGTCGCACCCTTAACGCCATTGGCCGTTATTTTGCGCATGCTCAAGATAGCGTGCCGCTGGATGCGGATAAGGTTCTTTCGTGTCATTCCTGCCGGGCCGCGCGTGATGCTGTGCTGCGTCTTGCGGGCAGCAGCGAACAGATTGTTTGGCAGGTGTTTACCCGTTCTACCGCGATTGGTTCGTTGATGCGTCGCAAGATTGAGCCTGTGATGGCCCCCTTGCTGGCAGACATGCGTTTGTTATGCAGCGCGACCGTGTGTGGCATGCCTGGAAATAACCATTAATGGGTAGGGATGCTTGAAAATCGCTGGGAGATCAGCACAAATTTTGTCGACATGGCAAAAGTTTGCTTGTGAGTGTCAATGGCCTGCCGTATAGTCGCTCGCGCAGGTTTTCAGGTAGTGTTTCCTCGGCTGTCCCCTTCCCTTGGTTGGTCCTCAGTTACTTTGATTCCTATCTTGGCGCTTGCGCGGCGGGAGATCCCGTCATGTATTCACGAATTTAGGATGATCAATATGGCAACCGGTACCGTTAAGTGGTTCAACGACTCTAAAGGTTTTGGCTTCATCACTCCCGATGAAGGTGGTGAAGATCTGTTCGCGCATTTCTCTGCGATCCAGTCCAAGGGCTTTAAAAGCCTGTCTGAGAATCAGAAGGTCGAGTTTGATGTGACCACTGGCCCCAAAGGGAAACAGGCGTCCAACATTCGCCCCCTGTAAGCGTTTCTCACGCCACGCAAAAAAGCCTGCTTTTGCAGGCTTTTTTGTTTTCAGGTGTCTTGTTTCGAATCGTTGTCGAGAATACGGATTTCCCTTTGCGGATAGGGAATAGTGATACGGGCCTGCTGAAAAGCTTTCCATATCGTCAGATTGATGTCGGAACGCACAATGGCCAGACCTGATTCCGGGTCGGCCACCCAGACGCGCAGCTCCAGTTCGATGCCGTTGTCACCAAAATTCATCAGACGGGTGGCCGGGGGAGGATCAGCCAGCACGCGCGCATTCGCTTTTGCGGCCTGCAGCAGCAAGGCCATGGCGGTCTCCGGATCGTTGTCATAACTGATGGCCACGGGAATTTTCAGGCGCACGTTGCGGTCGCTGTAGCTCCAGTTGATGACCTCATTGGTGATCAGCGTCTCGTTGGGAATCAGCCGTTCCACGCCATCACGGTCGCGCACTACGATATAGCGGGCGCGCAACTCTTCCACCCAGCCGAACTTGTCGCCGATGGTGATGACATCGCCCGGACGAATCGAACGGTCAAACAGCACGATGAAACCGCTGATGAAATTGCTGGCGATCCGTTGCAAACCAAAGCCCAAGCCTACCCCCAAGGCACCACCGAACACGGCCAGAGCGGTCAGATCGATGCCTGCCGTTTGCAGGGCCAGCAACGAAGCTACCGCCAACAACGCAAATTTGCTGAGTTTACTCAACGCGATCTGCATGCCTGCATTGATGTGGATGGCGCGCCGGATATGATTCTCGATGACCCCCGCCAGCCACAGTGCGCCTATCCAGAGCAATGCCACCGAGAGCACCAGTTTGCCGGTGGTGAGCAGGGAAATACGGTTGTTGCCGACCTGGATGGCCATGCTGTCGAGTGCCTCCAATACGGAAGGCAGCCAGCCCAGCAGATGCAGGGCAAACATGACCCATATCGAAGTGGCGATCAGGCTTTCCCAAGCCTTGACGGCCGGGCCGGGGCGAAAGGTTTTTCGCAGGAAGTAGACCACCAGACGAATCGAAGCCAGCGAAAGCAGCAAAGGCATGGCCAGGTTGAGCAGATGCACCGGTTTGCCCAGGTGCATGAGCATGGCCCGCCCCGCGAGTATGCCGATGAGCATGCTGATGGGAAAAAGAATGCGTTGCAGGGTTTTCAGTGTCAGCAGCCGCAGGGCAGGCTCATCGTTTTGCTCCGTACGTGCGGCCAACCCCTGACCGAGGGTGCGATGCACCATCAACGCACCTGCGGCTGCCAGAATCAGCGCACCGACTTCCCACAAAAACAGCGGGTCACGAATCAGCGAAGCCCAAGCCTGGAGCTGGGCATGCAGTTCAGTGGAAAGAAAATCCGGCATGGGCATTCCTGATGACAAAGACACGAGAACATACCGCAAAGCGGCGCACAGCAAGAAAAGGCACAGGCATGCCCCGATGAGTAAGCGTGCTGACAGGCACCCGCCCTAGAATTTCCGTCACCCCGCATCCAGGATGGTCAACATGAGCATCGTTTCCTCTTCCAGTGTTTCAGCGCCCACCTCACTGATTCTGGCCACTGTGGAGCACCTCGCCCGTTTCGCCCCATTTGATGGCATGGCACGCGACGACCTGATCTGGCTGGCCGAGCGTTTGCGTCTGGGCTATTTCGCCAAAGGGGAAACTCTCCTGGAGCCCGATCAGGGCGAAGTCAAACGGCTGTTCATCATCAAACAGGGCGTAGTTCAGGGTGAACGCGAAGGCAGCGGTGCCTGGCTGGAATTGCACGAAGGCGAAAGTTTTCCGCTCGGGGCGCTGCTCTCCTGTCGAGCCGCCATTTCCACCTTTCGCGCACAAAGCGATGTCTTCGTGTACGAGCTGGCCGCCGCCGATTTTCATGTGCTGCTCAAACGTTCATCCGAATATCACGACTTTTGCACCCGACGCATTGCCGCCCTGCTGGCGAAATCACAGCAAAGTCTACAAGCCCAGTACGCCACCGCCGGACATCAAAACCTCAACACCCCGCTGTCGCGCATCATCGTGCGCGACCCCGTCACCTGCACGCCGGATACGCCCTTGCGCCAAGCGTTGGCAACGATTCAGGCCAATGCCATCAGCGCCATCGTCATCGTTGATGCAGGCAACCACCCCGTGGGCATTTTCAGCGTTCGGGATCTGATCAGCCGGGTCATTTTGCCTGGTGTCGATCTCGACATTCCCATGTCACAGGTGATGACGCCTTCGCCTTCGGCCCTGTCTCCGCAAGACCACGCCTTCGAGGCGGCGCTGCTCATGGCACAGGGTGGATATCGACACGTGTTGGTGGTGGAAGACGGCTGTCTGCGTGGCGTGCTTTCTGAAAAAGACTTGTTTGCCCTGCAGCGGGTGGGCGTTAGCCGCATTGCCACGCATATTCGTGCGGCCGCCGACCTGGCAGCCCTGCAGGCAGCCGCCCAGGACATTCATCGCCTGGCGCACGCCATGCTGGCGCAGGGGGCCACCTCGGAACAACTCACCCAGCTCATTTCCACCCTCAACGACCTGCTGACCACGCGCGTGATCGAACAGGAACTGGCACGAGACCCACCCAATATCGATTTCTGCTGGCTGGCGCTGGGGTCGGAAGGGCGGCTGGAACAGACCTTCAGCACCGACCAGGATAACGGCATCATTTTCGTCGTACCGGAAGGCACCTCGGCAGAAGCACAGCGAGCACGTCTGCTCCCCCTGGCCGCGCGCATCAACCAAGCCCTGGCTGACTGCGGGTTTCCGCTATGCAAAGGGGACATCATGGCCATGAACCCGAAGTGGTGTCTGTCTCTGGATGAATGGAAGGCCGCATTTGCACGCTGGATCGACGCAGGAGACCCCGAGGCGTTACTCAAGGCCAGCATCTTTTTTGATTTTCGCCCGCTCTACGGCCAGACCGCACTGGCGGAAACGTTGCGCGCCTGGTTGCTGGAAAAAACGGCTCACACCCCGCGATTTCTTCACCAAATGGTTGCCAATGCCTTGCGTAACCGCCCCCCGCTCGGGCTGGTGCGTGATTTTGTGGTGGAAAGTGGCGGCGAGCATGCCAACACCCTCGACCTCAAGCTCAATGGAGCCACTCCCTTTGTCGACGCCGCCCGGCTGTTTGCGCTGGCGACAGGCGTTGCTGCCACCGGCACAGCGGCGCGCATGCGGGCGGTGGGCGGGCGACTCAACATGGCCGCCAGCGAAGTGGAAGCCTGGCTGTCTTCATTTTTCTTCATCCAGATGCTGCGCTTGCGCAACCAGCATGAAGAAAGTGAAGCCGGGCAAGACATGGACAACCGCATCGACCCCGACACGCTCAACGACCTTGAGCGCCGCATCCTCAAGGAAGCATTCCGTCAGGCGCGCAAAGTGCAAAGCCGCATGGCGATGGACTACCAGTTATGAACCCCGACACGGAGAGCATGCACGAAGGCATCCCCGAATCCACCCATGCCGACCCGCTGGCGACACCGCTGGCGGCGCTGATCCGACGCGCGCCGGTAGCCTGTTCCCAAGACACCCCGGTGCGTACCGCGCTGGAAAGCATGCGCGGTGAAAACGTCGGCTC
>JAGXQV010000034.1 GCA_018336195.1 Sulfuricella sp. | reverse complement strand
AGTGAAACGACTCCGCGCCGATGATAGTGTGCACTACGCATGTGAAAGTAGGTCACCGCCAGGCTCCTATAGCAAACCAAAGCCCTCCTCGTGAGGGCTTTGGTCTTTTGTGCTTCAAAAATACCTCAATTCCCTCCTTCGTTCTTCCGTCGATGCACTACTCCCCTTTCGCCATGCTTAACGCAAGAGCCTCGGCAACCTTGATCCCGTCGACTGCGGCGGACAAGATCCCGCCCGCGTAGCCAGCGCCTTCGCCAGCCGGATAGAGACCATGGGTGTTGATGCTCTGACAATCCTCGCCGCGTTTGATGCGTATCGGCGAGGAGGTGCGGGTTTCCACTCCGGTCAGGACGGCGTCGGCCATGGCGAAGCCTCTGATTTGCTTGTCGAAGGCGGGAAGAGCCTCGCGTATCGCAGCGATGGCATAGTCGGGTAGCGCCGTGCTGAGGTCGCAGAGGTTCACGCCCGGGGTGTATGAGGGCAGAACGTTGCCAAACGCTGTAGACGGTCTACCTGCCAGAAAATCGCCGACCAGTTGGCCGGGAGCCCGGTAATCGCGACCGCCCAGTTCAAAGGCGCGCGACTCCCACTGCCTTTGGAATTCGATGCCGGCCAAGGGATGTCCGGGGAAATCGTTTGGCGAGACCTCGACAACAATGCCGCTGTTGGCGTTGCGTTCGTTGCGTGAATATTGGCTCATGCCGTTGGTGACGACCCGCCCGGCTTCGGAGGTGGCGGCGACCACGGTGCCTCCAGGGCACATGCAGAAACTGTAAACCGAGCGTCCGTTGCGACAGTGGTGGACGAGCTTGTAATCTGCCGCGCCAAGCAGCGGGTTGCCGGCGCTTTTACCAAAGCGGCAGCGGTCTATAAGCGATTGCGGGTGTTCAATGCGAAAGCCGACGGAAAAAGGCTTGGGTTCCATATAGACGCCACGCTCGAACAACATTTCAAAGGTGTCGCGAGCACTATGACCAACCGCAAGTACGACATGGCTGGCGGGGATCTTCTCCCCGCCGGCGAGGACCACCGCGTTGACCTGTTCATCGAGAATTTCGATGTCTGCGACGCGGCTTTGGAAGCGGATTTCTCCGCCTAGCGATTCGATGTTGGTACGCATCTTTTCGACCATGCTTACCAGTCGGAAAGTGCCGATGTGAGGTTTGCTGACGTAGAGAATTTCCTCGGGAGCCCCGGCCTTGACGAACTCGGTGAGCACCTTGCGTCCGTAATGCTTGGGATCCTTGATCTGGGTATGCAACTTGCCGTCGGAGAACGTTCCGGCGCCGCCTTCGCCGAACTGCACGTTCGACTCCGGGTCGAGTTTGCCTTGCCGCCACAGGCCAAAAGTATCCTTGGTGCGTTCGCGCACACTCTTGCCGCGTTCCAGGATAATCGGGCGAAAGCCCATTTGCGCGAGGATCAGCCCGGCGAACAGGCCTGCCGGGCCGGTTCCGATGACCACTGGACGGGACGGCAGATTCGCCGGAGCCTGGGCGACAAAGTGGTAAGTCGTATCCGGCGTCCGGGAAACGTGGTGGTCGCTGCTGAGGCGCTTCAATACCACCGCCTCGTTTTTCAGTTCGACGTCCAGCGAATACACCAACTGGATGGCGTCGCGTTTGCGGGCGTCATGGCCGCGCCGGGCGATGCTGAAATTCATCAGATCGGTGGCGGCGATACCGAGTTTTTTTATGATCGCCGCGGCAAGGTCGGATTTGCTATGGTCGAGGGGAAGTTTTATTTCAGTCAATCGCAGCATGCGCGGTATTCCGGACGATAGATTAAGGGCCGTATTGTAATGGCCTGGCGCTAGGTAGGACAGAGGTTGTAGCGGACGTCGGAGATTTTGGCGACGCGGCTATTCGCTGTTACCATTCGCCATTCTGAAAAACTGAGGTCGATTCCTTGAAAAGCTTGGCTTTTTCCATCCTGCGGCTGCTCGGCGACGGGAGCTTTCGTTCCGGTGAAGAAATGGCGCACCACCTGGGAATTTCCCGTGCTTCCATCTGGCAGGCGTTGAAATCCCTGGATGAGGCAGGCGTGGAGATTTTTCGCGTTCCTGGCAGGGGGTATCGCCTGCGCGACCCTATCGAATGGCTGGACCAACAAGCTATCGCCACGGCGTTGAGGGAAAAGGCCGGGAAATTCGATCTGGAGATCCTCGACCAGGCGGATTCGAGTAATCGGATACTGCTCAACAAAGCCGCGCTGGGGGCGCCGCACCGGGCCTGTGTGGCGGTCGAGTTGCAAAGCGCCGGGCGGGGGCGGCGCGGCAGGCAATGGGTAAGCCGTTTGGGGGGCGGTTTGGCATTTTCGTTGCTGTGGCGTTTCGATCAGGGAGCGGGATTTCTGTCGGGATTGAGCCTCGCGGTGGGGGTTGCCCTGCTGCGTGCTTTCAACGAGGCGAAGATAGAGGGGGGGGCATTGAAATGGCCCAACGACGTACAGCACCAGTATCGCAAGTTGGCAGGCATTCTTATCGAAATGCAGGGCGACGTGTCCGGGCCGTGCGCCGTGGTGATCGGCGTCGGTCTCAATCTACAGCTCGGCGACGCCCTGCTGGCGCAAATCGACCAGCCTGCAACCGATGTCTACTCGATGACCGGTCAAAATCCGTCGCGCAATACCCTGTTTGCCGCACTCTTGCGCCATCTCGACGACGTGCTCGAACAGTTTGACCAGTCCGGATTTCCTTCCCTGCGCGACGAATGGCAAGCTCATCACGCTTATCAAGATCAGCCAGTGTTTCTCCTGATGCCCGATGGGAGTCGCCGCGATGGCATTGTTCGCGGGGTGGCGGATGACGGTGCGCTGCTCCTTGAGTCATCATCTGGCATTACCCGTTACATTTCGGGTGAAGTCAGCTTGCGGGGGCTGGCGTGATACTCGCCGTGGACGCCGGTAACAGCCGCATCAAATGGGGATGCCACGACGGGCAAGACTGGCGCCGCCAAGGTTGGGTGGAAACCCCCAATGCCGAGCGGTTGCTGCAGGATTGGGCAGATATCGATACCCCGCGGCGCATCGTGATTTCCAACGTGGCAGGTGCAACCGTGCGCGACGCATTGGAAGTGGTCCTGGCAAAATGGACGGTGCCCATCCTGTGGCTGACTGCCAGCGCCGAACAATGCGGAGTAAAAAACCGTTACGAACAGCCCGCCAAGCTTGGGAGCGACCGCTGGGCAGCGCTGATCGGTGCTTGGCGGCGTACCGCCCGCGCCAGTGTGGTGGTCAATGCCGGCACAGCCCTGACCGTGGATGCCCTCAGCGACCAGGGCGAATTCCTCGGCGGGATGATCGCTCCCGGCCTTTCCACCATGTGGCGTTCCCTGGCGGCGGGCACAGCACAACTCGATGTGTTGCCCGGCAGCTACGTCCGGTTCCCTCGCAATACCGCCGATGCGCTTTATAGCGGCGCTCTGGCGGCGATGGCCGGGGTGGTGCTGAGGGTGCGGAGTGAACTGGCGCAGCAATCCGCCGCCCCTCCCATCTGCCTGATCGGGGGCGGCGATGGCCCGGCTTTGCGGGAATTGCTAGGCGGAGAGGCGCTGCTTGTGGATAATCCCGTACTGGATGGATTGATCGAGATCGCCCAAGAATGAAAATGGCATTTGTTTTGTTGCTGGCGGCCAACCTGGTGGCATTGGCGTTGTTCCAGTTTCCCGGTGGACGCAGTGGCGGTGCGGAATCGACCGCCGGACATGTGCCATTCCAAGCCGAAAAGGTCAAGGTGGTCGCGGCGGGAGTCACGTCTACTCCCCGTTCCGAAGTCGCCGAAAAGCTTCCCGAGTCGGCCGTTGAACCGGCCCCCCTTCCCGCGCCCGCCCCAGCCAAGAGTTCCCCACCTCCCATGGCACCGGCCAAGCCGGTCGCGGCGCTGCAATGCCTGGAATGGATCAATATTGCGGATGCTGATCTGGAGCAGGCTCGCAAAGCCTTGCAGAAACTCAAGCTTGCCGACCAGGCCAGCTTCCGCAAAATGGAAAAAACCAGCGGTTACTGGGTCTATATTCCGCCCCGCAAAACGCTTGCCGATGCTCAAAAGAAGGTGAACGAACTCAAGGCGTTGGGCGTGGCGGATATCTTTATTCTCCAAGAAAACACTGCTTGGCATTACGCCATTTCGCTGGGGGTGTTTTCCACCGAAGAAGCCGCAGCCAAATATCTTGTCCAACTGCGGGAAAAAGGCGTGAAATCGGCAATCAGCGGCCCACGCAATCGTGCCGCGGAAAACCATCTGGCGGCCCTGAAAAATCTCGATAGCAGCGCCGCAACGGAAGTCGCCAAGCTTCCGAAGGAATTTGCCGACAGCGAAATCCGCTCCGTGGCGTGTCGCTGAGGAAAACTGTTTCCAAGATGCCGCCTCTTTAAGGCGGCTGCAAGCCAACCTTCCATGGTTCGGTGCAATGTGTAAAGCACGGCAGGCGCCGGTGTTTCGCTTCCTGATCTCAACATCTTGATTCCCCTCGTTCCATTGCTTTGGCATGGTTCTTGTAGATGAGTTGCAGGATTGTAAGGGTTCCCTGACAGACGGCAGGGCGGCCATAACCACCGCGATGGAGTCGAGTTCATGAACAACAACATTGAAGCACTGGAAAACCACGAAAGCCTGTATGCCCTGGAAGATCGCCTGGGTATTTCACGGCGCAACTTCCTCCAGATGTGCAGCGCCATGGCGGCGACGATGGGACTGTCCGGCGAGGCAGCGGCGGCAATGGCCGAAGCGGTCGCCAGCAAGAAACGTCCTTCGGTGATCTGGCTGCAATTCCAGGAATGTACCGGCTGCACCGAGTCGATGCTGCGCGCCGAGCATCCTACCCTGGAAAAACTCATCCTCGACGTGATTTCGCTGGATTACCATGAAACCTTGATGGCGGCGGCCGGCCACCAGGCCGAAGCGGCGCGCAAGGCGGCGATGGCCGCCAACAAGGGCAAGTACATACTGGTTATCGAAGGCGCGACGCCAACCAAGGAAAACGGTATCTACTGCAAGATCGGCGGCAAGACCGCCATCGAACTCACCAAGGAATGCGCCGCCGACGCGGCGGCGGTGATCGCCATCGGCTCGTGCGCCTCGTGGGGCGGCATGCCTTCCACAACGCCCAACCCGACCGGCGCCTCGGCGACCCATGAGATTCTCGGCAAACCGGTGGTGACCATTCCGGGGTGTCCGCCCAATCCCTACAACTTTCTCTCTACCGTGGTGCATTTCCTCACCTTTGGCAAGCTGCCCGAACTGGACGAAAAAGGCCGCCCGAAATTCGCCTACGGTCGCCTCATCCACGAAAACTGCGAGCGCCGTCCGCACTTCGATGCCGGCCGCTTCGCCATGCAGTTCGGCGACGAGGGGCACCGCAAGGGTTACTGCTTATATAAACTCGGCTGCAAGGGGCCGGAAACCTACGCCAACTGCCCTGCGATCCTGTTCGGTGACGTTGGCAACGCCTCCTGGCCGGTCGGTACGGGGCACCCCTGCATCGGCTGCACGGAAAAAGGCATCGGCTTCCAGAAACCCATCCACGCGCTGGCTGAACTCAAATCGGTCAAGCCGCCGCTCGGTTACCCGCGCATCGTCGAGGAGAACGGCAAGGGGGTGAGTTTCGCTGCGGCTGCGGCCTTGGCGGCAATCACCGGGGTAGCGGCGGGTGCCGGCGTGATGATGGCGAAAAATCTGGGTGCCGACGTCAAGACCGATCTCGACGAAACACCGAAGAAGTCGGAAAAAGAGGGGGCGTAAACCATGAGCATCGACCGTCGCGACTTTTTGAAAGCGGCGCTGGCTGGAGGGACGTTGCTCGCCGCCGGGGGTGAAGCCCAGGCGCGCGAGGACCTCAAGCAGCCCGACGAGGCGATGGGGCTGTTGTACGACAGCACCCTGTGCATCGGCTGCAAGGCTTGTGTCGCTGCCTGCAAGGAATCCAACGGCCTGCCGCCGGAATATTCCACCACTGAACAATATTGGGACACCCCGCTTGATCTCTCGGGCAAGACCAAGAACGTCATCAAGATGTACAAGAGCGGCTCGGGTGAGAACAAGGACAAGGAAGAAAACGGCTACGCCTTCATGAAAATGTCGTGCAATCATTGCAACGACCCTTCGTGCGTGTCGGCATGCCCGGTTTCCGCGATGACCAAGGATCCCAAGACGGGTGTGGTGGGCTACGACGAGAAGGCCTGCATCGGCTGCCGCTACTGCGTGGCTGCCTGTCCGTTCGGCGTGCCGCGTTTCCAGTACGACACGCCTTTCCCCAAGATCGTCAAATGCGAGTTGTGCCGCCACCTCAAGCCCGGCGACAAGTTCGAGTATTCGGCCTGCGCCCAATCATGCCCGACCGGCGCCACCATCTTCGGCAGGAGCAAGGATTTGCTGGCCGAGGCTAAGCGCCGCCTGGCGCTGAAGCCCGGCACCACCACCGTGTATCCGCGCGGCAAGCTGGGGGGCGTCAACCAGGACTACGAGGGAACGGTCGGCAATTACCAGCAGCACGTATACGGTGAAAAGGAATATGGCGGTACCCAGGTCTACAAGATTGCCGCCTTGCCCCTGGAAAAACTTGGGCTGGTGAAGCTGCCGGAGCATTCTTCCGCAGCGACCTCGGAAACCATGCAGCACACCCTTTACGGCGGGTTGATCATGCCGCTGGCGGTGCTGGGCGGGCTGGTTTATGTCGCCAAGCGCAACGTCAAGGAAGAGGCGGGCGGCGACGAGAATGTGGAGAACCAAGATGTCATATAACGATCATGCTCCTGTGCCGCTCGGCGGCAAACTGGTAACCCCCGTCACGATATTTCTCGGCATCCTGTCGGCGATCGCCGTGATTATCCTGCTGGTGCGTTTCGTCTATGGCCTGGGCGCGGTCACCAACATCAGCGACGGCTACCCGTGGGGCATCTGGGTAGTCTACGACGTGATGATCGGCTCCGCCTTCGCCTGCGGCGGCTACGCCGTGGCGCTCCTGGTGTACATCCTCAACAAGGGCGAATATCACCCGCTGGTACGCCCGGCCTTGCTGGGCAGCCTGTTCGGCTACACCCTCGCGGGAGCCTCGGTAATTTTCGACCTGGGGCGCTGGTGGAATACCTGGCACATCTTCTGGCCGGGCTACGCTCAGGTCAACTCGGTGATGTTCGAGGTGGCGGTGTGTATCACCATCTACATCATGGTGATGTGGATCGAATTCTCCCCGGCCTTCCTGGACAAGCTCGGCAAGCACGGCCTCAAGAAAAAAGTCGAGAAATACATGTTCGTGTTCATTGGGCTGGGCGTGTTGCTGCCTTCAATGCACCAGTCATCGCTGGGGTCGCTGGTGGTGGTGATGGGGCCGCAGATCAACCCACTGTGGCAGACCGTGATGATTCCGCTGATCTTTCTTCTGACCGCAATTACCGTGGGCTACGCCATCGTGGTGTTCGAATCGTGCCTGTCGTCCTCGGGCTTCAAGCGCACCTTCGAACTGTCGCTAATCTCGCGCTTGTCCAAGGTGATGTGGATCATGGTGGTGGCCTATCTGGCGGTGCGCTTCCTCGACATTATCGTGCGCGGCGCCGCCGGTTACATGTTCCACCTGAACTTCGAAACCCTGATGTTCTGGATCGAAATGGCCTGCTTCATCGCTCCGGCGGTGATCCTCGCCAAGCCGGCGAATCGTCGGCATCCCGGCAAATTGTTTGCCACCGCCGCGTTGCTGATGCTCGGCACCTTCCTGCTGCGCATCAACGCTTTTCTGGTGGGCTACGACACCGGCGACGGCTGGCATTACTTCCCGTCCCTGCCCGAGATGATGGTGACGATAGGCGTCATCGCCATGGAAATCCTCGGCTACATTGTACTGGTTCGCTATCTGCCCATCCTCCCGGCGGAAAACCCTGCGGCCAACAAATAATTCAAGAGAATCAGGAGAACATTCATGGCAAAACGAATCACGATAGACCCGATTACCCGCATCGAAGGCCACCTGCGCATCGACGTGGAAGTCGATGGCGGCAAAGTCACCAAAGCCTGGTCGTCCGGCCAGATGTGGCGGGGCGTCGAGCAAATCCTCCTGGGCCGCGACCCGCGCGACGCCTGGGCGATTACCCAGCGCTTCTGCGGCGTATGCACCACGGTGCATGCCATCGCCTCGATCCGCTCGGTGGAAAACGCCTTGCAGATGGAAATTCCGCTCAACGCGCAATTCATCCGCAACATGATTATTTCGGCCCATGCCTTGCATGACGAAATCGTCCATTTCTACCACCTCTCGGCACTCGACTGGGTGGATGTGGTATCCGCCCTCAGCGCCGACGCCGACAAGACCGCGACGCTGGCGGAAAGTCTCTCGACCTGGAGCGGCAACAGCAAACACGAGTTCCGCAAGGTCAAGGAGAAACTCAAGGGTTTTGTCGACAACGGCCAGCTGGGCATCTTCGCCAACGGCTATTGGGGCCACCCGGCGATGAAGCTCACACCGGAAGTGAACCTGCTGGCCGTTACCCATTATTTGCAGGCGCTGCAAGCCCAGCGTCACGCCAACAAGATCGTGGCGATCCTCGGTTCAAAATCGCCGCACATCCAGAACGTGGCGGTGGGCGGCGTATCCAACCCGATTTCCACCGACAGCCAGTCGGTGCTGACCGTCGAGCGCCTGCTTGCCGTGAAGACCGAGATCGACGCGTTGCGCGATTTCGTCGAGAACGTCTACATGGTGGATGTCGGCGCCATCGGCGCGATGTACGCCGACTGGACCAAGATCGGCGCGGGCGTGCTGAACTACCTGTCGGTGCCCGATTATCCGCTCGACACCAAGGGCACCCAGTTTGTTACCAAGGGCGGCTATATCTCCGCCGGCAACCTCGACAGCTACAAGCCCATCACCACCTTCAACGACAAGATGTTCCAGGACGGCGTGGCCGAATCGGTCAAGCACTCCTGGTACAAGGGCGGCAAGGGCGCGCTGCACCCTTACAAGGGCGAAACCATCGCCGACTACACGGATTTCCAGGAAAACGGCAAGTATTCGTGGGTGAAGTCCCCGACTTTCCAGGGCAAGCCTGCCCAAGTTGGCCCGCTGGCGCGGGTGTTGGCCGGCGTGGTTGCGAAGGACGAACTCACCCTGAAATATCTCAACAAGCTGCTCGGCACGGTGGAGGCAGTCGGCAAAGTCAAGCTGCCACTCTCCGCGTTGCATTCGACCATCGGCCGCCACGCCGCGCGCGCGGTAACCGCCGGGATGAACGTCAACATCCTCGAAGGACAGTGGACGATGTTGATGGAAAACCTCGCCAAGGGCGACATCAAGACCTTCAATCCGCCCGTCTTCCCCAAGGGCGAAGTGTCCGGCGTGGGCTTCCACGAAGCGCCGCGCGGCACCCTGTCGCACTGGGTGGTGATCGACAACGGCAAGATCAAGAACTACCAGGCGGTAGTGCCCTCCACCTGGAACGCCGGTCCGCGCAACGAGGAAGACCAGCTCGGCCCCTACGAGGCCTCGTTGATGGGCACTCCCATCGCCGACCCGGAAAAGCCCCTGGAAGTCCTGCGCACCATCCATTCCTTCGACCCCTGCATCGCCTGCGCCATCCACATGGTCGATACCGAGAAGAAGGAAATCATCAAGGTCAAAGCGTTGTAATTCGGTGATGGGTGATGAGGGATGGGTAATGGGATAAACTCCCGACCCATCACTCATTACCCGTCACTCATCACCTCCATATGAAAATCATCGTATTAGGCGTCGGCAACATCATTCTCTCCGACGAGGGCGTCGGCGTGCGCGCCGTCGAGGAAATCGAGCGCCGCTATCGTTTTCCTGATTACGTCGAGTTGATCGACGGAGGAACCTCAGGGATGGAAGTCATGGGCAATCTGTCCCATGCCGACCATGTGCTGATTCTCGACGCGGTGAATACCGGTGCAGCGCCGGGCACGGTGGTCAAGCTCAGCGGCGCGGAAGTCCCGAAATTCTTCAGCATGAAAATGTCGCCGCACCAAGTTACCCTTTCCGACGTGCTGGCGACCCTGGAATTCGCCGGTGAATCGCCGGGAAGCGTCACCGTGATCGGCGTCGTGCCGGTTTCGCTGGACAACAGCCTCGACCTCACCCCGCAAGTGGCCGCCTGCCTTCCTCAATTGGTGGCGCTGGCTCTGGACGAGTTGCGTACCTGGGGCGTGACCGTCGAGGAAAGAAGCTGACCATGTGCATGGCGATTCCCTCCCGCGTGATAGCGCTCGGCGAGTTGGTGGCCACGGTCGAATGTTTCGGCCAGACTCGTGACGTCAACTTGATGTTGATGACCGAGGAACTGGCGCTGGGCGACTATGTCCTGGTCAAGGCCGGCAATTTCGCCTTCGAAAAAGTCGATGAAGAACGCGCCCTGGAAACCCTCGCCCTGATGACCGACATCCTGCAACAACCCGACATGCCGATGTATGCCCTTTGAGGTACCGCCCGGCGCCGAGTTGGAGGCCCTGTTTCGCCGCGTTCATACCAACGAAATGGCCGGAATGCCGGTGCTCAACCCGGCCCTGAAGGTCGAAGCGCTGGAATTTCAGCGCTGTTCCTACGGCTGGCTGGGGATACTCATCACCCCCTGGTTCATGAACCTGATACTGCTGCCGGCAACCGCTACCGCCTGGGTTTCGCTTGCGCCGGGCAAGCAACGCAGCCTGATTTTTCCTTCCGGCGACTATATTTTTACTCTCGATCATGGCGTGGAACTGGGCGAATTCCTGTCCTGTCAATTGTTCTCACCGATGTACCATTTCCCCGATCAGGAAACCGCGCGTACCGCGGCCCAAGCCGCGTTGGCGGCGGTTGTCGGGCCGTTGCCCATCGTAGCGGAGCCACCCGTGGCGGAAATATCCCATTCCCGGCGGCGCTTGTTGGGCGGATTGTTCCGTCGTTCCGGCGCGCGTCGATAAGCGACGGCTAATTTGACGCTATTCAAACGCTTACTATAACCTAGCGAAACGGTGCCGGGGGATGACATTTCTCTCCGTCCACCTCGGCGCAGCCAGATGCGGAAGACCGTACAAAACATCATTGGAGGTGGAACATGTCTTTCATCCATAACCTGAAGTTGCGTGGCAAGCTGTTGCTTGCCACCTTGGTGGCCATCGTTGGCCTGATCGTCATCTCCGCCGCCTCCCTCTACACCCTCAAGCACAACCTCGTTCAGGAACGCCAGATCAAGACTCGCCATCTGGTGGAAACCGCCCACGGTCTGGTGGTGCACTACCATCAGTTGGCGCAGCAGGGCGCCCTGCCGGAGGACGTGGCGAAAAAACAAGCCATCGCCGCCGTCAAGGCGCTTCGTTACGACGGCACGGAATATTTCTGGATCAACGACATGCAGCCGCGCATGGTGATGCACCCGACCAAGCCGGAACTCGACGGCAAGGAACTCGGCGATTTCAAGGATCCGCTCGGCAAGCGCCTGTTCAGCGAAATGGTGGACACCGTGCGGCGCCAGCAGGCCGGATTCGTGTTTTACATGTGGCCCAAGCCCGGCTTGAGCGACCCCGTGGAAAAGCTTTCCTACGTGATGGGATTCGCCCCGTGGGGCTGGATCATCGGCTCGGGCATTTATATCGATGACGTCAACGCCGCCTTCCTCCGCGAAGCGGGACGCGATGCCCTGCTGATTCTGGCGGGGGTGGCGGTCATCGCCCTGCTCCTGCATCTGGTAGCCCGCGACATCCTCTCCGAACTGGGCGGCGAACCCAGCCAGGCCAAGCAACTGGTTGCCGCCATTGCCGGCGGCGATTTGTCGGTGGTGATTCCCACCAAAGCCGGCGACACCAGCAGCCTGCTGGCCGCCATGAAGCAAATGCAGGCGGGTTTGCGCGACATGATTGAACGGGTGCACGCCAGCGCCGACCAGTTGACGCAAAACGCCCTGCGGCTTGCCGAAGCGTCGCACCAGGTTTCCACCAGCACCGAACAACAAAGCCATTCGGTGTATGCCATGGCGACCTCGGTGGAAATTATGACTATCACCATCGAACAAATCGCCGGCAATGCCAAAAATGCCCATGCCACGGCGGTGGGCGCCGGGGAGCACTCCGAGCAGGGCGGGGTCATCGTGCATGGCGCCGCGAATGAAATGCTCAAAATCTCCGAAACCGTCAACCGTTCTTGCCGGAAAATCGAAACCCTGGGTGAGCAATCCCAGGAGATATCCACCATTGTCAGCGTGATCCGGGACATTGCCGATCAGACCAATCTACTTGCCCTCAACGCCGCAATCGAGGCGGCGCGCGCCGGCGAGCAGGGGCGCGGCTTCGCGGTGGTGGCCGACGAGGTGCGCAAGCTTGCCGAACGCACCGCCAAATCCACCCAGGAAATCACCGCGATGATCGGTGCCATCCAAAGCGGCACTTCGGACGTGGTGCAAGGGATGGCGGAAGGCAGTGCCACCGTCAAGGAAGGGGTACGTATGGCGACTCAGGCCGGCGAAGCCATGTCGCACATCAAGGCTGGCATGAGCGAAGTGCTGGCAGCGGTCAACGAAATTTCCTCGGCACTCGATGAGGAAACCAATGTCAGCACGCAAATCTCCCAGGAAGTCACCAAGGTTGCGCAAATGACCGAAGCCAATACCCAGGCCATCGAACGGGTGGCGCAGGCGTCGGACGACCTCAAGCAGCTGGCGTTGACCATGCAGCAGGCGGTGGACGGCTTCCGCTTCACTTGAGTCGTCGCCCGTGATTCCCGAAGGCCAGTTGCGTATCCGCCTCGATTGGGATGGCAGTGTCATCCACGCCGTCACCATCGAATCGCGCCGCCTCGCCGACATCGCCCGCCTGACGCGGGGCAAAGCGCCGGATCAGACCGCGTTGCTAATTCCCCTGTTGTTCAGCCTGTGTGGCAAGGCGCAGGGAAGTGCCGCCCGTCTGGCGCTGGATGCCGCTCAGGGAAAAACCGCTATTGCCACCGCCGAGGAGTGCCAAGTGCTGGCCGAAGCGTTTCAGGAATCGGCGTGGCGCTTGCTCATCGATCTCCCGCAACGCTTTGGTTTCCCCGCCAACCTGCCGGCCTTGGCCGAGTTGCGCCGCCAGTGTGCGGCACTCCAGCCGGCCGCGGCGCTGGCGGATGGGCTGGAAGCCTCGTTGGAACAGCATCTGCTCGGCGTTCCTTGTTGCGAGTGGCGCGAATTCGCGACCCGTGAAGAGTGGCTGAGCCGGGCGGATACGCCGCTGGCAGCGGTGTTCCGTCGGCTGCGGGAGGATGAAGGGGCTTGGGGGAGTAGCGAAATCCGCGGGTTGCCGGAATTCGACGCATCGCGCATTGTCGAAGCAGCGTTGCCAGCCCTCCTGGATGACCCGGACTTCGCCCAACGTCCCCAGTGGCAGGGCCAGCCCGCGGAAACCGGCCCGCTTGCCCGCCGTGGCGGAGCTTCCAATAGGGTGGTCGATCGGCTGGGGGCGCGCTTGGACGAACTGGTGTGGCTGGCCGATGCCTTGCGTCGAAGTGATACACTGTCGTCGGGGTGGCTCAAACAGGCGCAAGTCGGTGAGAATGCCGGGCTGGCGTGGCTGCAGACTGCACGGGGGCTGTTGATCCACTATGTGCGATTGGAAAATGGCACGGTGGTCGACTACCGCATCGTCGCCCCCACCGAGTGGAATTTTCACCCTCAGGGTGCTTATGTCCGCGGATTGACCGGTCAGCCCGCCGGGTCGGTCGAACAAGCCCGCGCCCGTGCCGAATTGCTGCTGCTCGCGCTCGACCCGTGCGTTGATGCAGTGGTGAGTGTTTAGTGCTTAGTGCTTAGTGCTTAGTGCTTAGTGCTTAGTGCTTAGTTGTGGAATGCGCTTCGCGCATCAATACATTTACCGCGTCAAACGCGACATCAACTAAACACTAAGCACTCAACACTAAAAACTGGTTTTAATAACATGCATGAAATGTCCCTGGCCGAAGGCGTGGTCCAGTTGATCGAAGACAGCGCCCGGCAAAACGCCTTCAGTCGCGTCAAGACCGTATGGCTGGAAATCGGCCAGCTTAGCGGCGTGGAAGCCGAAGCCATGCGTTTTTGTTTCGATGCCGTGGCGCGCGGTAGCCTTGCCGAAGGCGCCGCTTTGGAGATCATGGAAATACCCGGCGCGGGCCGCTGTCTCGAATGCGGTCAGAACGTGGCGGTGGTCGAACGATTCCAGCCTTGCCCCCAATGCGGCGGCTTTGCCGTCGACGTCAATGGCGGCACGGAAATGCGCGTCAAGGAGCTGGAAGTGGAGTAGGCGCAGGACTGAGGTATGAGGACTGAGGACTGAGTGGGGTAGCGTGACTCAGTCCTCAGTCCTCAGTCCTCACCACTGGAGAAAAATGATGTGTACAGTTTGCGGTTGCGGCGAAGGCGAAACCACTATCGAGGGACACAGCCATCCCCACACTCATGGTCACGAGCACGATGGGCAGGTACATAGCCACGAGCACAGCCATCCCCACGACCATGAACATGGGCACGGTCACGAGCACAGCCACGACCATCCGCATGAGCACGATCACTCCCACGGACATGACCATGTCCATGGCGACGAAGACCTGCATTTCGGTCTCGGCGCGGCGCGCGCCCATGTTCCCGGCATGTCGCAAAGCCGCATGGTGCAGATCGAGCAGGATATTCTTTCCAAGAACAACCAATATGCCGATGCCAACCGCAAGCATTTCGCCGAGCATGGCATTTTCGTCCTGAACCTGGTTTCCAGTCCCGGCTCCGGCAAGACCACCCTGCTCACCCGCACCATCCAGCATCTCAAGGGCAAGCACGAGGTGGCGGTGGTCGAGGGCGATCAGCAGACCGCGCTGGACGCCGACCGCATCCGCGCCACCGGGGTCAAGGCCATCCAGATCAACACCGGCAAGGGCTGCCATCTCGATGCCCACATGGTCGGCCATGCCGCCGAGCGCCTGGAATTGGACGACAACAGCCTGCTGCTGGTGGAGAACGTCGGCAACCTGGTGTGTCCTGCCGATTTCGACTTGGGCGAAGCGCACAAGGTGGCGATCCTCTCGGTTACCGAGGGCGAGGACAAGCCGCTCAAATACCCGGCGATGTTCGAAGCCGCCGACGTGATGCTGCTCAACAAGATCGACCTGCTGCCCTACCTCACCTTCAACGTGCCGCTGTGCCTGGAATACGCGCGGCGCGTCAACCCCAACATCAAGGTGATCCTGGTTTCCGCGGTGACCGGCGAAGGCCTCGACGAATGGCAGGAATGGCTGGAGCAAGGCATGGCTCTCGCCCAGAGCCGCAAGGCCGCCGCCGTGGAATCCCTGCATCGCCGTATTGCCGAACTGGAAGCGGAAGTCGCGGCTTTGAAGGGGCGCTGATGGCGGGGGGTAGGACGGAGGACTCAGGACTGAGGACTGAGTGGGATGTTGCGCATGCACACATTGCCTCTCGTTCCGACAACCCCGTCCTTCCCAACACGACGCTTCTCGACCAAATCACTCAGCCCTCAGCCCTCAGTCCTCAGTCCTCGACGCTGATCCGGGTGCGCGGTACGGTTCAGGGCGTCGGCTTTCGCCCTTTCGTGTATCGCCTGGCGCTCGAACTCGGCCTGAACGGCTGGGTGCTCAACGACGGCGAAGGCGTGGAAATCGCCGTGAGCGGCACGGCTGAAGCTATTCAGGCGTTGCTCGCCCGTCTCGAACAAGAAGCCCCGCCGCTGGCGCGAATCGACAGCATCGAAAGCCAATCCGTCCATTCGGCATTGCCGCCTGGATTCACCATCCTCGCCAGTCGTGGCGGCGCCGCCAATACCGCCGTCACCCCGGACGCAGCCACCTGCCCGGATTGTCTTGCCGAACTGTTTGATCCCGCCGACCGGCGCTACCGCTACCCCTTCATCAACTGTACCCATTGCGGGCCGCGCTACACCATCACCGCGCACCTTCCCTACGATCGCCCCAACACCAGCATGGCGGGTTTTACCCTGTGCCCGGCGTGCCGCGCCGAATACCAGGATCCGCTGGATCGCCGCTTCCACGCCCAGCCCAACGCCTGTCCGGTGTGCGGGCCGAGGCTCGATTTGGTGCCCGTAAACGCTACCCACGTTGCCGAGAATGACCCTATTGCCGCCGCCCTGACACTGCTGCGCACCGGGCAGATCCTCGCAGTGAAAGGACTGGGCGGTTTCCACCTGATGTGCGATGCACGCAACGGTACGGCGGTGGCCGAACTGCGCCGCCGCAAGCAGCGCGAAGCCAAGCCTTTCGCCGTCCTTGCCGCCAATCTCGCGTCCCTGGCCGGGCTGGCGAAGTGGGGCGAAGGCGAAGCAACCCTGCTGCATAGCCGCGAGCGTCCCATCGTCCTGCTCGAAAAAACTTCCGCTTGCGACACCGCCTTGCCCGGCGTGGCGGAAGGCGTGGCCTGGCTGGGCGCGCTGCTGCCCTACACCCCGCTGCAATGGCTGCTGCTTCATGAGGCAGCGGGCCGCCCGGCGGGCACGGCTTGGCTGGATACCCCTCAGGAATTGCTGCTGGTATGCACGTCCGCCAACCCCGGCGGCGAACCTCTGGTGATAGCCAACGACGAAGCCTTGGCAAGGCTGGCGGGCATCGCCGACGCTTTTCTCCTGCATGACCGGGAGATATTGGTGGGGTGCGACGACTCCGTAGTGCGAGCAAACCGGGAATGGGTGATGAGTGATGAGGAATGCGTAAAACCCATTACCCATCACCCATCCCCCATCACCCGGAATTTTATCCGTCGCGCCCGCGGTTACACCCCCCGTGCCATCAAACTGCCCCATGCCGGGCCGGCGGTGCTGGCCAGCGGCGGGTGGTTCAAAAACACCGTGTGCCTGACGCGCGGCGACGAGGCTTTCCTGTCGCAGCACATTGGCGACCTGGACAATGCCGCTACCTGTCGTGCCATGGAGGACGCGGTGTTCCATTTGATGGACGTGCTCGAAATCGTCCCTGAAGCGGTCGCCAGCGACCGTCATCCGGATTTTCACAGCAGCCGCTTTGCCGCGTCATTCGCCACCGCGCGCGGATTACCATGGCATGCCGTGCAGCATCATCACGCCCACCTGGCGGCGGTACTGGCCGAGCATGGGGAAACCCGGCCTACCCTGGGATTGGCACTGGACGGGGTGGGTCTGGGCGATGATGGCAGCGCTTGGGGCGGCGAACTCTTGCGCCTGGAAGGGGCTGGCTATACCCGCCTCGGTCATTTGCAAGCGCTTGCCTTGCCGGGCGGCGACCGCGCCGCGCGCGAGCCGTGGCGGATGGGGGCGAGCGCCTTATACGCCTTGGGGCGTGGCGGGGAAATCGCCAATCGCTATGCGGATCAGCCTGCCGCCGCCCTGCTCACGCAAATGCTGGAACGCGATCTCAACAGCCCGGCGACGTCGAGTTGCGGGCGTTTGTTCGATGCCGCCGTGGGGCTGTTGGGGATCATGCCGGTGATGGGATTCGAAGGCCAGGCGGCGATGTTGCTGGAAAGCCTCGCGGCGCGTCACGGGCCGGTCGCGCCGTTGCGCGGCGGTTATGTAATCGAAAGTGCCGGCACCCTGAATTTCCTGCCGCTGCTGGCCGTGCTTGCCGAAACTCCGGATGCCGCGCGCGGTGCGGCGCTGTTCCATGCCACCCTCGCCGCCGGACTGACGGAGTGGGCGACCGGGATAGCGCGGGAGCAGGGCGTGGACAGGATTGCCCTGAGCGGCGGGTGCTTCCTGAATGCCATCCTCAGTCGCGAACTGGGTAGGCGCTTGCGCGAAAACGGTTTGCAGGTGCTGGAGGCGTGCCAGGCGCCGCCCAACGACGGCGGGCTGAGCCTGGGGCAGGCGTGGCTCGCGGTGCTTGAGGGAAGTGTTTAGTGTTGAGTTTTTAGTGTTGAGTGTTAAGTTAAGGAATGCGCTTCGCGCATGATTGAATCCCGCCGCGCATTGCGCGGCGACATCAACTAAACACTAAAAACTCAACACTAAACCCTGTTCTTAAGATTACTTCTTTTCCGAGTTGCTGCCGACTGCGGTTTTTACCACCGCCGCAGTGACGTCCACCGTGGTTCCCACCACCGCGGCCCCGGCCTTGACGGCGGTTGCGCCGACCGTAACGGCGGCATCGGCGACGGCGACCACCGCGCAGCCGGACAGGCCGGTCAGCGTTAAAATCAGGATGGCATAAACCCGCAGGCGCATCTCAAAACTCCAGTTCGGTATCCTCGTCCGTCGAGGCTTCGCGCAGCAACACCAGGAACAGCACCAGGATCACCGGGCCGATGATCAGTCCAAGGATGCCCATGCTGGCGATGCCGCCGAAAATGCCGAAGAGGATGGCGAGGAAAGGTAATTCCGTGGAACCCTGGATAAGACGTGGCCGTACCAGATAATCGGCGAGCATCAGTACCGTAGTGCCGATGGCGAATACGTAAACCCCCGTTAGCGGCGAGCCTTGCGCGAACAAAACCAGTCCGATCAATCCCAGCAGCAGCGGCCCGAGCAGAGGCACCAGGGAGAGGGCGGCAATCACCATGCCGAGCAACACGGCGGAATGCACCCCTGCGAAATTGAGCATCAGACCGATGATGATGCCTTCGCCCAAGCCCACGATGACCAGCCCGTTGACCGCCGAGCGTACTGCCGAGGGGATATGGTAGGCGTAGGAGGGCCAGCGTTTGTGCAACCACTTGAAACCGACGTAGCTGATCTTGACCAGCAGTTTTTCGCCGTCGCGATAGAAAAAATAGAGTATCCACAAGGCGAAAAACAGCATCGCGGCCCGTGTGGCGACGCCGAGCAGCACCGATTGGGTGAAGGTTTGTATGGCGTCGAGCTTGTCGGTCAGCAGTTGCGAGAGGCGGTTCGGCTGGCCGAGATATTCCTGCCACAGCGGCGCCAGATGCTCCCCCGCCAGCGGTAGGCCGGCCAGCCACCCGGGAGGCGGTACGCCATCCTGGTTGGCATGAAGCAGGAAGGCGATGGCGGTCTGGACGTCTTCCACCACGAAAATCACCAGGGCGATCATCGGACCGACCAGCGTGACCGCCACCACCAGGGTGGAAAGCATGGCTGCCGGATCCTGGCGGTTTCCCAGGCGGGTGAGGATTTTACGGTGCAGCGGCCAAGTGGTGATGGCGATCACCGCCGCCCAGATGATGGGGAGCAGGAAGGATTGCAGGACGGTAAAGGCGGCCAGCAGGATGAGGCTGGTGAAAATCAGACTGACCAGCGAATATTGCCACGGGTTATGCGGCATGGAGCAACCATTTGGCAAGCGGCGAGGCGCGCAAGCTGCGCCACAGGCGCCACAGCGTCCAGACTTTGCCGCTCCAGCGCATCACCCGGCGCGGACGCGCCGCGATCAGCAGCGCGAGGGGGGCGATCCACAGGAGCGGGTGGGTGCGCAGGGTTCTAACCACGGTCACGCCGCCGTCGATGACCCGTAGCGGCACCCGCCAGGCGCGCAACGCCTCGCCCAACTCGTGACGCTGCGCTTCGGCGCGCATCAACAGGCGTTCGCGGCGGCGGATGAGTTCAACCTGACGGGCGTTCATGGGCGGCTGAGGTGTTGCTTGTCCTTGGCAAGTTCGCCCAGACTGTCGGTAAACAGGCGGCTACCCTCGTTTGCCTTGGCGCGCGCCAGCAGCACTGCCGCCGCTCCCGCGGCAAAGAACAGCAGGGTCAGCGTTCCCAGTACGAACAGACGGTGGGTTTCCCAGAACAGCACGGTGAGGAAGGCAGCCAGAAAGACGATGCCGAGTGCAATGAAAAACAGCGCAACGAAACCCAGCACCAGGATTTGCCCAATGCGGATTTTTTCTTCCTGGATTTCGTTGGAAAGAATTTCCAGACGAGTCTGGGCCACCCCGAGCAGGGTGACCGCCAACTTCTTCAGTGAACCAAAAACCCCGTGCGGATGGGGGTGTTCCCCATCCGTAGCGTTTTCCGCCATTCCGGACGGCCTAGCGGCGACCGATTAACATGCCGAGCAGCACACCCACGCCAGCAGCGACGCCCACGGCTTTCCACGGATTTTCGCGGACATACTGGTCGGTGGCATCGGCGGCCTGCTTGGCGCGCTGCGCGACAACTTCTTCAAGGGCGGCCAGCTTGGCCTTGGCATCGCTCAAGTGGGTTTCGATCCGGGCGCGAGCGGCGACAGCTTTTTCGCTGGCATCCTGTGCGGTGGCTTTCAGCAACTCTTCAGCATCGGCAATGACCACCTTGAAATCGGCCATGAGTTTTTGTTTTGTGACGACATCATTGTTTTCGAGTTCGGTGTACATGATTAGCCCCTGAAAGTTTAAGAAGAAAACGAGAGGTTACCGTCCTTGCCCAGCTAAATCAATCTGCTCGGGAAACTAAAGACAACCTCCTCGCTCTCAGTATAGGAGGTTTAATGTTATGCTGTGCCGATAGCTTGGAGAATTCGCAATGTGTCTGGCCATTCCCGCACGAATCGCGGAAATTCTGGAAAACGATGCCGCGGTCGTCGATCTCGGCGGGGTGCGCAAGGAAATTTCGCTAGCCTTGGTGAGCGACGTGAAAGTCGGCGATTATGTGATCGTCCATGTCGGCTACGCGCTCAACCGCCTCGATCCCGAGGAGGCGGAAAAAACCCTGAAATTGTTCGCCGAAATCGAAGCAGCCCCGCTCCCCGCCTGACCTAATGAAATACGTCGATGAATTCCGCGACGGCGGGCTGGCCCGCAAGATTGCGTCCGCCGTGCGTGGGGAAGCCGATCCGGCGCGCAGCTACAACCTGATGGAATTCTGCGGAGGGCATACCCACGCGATATTCCGTTATGGCATCCAGGATCTCCTGCCGTCCAACGTGCGCATGATCCACGGACCCGGCTGTCCGGTATGCGTGCTGCCCATCGGACGGGTGGACAGCGCCATCCAGCTGGCCCGCACTCCCGGGGTGATCCTGTGTTCCTACGGCGACATGCTGCGCGTGCCCGGTTCCGACCGCGTCAGTCTGCTCAAGGCCAAGGCCGGCGGGGGCGACATCCGCATGGTGTATTCGGTGGCCGATGCCTTGAAAATCGCCCAGGACAACCCGGAAAAACAAGTGGTGTTCTTCGCTATCGGTTTCGAGACCACCACCCCGCCCACCGCCGTGGCGATCCTCCAGGCGGAAAAGCTCGGGTTGAAGAATTTCTCGGTGTTCTGCAACCATGTCCTGACCCCCGCGGCGATTTCCAACATTCTCGAATCGCCGGAAGTGCGCAAGCTGGGGATATTGCCGCTCGATGGCTTCATCGGGCCGGCCCATGTTTCCACGGTGATCGGCAGCCGTCCCTACGAATATTTCGCCTGGGAATACCGCCGTCCGGTGGTCATTGCCGGCTTCGAGCCGCTCGACGTGATGCAGGCCATCCTGATGCTGGTACGCCAGTTGAACGAAGGGCGCGCCGAGGTGGAAAACGAATTTTCCCGCGCCGTCACCCGTGACGGCAATCTCAAGGCCCAGCGCATCGTCGCGGATGTCTTCGAGTTGCGCCGCACTTTCGAATGGCGCGGCCTGGGTATGGTGCCGTACAGCGGCCTCAAGATCAAAAAACGCTACGCCGGATTCGATGCCGAACTGCGCTTCGACCTGCCTTACCGTTCGGTGGCCGACCACCAGGCGTGCGAATGCGGCGCGATCATCCGCGGGGTGAAACGCCCGCTCGACTGCAAGCTGTTCGGCACGGTGTGCACCCCGGAAAACCCGGTCGGCTCGTGCATGGTCTCCTCGGAGGGGGCGTGCGCGGCCTATTACACTTATGGTCGATATAAAGAAAGCGATGCCCATGAGCAAAGTTAGAAGCGGCTACATTCGCCCCCTCGACCTCCAGCATGGCCGGGTGGACATGACCCACGGCAGCGGCGGGCGGGCCATGGCGCAACTGATCGAGGAACTGTTCCTGCGCGCCTTCGACAATGAATGGCTCAACCAGCACAACGACCAGGCGAGCTTTGCCGTGCCCCCCGGACGGATGGTGATGGCCACCGATTCGCACGTGGTCTCGCCGCTGTTTTTCCCTGGCGGCGACATCGGCTGCCTGTCGGTGCACGGCACCGTCAACGACGTGGCGATGGCGGGTGCTACGCCGCTGCACTTGTCCGCCGCCTTCATCCTCGAAGAAGGCTTCCCGCTCGCCGACCTGAAGCGGATTGTCGATTCCATGGCGCAAGCCGCCCGCGAAGCCAACGTCGCCATCGTCACCGGCGATACCAAGGTGGTGGAACAAGGCAAGGGCGACGGCGTTTTCATCACCACCACCGGCATCGGCGTGGTGCCGGAAGGCGTCGCTATTTCCGGCGACCGCGCCCGGCCCGGCGACGTCATCATCGTCAGCGGCCATATCGGCGACCACGGCGTGGCGATCATGTCGCTGCGCGAGAATCTGCGCTTCGAAACCGCCATCCTTTCCGATACCGCCGCGCTCAACGGCCTGGTTGCCGCGATGGTCGCCGCCGTGCCGGACATCCATTGCCTGCGCGACCCGACGCGCGGCGGGCTGGCCACCACCCTCAACGAAATCGCCGGCCAATCGGGCGTCGGGATGATGCTCCACGAAACCGCGATACCGGTGCGCGGCGAGGTCAAGGCGGCCTGCGAATTCCTCGGCCTCGACCCACTGTACGTCGCCAACGAAGGCAAACTCATCGCCATCTGCGCGCCCCAGGATGCCGAAGCCCTGCTCGCGGCGATGCGCGCCCACCCGCAAGGGTGCGACGCTGCTATCATTGGCGCTGTGATCGAGGACAGTCACCGCTTCGTCCAGATGGAAACCGCTTTCGGCGGGAAACGCATCGTCGACTGGTTGACCGGGGAACAACTGCCGCGTATTTGCTGAAGGGAAGAAAAATATGGTTACCGGGCCGACCCCCGCAGAAATCCGCACCCTATTCGCCAACACCGACACCGACGAGGTATGGCGCAAAGCCCGTGAAATCGTGCGGCGCATCGACCCTGCCTTCGATTTCGCCCACGCCCGCAGCGCCTTCGACGACGTGGTAAGGCTATTTCGCGGCGACTACCCGGCGTATCACTCGATCACTACCCTTTACCACGACCTGCACCATACCCTCGACGTGTTCCTGTGCGCGGTGCGCCTGTTGCACGGCGTGCATCTCTCCGGCACCAGCTTGAGCGGCGAAGAGGTCAGCCAGATCATGATTGCGGCGATGATGCACGACGTCGGCTACGCCATGGAAATCGGCGACGACGCCGGCACTGGGGCGAAATATACGCAAATCCACGTGACCCGCGGCATCGAATTCATGAAGCGCTACCTCGATGAAATGGGCTTTCCGGCAACCTGGAAAGCGCCGCTGGAACCGATGATCCGCTGTACCGACCCGGCGGTGAAGCCCTCGCAGATCGATTTTCCGGATGAGCGCACCCGTCTGCTTGGGCTAATCGTCGGCACCGCCGACCTGGTCGGGCAAATGGCCGACCGCACCTACCTGGAAAAACTGCTGTTCCTTTACTTCGAATTCAAGGAAGCCCATCTCGGCGGCTACCGCAACATGCATGACCTGCTGCGCCGCACCAAGCATTTCTACGAGATCACCCGCGTCAAACTCGACAGCGAATTCGATGCCATCTACTCCAAGCTCTCCGAGCATTTTCAGGACTGGTTCGGCGTACCGAACAACTACTACCTGGAGTCCATCGAAAAAAACGTCGTCTACCTCGAACAAGTCATCCATCTCGACGAAGAACAGTTTCTCAGCATGTTGAAGCGTGGCAGCATCGTTGCCAAAGCCAAATCGCTGGCCGACCCGGACGACGTGGGGTGACCTTGGTCATTCCCACTGCGGTCCCGGTCGGTGAAAATCTCTGCCTGAGTATTTCCGCACCGGTCTACAACCAACTCGGCGATTACCGGCGGCTGGTCGAAGTCGTTCCGGCGCTTGCCGCCGAACTGGAGTAAATCTTGAGAGTCTTGTTTCTTTGCCACGCTTTCAATAGCCTCACCCAGCGCCTGTTCATCGAACTCGGCGCGCGCGGTCACGAGGTTTCCGTCGAATTCGACATCCACGACGCGGTCAGCGAGGAAGCGGTCGCCCTGTGGCAACCGGATTTGATTATTGCGCCCTTCCTTAAACGGGCGATCCCCGAAAACATCTGGCGCAACCACGTGTGCCTGGTCGTCCACCCCGGCATACCCGGCGACCGCGGCCCCGCCGCACTGGATTGGGCGATCCTGAACGACGAAACGGAATGGGGCGTCACCGTCCTGCAAGCCGCAGCCGCAATGGATGCCGGCGACATCTGGGCTGAAGCCCGTTTCCCCATGCGCGCCGCCAAGAAAAGCAGCCTGTACCGCAACGAAGTTACCGAAGCCGCCGTGCAGGCCGTTCTCGACGCTCTCGACAAATTCGCATCCGGCAACTTCACCCCGCAACCCCTCGATACCAGCGACCCGGCGGTGCGCGGCTGCCTGCGCCCGGCGCTGCGCCAACATGACCGGCAAATCCATTGGGCCAAGGACGACACCGCCACGGTGCTGCGCAAAATCCGCGCCGCCGACGGTTTTCCCGGCGTCCTCGACGAGGTCTGCGGCGTGCCGGCCTATCTCTACGATGCCCAGCCCGAAGGCGAACTGCGCGGCTTGCCCGGTGCCGTGATCGCCAAGCGCGGCGGCGCGATCTGCCGTGCCACCACGGACGGCGCGGTATGGATCGGGCATCTCAAGATCAAATCGGAAGGCGAACCCGCATTTAAACTGCCGGCCACGCAAGCCCTGGCAGGCAGACTGGACGGCGTTCCCGAGATCACCGCCAATATTGGGGGGGGAGAGTGCAGCGCCATCCGCTACCAGGAAAAAAACCAGGTCGGCTATCTCAGCTTCGACTTCTACAACGGCGCAATGGGCACGCCACACTGCGAAGCACTACGTCATGCCATCGAACAAGCCCTGACCCGCGACACCCGCGTGCTGGTGCTGACCGGCGGCGAAGATTTCTGGTCGAACGGCCTTCATCTCAACCTCATCGAAGCGGCGGAAAGCCCCGCCGACGAATCGTGGCGCAACATCAACGCCATGAACGACCTCACCCGTGCCATCCTCACCATCGACGACCGCCTCAGCGTCGCCGCCCTACGCGGCAACGCCGGTGCCGGCGGGGTATTCATGGCGCTGGCCGCCGACCAAGTGTGGGCGCGCCCCGGCGTGGTACTCAACCCGCATTACAAGGCAATGGGCAACCTCTACGGCTCGGAATACTGGACTTACCTGCTGCCCCGCCGCGTCGGTGCGGAACACGCGCTCACCATCACCGAAAACCGCCTGCCGCTGGGTGTTGCCCAGGCCCGGCAAATTGGCCTCATCGACGCCAGCTTCGGCGCCGATCCCGCCGCTTTCCTGAACGAACTGGAAAGCCGCGCCGAAGCCCTCGCCAGCGCCCCCGACTACGCCGCCCGGCTCGCCGCCAAACAGCAACGCCACGCCCGCGACGAAGCCGAAAAGCCGCTCGCCGCCTACCGCGCCGCAGAACTCGAACACATGACCCTCAACTTCTACGGCTTCGACCCCAGCTACCACGTGGCCCGCTACAACTTTGTGCACAAGGTGCCGCATTCACGCACCCCCCGGCACCTGGCGCGGCATCGGGGGAAGGGGTAGGGCACTCATTCGCAACTCATCGGGTTTTCTTGTCCCCAAGCGGATTGTTAAGTGAGTGTTAACGATTTACAATGAATCATGATTAAATCGTTTCAGCATAAAGGGCTTGAACGCTTCTTCAGCACCGGCAGCAAGGCCGGTATCCAGCCGCACCATGCGGTAAGGCTGAGAATTCAACTCACCATGCTGGATAAGGCGCGCCAGCCGGCAGACATGAACGCGCCGGGGTGGCGGTTGCATCCCCTCTCGAACGGTCATTGGTCGGTGTGGGTGAACGGCAATTGGCGCATGACTTTCACTTTTGAAGGCAAGGATGCCGTTCTGGTCGATTACCAGGATTATCACTGAGGAAAAATCATGAGCAGAATGCATGACCCTGCGCACCCCGGAGAGGTTTTGCGCGAGTGGTTCCCGGAAGGGATGACCGTAACGGAAGCCGCCGAGCAGTTGGGGGTATCCCGCGTCACCCTGTCGAAAATTCTCAACGGCAAGGCAGGTGTCACCGCCGACATGGCGTTGCGTCTCGCTGCATGGCTGGGCACCAGCCCGAACGTGTGGATCGACATGCAATCGGCGTGGGAACTGTGGCAGGCGGAACAGCGCGGGCTTCCCGATGTCAAGCCGCTACGGCTTGCCGCATAGCATACGGCGGATAACGCTACGATCCCCCCAACCCTGAAAAACATTATAATCCCTTCACCAACAACGAAATTTTTCAGGGGAATGCCATGAGATTCGGCGAATTGATTGCTCGCGAAGCTGAAAACCTCCCCGCCGACAAGCAGGCGGAGGTACTGGATTTTATTGCGTTTCTCAGGCAACGGACGGCGGCTTCTTCTGACGTGGCGAATCCTGCTCCTACGGAAGATATAGAAGCGTTTTTCCGAAGCTTCGATGTGGACGTCAGCGATTACAAATTTGACCGGGAAGAAGCGAATGCCCGTTAAGGCATTTATCGATACAAATATCGTCATCTACGCACTTGGTCCGGCTTCGACCAAAGCTCATCTTGCTGCGCCGTTGTTTACCGGCTTGCCGCTTATTTCCACCCAGGTTCTGTCGGAAACCGCCAATGTTTGTTCCCGCCGTTTCGGCCTTGCCATGCCAGAAATCAGGAAGCTTCTCGACAAGCTGGAAACCTTGTGTCGCGTCGAAATCATTACCCCGGCTACCCTTCATGCGGCGCTGGACATCATGGGGCGTTACCGTTTTTCATGGTATGACAGTCTGATTGTCGCGACGGCGCTCAATTGTGGCTGCGATGTCCTTTATTCCGAGGACATGCAGTCAGGACAACTCATCAATAATCAATTGCGTATCCTGAATCCTTTTGTCTAACAAAACGTAAATCGGCGCATCGATAGGGCGGAAAAGCGCTAGCGTCTTCCGCCGCATGGGATGCCTGGAATGACGACATACGGCGGATAACGCTACGCTCATCCGCCCTACTTTTTTCCGCATGGTCTCAACAATCGGGTGTTTTCTTCCACCCTTGATCCAACACAAGGATCGCTTCTTTCCCTAGTGATATCGTCCACCGTTTCTGGCCCCGCCATGTCGCGCGGGGCGGCTTGCGGAGTATTCACATGAAAACCATCAAGGTGGTAAGCAGCAGTCGCGTCGACAATTCGGCGACTTACGAGTTGATCCAGGCAATGATCGCGGAGCGCGGTTTGGAAGTGCGCCTGGAAAAGGCGCGGATCATCGCGGGCATCCAGGGGGCGGGAGTGATGGAAGCCACCGGGGTGTTCATCGATGCCGAGCAGGTGCATTCCGGCGTGCCCGAGCGCAGCGAGATCGAGGCATGGCTGGACGGTATCGAGGCCGAGCCGTGCTGCGGATTCTGCGGCGGACAGGGCAAGGCGTTTTTCCAGTCGCTGCGGGAAAAGGACGGCCAGGCCGGCTGAGCGCTTTTCCCGGCGGGGTGGTGTTTCCCCGCCGTTTCCCATTCCCCGCCCAACTTGGGTAGAATCACCGGCTCCAGCGTCGCCTGCCAGCCGGCTTGGGCGTTTCCGCCAACTCTTGACCAAGAAGGGGAATTCGAATGAAAAAAACCTTGCTTGCGGCATCCTTTGCCGCCCTGTTCGCGACTTCGGCTTTTGCCGGCGATACCATCAAGATCGCCATCACCGGCCCTTTCACCGGCGGTTCCGCGCCGATGGGCGCGTCGATGCGCGACGGCGCCAAGCTGGCCATCAATGAGATCAACGCGGCCGGCGGTATCGCGGTGGGCGCCAAGAAGATGAAGATCGAAGTGGTGGAGCGTGACGACGAAGCCAAGAACGAGCGGGGTGCGCTGATTGCCCAGGAATTGGCGTCGATGGGCGACCTGTCCGGGGTCATCGGCAGCGTGAATACCGGGGTGGTGCTGGCCGGCGACAAGCATCTCCAGGAAAAAGGCATCACCAAGATCATTACCCCCGCCGCCGGTTCGGCGTCCATGACCCAGTGGAGCAAGGCCGGCGTGAAAGACCTGTCGATTTTCCGTTTCGCCGCGCATGACGGCATCCAGGCGGCGATGGTGGTGGAAGACGCGATCAGCCGCAAATTCACCAAGGTGGCGATCCTCCACGACTCCACCAACTACGGGGTGTCCGGGCGCGACGACCTGGTCGAGCAGATCAAGAAACAGGGCAACAAGCTGCAAGTGGTCGCCACCGAGAAATTCAACATCGGCGACAAGGACATGACCGCCCAATTGCTGCGCGCCAAGTCGAGCGGCGCCCAGGCCATCCTGATCTGGGGTATCGGCCCGGAAATGGCGGCGGTTTCCAACGGCATGGCCAAGATGGGCATGAAGGATCCGTTGATCGGCGGGTGGACGCTCTCCATGTCCAACTACATCGACAATGCCGGCAAGAACGGCGACGGCACCCTGATGCCGCAGACCTTCATCGAAGACCCGATCACCCCCAAGGCCAAGGCTTTCATCGGCGCGTACCACAAGACCTATGGCGTGGAACGCATTCCTTCCCCGGTTTCCGCCGCGCAAGGCTACGATGCGGTGTACATTTTTGCCGCCGCCGTGAAGCAGGCGCAAAGCGGCGATACCCAGAAGATCAAGGCCGCCCTGGAAGACCTGAAAGAGCCGGTGAAAGGCGTCATCGCCACCTGGCAGCATCCATTCAGCAAGTGGGACCCCGCCAACGAGCAGACCCATGAAGCCTTCCGCCGCGAACACGCGGTGATGGGCATGATTAAGGATGGCCGGGTGGTGTTCAGCAACGACGCGGACAAGCAACGCCTCACCAAGAACGCTTCGATGTAATCCGCATTGCGGGGGAGCTTCGGCTCCCCCGCTTCTTTTCCCACGACCAATGCCTCGATGGATACATTAATCATTGCCCAGATGACCGTCAGCGGCGCCCTGATGGGTCTCGTTTACGCGCTCATCGCCTACGGTTTTCAGCTTACCTACGCCACCAGCAAGAGCATCAATTTCGGCCAGGGCGAACTGGTGATGCTGTCCGCCTTCTTCAGCCTCACCCTGATTAACCTGGGCCTGCCCTACTGGCTGGTGGTGCCCGGCGGGTTGCTGTTCGGCGCGGTTCTCGGGCTGTTCGTCGAGCGCGCCGGGGTGCGCCTGGCGCTGGAGCAAAAGAGCGAGGGGTGGATCCTCCTTACCATCATTCTCGGCCTGCTGGGGTTTTCCGCCGCCGAGAACATCTGGGGGCGCGACGACCGCCCCTTTCCCACGCCGATTTCTTCCGACCCGCTGCAATTTTTCGGGGTCAGCGTCACCCCCCTCGAACTCTCGGTCGGCATCGGCGTCCTGGCGGTGATGGGGCTGGTCGAGCTGTTCAAGCGCAAGACCTTGCTGGGCAAGGCCTTCGAAGCCGTCTCTGCGGATCGCGATGCCGCCGAATTGATGGGGATATCCGCGACCCGCACCATCATGTTGTCCTACGGCTTGTCGGGGTTTGTGGCGGCGATGGCGGGCATCCTGATTTCCCCGATTACCACTGTCGGCCCGACCATGGCGTCCGCGCTGATCCTCAAGGCATTCTCCGTGGCGGTGGTGGCGGGGCTGGATTCGGGCTTCGGGGTGGTGCTGATCGGGCTGTTCCTGGGGGCGCTGGAAAGCCTCACCAGCTTCTACCTGGGCAGCGGCTGGCGCGAGGCGCCGGGCCTGGTGTTGCTGATCCTCGCCCTGGCGGTGCGCCCCAACGGGGTGTTCGGCAAAGCCAGCATCCGTAAAGTCTGAGCGAGGCCCGACCATGTTGAAACGTTTCCTCCTCCTGCGTGGTGCCGAAGTCCTCGCTTTCGCCCTGCTCGCCGCCGTCCCCTTGGCGGTGAACAACCCCTACGCGCTGGGCCTGCTGACCCTGCTGGCGATCTACGGCATCCTGCTGATCGGCCTGGACGTCACGGTGGGCTATCTCGGGCAGGTCAACCTGGCCCAGGCGGCGTTCCTCGGGCTGGGTGCCTATGCCGCCGGCCTATCGGTCACTGCGCTCGGCTTCGGCCTGTTCCCGGCGTTGGCGGTTGCTGCGCTGGTGGGGCTGGGTCTCGGTGGCTTGTTGGCCCTGCCTGCGTTGCGCCTGGAAGGCCCGCAGTTCGCCCTGGCGACCTTGAGTTTTTCGGCACTTTCCGCCACCACCCTCAACGAGTGGGAATCCCTCACCGGCGGCGCGCAGGGGCTGAGCCTGAGCCGCCCGCCGTTGTTCGGCCACGCCCTCGATGCCCCGGCTTTCTACTGGCTGTGCCTGGTGTTGCTGGCGCTGGTGTGGACGGGGCTGCGCAACCTGTTGTCGTCCCAATGGGGGCGGGCTTTCGAGGCACTGCGCGACAGCCCCATCGCCACCGACGCGATGGGGGTGGGCACCTATCGCCACAAGGTCGCCGGCTTTGCTTTGGGTTCCGCGCTGGGCGGCTTGGCCGGAGGGCTGTATGCCTTCAATTTCCAATACCTGCAACCCAACAGCTACGGCTACGAACTGATGGTCATCCTGCTGCTGGGGGTGGTGCTGGGCGGGCGCAAGAGCCTGTGGGGCGCCTTCGTCGGCGCGTCGTTGATCGTCCTGTTGCCCAATCTGCTCTCCAACCGTTTCCTGTTTCAGGTGTTTTCCGGGCTTGGGCTGCTGGTGGCGCTGGTCGCCGGCATCCGCAACCTGGTCAGGAAGACCGCGCGGCCTTTCCAGGCCATCGCGCCGATCGTCGCCATGGGCCTGCTGGTGGGGGGCGGCATGGTGGTCGCCAATACCGAGGATTGGCGCAAGGCGATTTTCGCCCTGATGTTGTTCTCGGTGGTGGTCGGCCTGCCGGAAGGCTTGATGGGCTTCGCCGCACAACAACTGGCGCGCTTGTTCCGCGTCGCGCCGCCCGACCTGCCGCCGCCCGCGGCGCTGGATGCCGTGCTGCCGCAACAACCGGGCGACGCCACAACCCTCCTGGAACTGCGCGACTTGAAGCGCTATTTCGGCGGAGTGAAAGCGGTGGACGGCGTTTCCATGAGCGTGCGCGCCGGCGACATCCACGGCCTGATCGGCCCCAACGGCTCGGGCAAGAGCACCGCCGTCAACGTGATTTCCGGGCTGTATGCGCCCACTTCCGGGGAGCTGTTGCTTAACGGGCAAGCGCTGCCGCAGGGCAGCCTGTTTAAGGTGGCGCGGGTCGGGGTGGCGCGCACTTTCCAGAATCTCCAGTTGTTCGGCGAACTGTCCACCCTCGACAACGTAATGGTCGCGCTCAAGGGCGTCTACCGCAGCCCTTTGCCGCTGGTGTTGCTGGGGCTGGCGCGCGGCGAGGAACGCCAGGCGCAGGCCGACGCCCTAGCACTGCTGGAGTTGGTGGGCCTGCGCGACCAGGCGCGCAGCAAGGCCAAAGACCTCACTTACGGCGCCCAGCGCTTCCTGGAAATCGCCCGCGCCCTGGCGCGCAAGCCGGAACTGCTGATCCTCGACGAACCCGCCGCCGGCCTCGCCTACCCCGACGTGAGCAAGCTGGTGGAAATCATCCGGCGCATCCACCAGCGCGGCGTGACCATGATCCTCATCGAGCACCACATGGACGTGGTCAGCGAACTGTGCGACACCGTCACCGTGCTGGATGGCGGCAAGGTGATCGCGGCGGGCAGCGCGGCGGAAGTGAAGCGCCATCCCAAGGTGATCGAAGCGTATCTGGGATCGGCTGGCGCGGCATAATGTAAGGGATGAACAAACATGCTTCTGGTCGATAACCTCCACGCCGGATACGGCGCCAGCGAAGTGCTGGCGGGTACTTCCCTGGAAGTCAAACAAGGCAGCGTGGTGGCCCTGATCGGCGCCAACGGCGCCGGCAAGACCACCACCATGCGCGCTATTTCCGGAATGCTCAAGCCGACCGGCGGCACGGTGCTCCTCGACGGTCAGCCGGTGCAGGGGCTGGACGCCTCGCGCATCGCCCGCCTGGGGTTGGCCCATGCGCCGGAAGGGCGCAAGGTGTTCGGCCCGCTTTCCGTCGAAGACAACCTGCTGCTCGGCGCCTACAGCCATCTGCCGCGTTTCCTGGGGTTTCGCGGCAAGGCCGCCGCCGAACTGGAGCGGGTCTACGAACTCTTCCCGCGCCTCAAGGAGCGCCGCCAACAAAGCGCCGGCACCCTCTCCGGCGGCGAACAGCAAATGCTCGCGATAGGCCGCGCCCTGATGGCGATGCCCAAGGTGATGCTGCTCGACGAACCGTCGATGGGCCTCGCCCCGGTGATCGTCCAGGAAGTGTTCAACACCATCCGCCGTCTCAAGGAAGCCGGCATTACCCTCCTGCTGGTCGAACAGTTCGCCCACAGCGCCCTGGAAGTCGCCGACTACGCCTACGTGATGGAACACGGCCGCATCGCCATCGAAGGCACCCCCACCCAGCTTCACCAGGACGAACGGGTGCTGGCCGCGTATTTGGGGTGAGGGTGCTTACCAAGGTTGTGTTGCCAGATGCTAGCCATGAGCGCCAACAACGTCGTACCCCGGTGTGCTGAATCGACATTTGCTATGATGGTGTCTTTTCGCTGGTCAGGCCGCTACGGCTGCCTGAGCCAACCGTTCCCATCCACGGAGTAGCACGTATGGCCTCATTGCAAGAACAGTTTTTGAAAGCCGGCCTAGTCGACAAAAGCAAGGTCAAACAAACCAGTCACGACAAAAACAATCAGAAGAAGGTCGAGCGCCGGACCGGCACGCAAAGTGTCGATGAGGCACGCCTGGCCGCACTCGAAACGCAACGCAAGAATGCCGAGCGATCCCGCGAACTCAATGCCCAGCGCGACGCGGCCGCCACCCACAAAGCAATCATGGCGCAAATCACCCAGATGGTGCAGCAGAATCGCCAGAGCAAGGGGGCCGGCGACATCGCCTACAATTTCACCCGCGACAATAAAATCGAACGGATTTATGTGTCGGCCACGGTCCAGGCGCATTTGGCGGCCGGTCGCTTGGCGATTGTCTGCCTGGGCGGCACCACCGAATTGGTACCCAGTATTATCGCCGACAAGATCGCCGAGCGTGATGCCTCGCTCGTGGTTCGGGTGAACAAGACCAGCACCGAGATCGACGCGGACGATCCCTATGCCGCTTTCCAGATTCCCGACGACTTGATGTGGTAGCGCGGCTGGCCGGCCTTGCGCGGGGCTGGGCTATGTAGCTGCGCCATTGTCGGTGTCTGCTTTGGGGGGGCTTTTCGCCATGAGTGTTTCGAGCCAGGAACTGCCGGTCGTGGCCGCTACCGGAGATGACCGCTCCTCGGCCTTAGCGGACGGTGAAGCTGCATTCCATGAACGACCGCTGAGCAGCGAAACCGGAAGTCGCGATTCCGCACCAGCCCGGCCCTGGTTCGGTCGCTGCATTCATTCACACGGTGCAGATCGCCTCGGACGAATTCTCGGTGATCAAGCTGTTACCATATAAGAATCGCATCCTCGAATCAGCAGAACATGGGCTGCAGGCGCTGACGATAGTTAGACGCTTAACGGACGAACGTGCCAACAGCTGTATTGAGAACATCGACGCGCTCGAAGACAAGTTTAAAGGTTGAACTGCTTTCGGTGATAATGACTTATGAAGTCCAGAATTGGCCCAAACGGGGTGCATCTTTTTGATCGACTTTCAGGTCTGAACGTCCTGCTAGACGAGTTGCGCCCCAAAGAAGCGGCTTGGTCTTCGTCCCCCCGACAGGTATCCATTGCACTCACCAATGTTTGCGACCTTCACTGCGGGTACTGCTACGCGCCAAAGCACAAGGCATCACTGCGTACTGGCCAGGTGCTCGGCTGGTTGAAGGAATTGGATACTGAGGGGTGCCTCGGCATCGGATTTGGCGGCGGCGAACCCACGCTGCACTCTGACTTCGTCGACATTTGCAAACGGGCTGCGGGAGAAACTCAGCTCGCGGTCACGTTCACGACTCATGGTCATCGCCTGACGCCACAGTTGGTCGAGCACCTCAAGGGCTCGATCCACTTCGCACGCATTAGCGTTGACGGGGTCGGTCGCACCTATGAAAAGCAGCGCGGAAAGCAGTTTGCCAGCCTGCTCCGAGGCATGGAGTCGATTGCGACCTTGTCTCCCTTTGGGATCAACATCGTAGTCAACGAGTGCACGGTTACAGAACTTGACGCGATTAGCGAGCTCGCGCAAAAGGTTGGCGCTAGCGAATTGCTGTTACTTCCTCAGCAAGCAACCACCGTGGTAGCAAGCATAGATGAGGTGGTCGGCCGAGCACTTCAGGACTGGGTCACTAACTACAGAGGTAAGGTGCGCCTGGCGGTTAGTGAGGCGGGTGCGGCAGGACTACCTACGTGCGACCCACTCCCCGATGAGCGAGGCCTTCAGGCCTATGCGCACATAGACGCGTCCGGCATGCTGCGCGCGAGTTCGTACTCGCCCGTCGGCGCGAAGATTGTAGACGCCGGCGTTCTGTCGGCGCTTAAGCAACTCAGAAATACCTTCGAAATCAAACGAGAGAGGCAATCATGAAGATTTGGAACGAATACGGCTCTGAGCATTCGATGAACCTGGTTCTCATCGGGAGGTTCAAGCGAGCGAAAGACGCAGAGAAGGTCGAAAAGGATATTGAAAAGCTCAGCACTCAGGCTTCGAAGGATGGCAGCCACTCCATCGCGTTTGGTGAACCAGAAGATAAGAGATTTTCAGATGACATGCTCTCGTTGCTGCACAGCTTGAAGCTCAACACCTTAGGGCCAGCTGATCTTGGCCAACTGGTATCTGAACATCACCTCAGTCGTGAAGGTGATCAAATCACTGTCACGACTGACGAGGTTGAGGTGTCCGCGTTCGTGAAGCTCTTTATCGAGGCTGGGGCGAAGGTCGAAGTCTTCTCGGCGCACGACTACCCGTCCGATTCCGACGACGCCAGCTGACAGAGAAAACGCCGATGCCTGAAGCAAATTGGGATGTATTCAGCAAGCTGCCCGGAGCAGCGGATGGGAACTTCGAGAAGCTTTGCCGCTCCCTAGTACGCCGCCACTACGGGCGTTTCGGTCGCTTCAAGCAACTCGCAAACCAGCCTGGCGTGGAGTTCCACCTTCAGCTGACGGAGTCTTGTGATCTCGGAGCGCCGCCACGCTGGATTGGTTGGCAATGCAAATGGTATGACTTGACGAACGGACAAGACCTGGGGGCCACGCGCCGCAAGATGATCATCGAGGGCATGGAGAAGACGCGTAACCATGTCCCAGGTGTGACCGATTGGAAGCTTTGGACACACCACACGCTGACAAAGAAAGACCAAGAGTGGTTCTTCGCGCTTGAGAAAGACCGCTTCCCCGAGTTGAAGTTGGAACTGCTGACGGCAGCGGACATCGAAGATCTCTTGGTTGGGCCGGGAGCGCTACTTCGAGAAACCTACTTCGGCGAGCTCGTTCTGACGCCTGCGCTACTTGTTGAGCAGCACAGGCTCGCTGCGGCTCCGTTCAAGCGTCGATATCAGCCGGAAGTTCATGTCGTCGTTGGGGCAGAGGAGAAGGTACTCAGGTGCCTGGGCGGCCAAAGCGCGTGGGAATCGCTGAAGGAACTCTCAAGTGCCCTCAAGAGGAATTGCACGGACATTGCTTCGCTGACTGGGCAACTCAAACCTGAAATCAAGGCCGAAGTCGAATTGCTGTTGGCTCGAGCCAACGGATTGGCTGACCTGCTTGATAGCCTGCACGCGGCGCTCGGCAAGGGTGACTTCGACGCTGTACAGCAAATGCTGGCGTCGAATCCGTCGCAGCCGGTGCGCTACGACAGGCTGCTCTCGAAAATGCGTGGTGCTCGTTCAGACGGCGCTCCGTTAGCCGCGAATCTGGTTGCGGACATCCATGCGGTCTCATCGGCACGGCGCAGTCTGGAGCGGTCAATCGGCGTTCGTACCGTTGCGGTGCTTGCAGCTGCGGGTGAAGGAAAGTCCGAGCTTGCCGTCAAGGTGACGCAGGCGGACGGAGAGTTCCCCGGTGGAGTCTTACTGCTGGGCAAGAATCTTCATGCAGGCCAAGGGCTTGACGATCTCGTGTCTGCCTTCAAGATTTCTGGCAGACCGGCGGTGAGCTTCGACCGGCTGGTTGAGGCCGTAGATTCGGCGGGTCAGCGCGCGGGGAAGCGCATACCCATTGTCATTGATGGTCTGAATGAGGCGGAAGACCCGAGAAACTGGAGGGATGAGCTCTCCCATGCGGACGAGCTTCTGAAGGACTTTCCGTACGTCCTGCTAGTTGTCACACTGCGCAACGAGTTCGCGCCAATTTGCCTGCCGGAGGAATTTCCTCAAGTTAAGCACAAGGGGTTCCAGGAAGACCCGCAGACGGCCATCGACAAGTACTTTGAGTACTACAAGATCGACGCCACCGACGCGGATCTGCCAATCGAGTTCTTGCAGCACCCGCTGACGCTGAGAATCTTTTGCGAGGTGGCGAACCCTCGTCGCCAGCACTTTGTCGGGGTGGAGGCGCTGCCCAGTTCGCTTGCAAGCCTGTTCGAAGCGCACTTCAACAAGGTAGCCGAACGAGTTGCTGAGCTTTCACCGGCAGCGCATCGCATCTATCAGGATGAAGTGCAAGATGCGCTGCTGACGATCGCGGGTCTTCTTTGGGAGGGCAACGCGAGAAGCGTGGAGTTCCAAGCTGCTCGGACAGCAGTTCAAGACATAGGGCGTTGGGACGCCAGCATCATCCGCGCGCTGGAGTCCGAAGGCGTCCTCGTTCGAACAACTTCTGAAGCAGGCGGCCAAGGAATCGCGTTTTCATACGACTTGATGGCCGGCCATTTGATTGCGCGGCACCTGCTTATTAGGCCGTCCTTGATGCAATGGCTGCAAAGCGATGAAGGACGCGCGCAATTCCAATTCCGTGAACTTGGGTCGCATACCTTCGCTTATGACGTATTCCAGGCTCTGGTTGGCCTGTATCCGCAACGCCTTGCCAGACGCCAGCTTTGGCAAGACTTGCTGGACGAAAACCTCGTCATGAACGCTCTGTTGTTGACGGCACAATCAGACCCAAAGAATATCGGGCGGGAAACTGTGGAACGGTTCGCGCGCGCAATGCAGGAGTCGAAGCCGTTCGCACGGATTGCCTTCAAGAGACTTCGGAGCACTCGGGCAGCACGAGCGCATCCGTTCGACATGGACTTCTTGCACGGTGTGCTCTTGGCCATGTCCAACACGCAGCGCGATCTTTTCTGGTCGGAGTGGGTTCGCGAGAAATATGAGGAATTTGAAGACGACTTCAAATTCCTATCGAGCAGATGGAAGTCGGGTGACCTAGATGAGCGAGAAATTCGGCGGGCGCGTTGGGTGATGTGGACACTAACCTCGACGTCCAGAAGCCTGCGGGACGTCGCCACCAAGACCCTGTACGAATTTGCTGCCAAGCGGCCAGCGGAGTTTTTCCGGCTGGCGATGGAGGCAATTGCCGTTTCAGACCCATACGTCCCCGAGCGGATGTTCGCTGCAGCCTACGGCGCGGTGCTGACCACCTGGTCGGATATTAGTGCTGTGGAGATGCGAGAGGCACTGCCTAGAGTCGCTCGTGAAATTTATCAAGCGATGTTCGCGCCTGGCGCGATGCATCCTACTTGGCATGCTCTATATCAGCAGTACTGTCTGGGAACCATTGCCATCGCAAGGATGGTGGATCCGGCTTGCTTGTCTGAGGACGAGGCAGCTCACCTCCTTCCACCGTTTAGCCATCTGCCCAGTCCGTTTGAGAACATGCCGCAGTACAATTCGGCGGTGATCGAACGAGCGAAACGCGCGGCGATTCGAATGGACTTCGGCAACTACACGATGGGGAGATTGATTCCGGGTCGGAGGAACTACGACGACCGAAACCCAGAGTACCAGCGGGTGCTGCCGGCAATCGTTTCGCGAATGCTGGTGCTTGGCTATGACCCCGAGCAGTTCGAAGCTGTTGACCGACAAATGAACTCCGGCCCTCGTATGGGAAGTGACAAGCACAAGGTCGACCGATACGGAAAGAAGTACGGCTGGATTGCCTACTTCGAGATGTGGGGTGTTCGACACGCGCAGGGCCTCCTTGCCAAGGAGCGCAGCGCTCGCCCCTCAGATGCGGATATCGACCCGACGTTCCCACTCGAGGCTGCGAGCATCGACCTGCCGCTCCCAGACTTGTTCAGCGGTCAGCCTACGGGTACTGGCGACTGGGTGGTCAGAGGTCCACAACCAGACTACTGCGGCATCCTTGAGATCACGGAGATTGATGGCCTGACGGGGCCGTGGGTCGTACTTGACGGGTTCCTCGAACAAAACGCCCCCGCTGATGACCGACAGGTATTCACCTTCCTCCGAGGTTTACTCGTGGACAGCGGAGAAGTCGACCGCCTGTGCACGTTGTTCACTGGTCTTGAATACCCCGGCAATCACGCTATTCCAGAGGAGCCAAGCTACTACTACACCTATGCGGGTGAGATGCCTTTCTCCTCGATTCCGGGACTGCCTGTCGCTAATGAGCGAGAGGACGACAGCGCCGAATACATGGTGTCCGCTGATAGGTGGTCAAACAATGGCGTCACGGTCGACATCCCGGTGCAGAAGTACAACTGGGAGAGCTACCACAGCGTGGTGAACCAGGGCAGCGGTGCTAGCCTGCCTTCTAAGCGGCTCTGTGAAGCTCTGAGTCTCAGGTACCGCGCCAACAAATGGGACTTGCACGATGCTTCAGGCGTGGCGTCTCTGTACCGCGAAGTCGGCGAGTACGACTCGGAGATCAGTGGCTCTTTCAGCTATCTGCGTCGTGACCTTCTTGACAGCTACTTGACGCGGTCCGGCAAGGCGCTGGTGTGGCTCATGTGGGGAGAGCGTGGCTTCCATCACCGGTCAGCCGAGGCGCACAACCTGCACGAGTACTACGCGGACCACCAGCATATTCACAAGCGCACTCACGTCTATCAGCCTGCTTCGAGCACTAAATCGTAGGCCGCATCAGGCGGGTGGACGCCGCCATTCTTGGACTCAGAAGACGTTTATGCCGGGTGTGGAACCGGCGACGGATTCAGTATTCGGTATGGATTCGCTGTTCGACGGCCTGACCAGGTCGCGGCATGTTCAAATCAGTTGACCGGCGCTGTCGGTCAGCACACAAACATCCATGACCGGTTACAGCCTTCAGCGGACTACCTCGGTTGCTGCTTGGGCAGGCCGCTTTGGCCGAAAAGCTGACGCTCGCGCGAATCAAGTTGACCGTCTCTTGTGGGTGCGAAAGCACGCAGTCGCCTCGTAGGAAAGCTGCCTTCCGTGATGGTTTTGGGTCGAACTGAACGGCACCTTGGTGCCAGGAAGGAGCCGCTGGCTCGGCAATGAGCAGAGGAAATACAGGCCGTGAGTTGTGAACCCCATTTACAGCATGAGTTTTGTAAATGTAATATACAGATAGAGGGCTGTTAATTAAATTTACAGCCTGAGATTTGTATCGTGGCGAGACTCGTGAATGGAGGCAAAAGTGATTTATCCCATCAAGACCCTCAGCCAACTCCCTCTGGTTCTCAAGGGGTTTCGCAAGGAAAAAGGCCTGACCCAGGCAGCCATGGCCGAAAGGTTGGGAATCACTCAGCAAAGTTATGCCTATTTTGAAGCCAATCCCGCGACAGCGACGCTGGAGCGGCTTTTTACGGTGCTACGCCTGCTGGATGTTGAAATTTCGCTGAATCAAACTACTCCCGCTACGACTGCGGAGGCAACCGGGAAGACCAAGCCGTCCGCCGTTACGCCAACCGGAACAAAGGAAAGTTGGTAACCATGGGGCGCCGCACAAAAATACAGAGGCTGAACATCTGGATGAACGGTATCCCGGTTGGCTACTGGGAAACTACCCGACAAGGCGAACGCCTCGCTTACTTCGATGAATGGCTCACGGACGAACAGTCCCGTCCCTTGTCCTTGTCACTGCCGTTCCTGCCGGGTAATGCGCCCTACCAAGGGCAGGTGGTTCGCGACTATTTCGACAACCTGCTGCCCGACAACGATGCCATTCGCCGCCGTCTGGCGCAACGTCATCAGACCGGAGGAACCGATCCATTTCACCTGCTCGCGAAACTGGGCCGGGACTGTGTTGGCGCAATCCAACTTCTCCCGGAAGATGAGGGGCCGACGGATATATATGAAATCAACGGGGATGAGTTGGACGCCGCCGGCGTTGCGCAACGACTACGCAACACCACCTCGGCTCAAGCCTTGGGGCTGCACGATCACGACGATGATCTGCGCCTATCCATCGCGGGCGCGCAGGAGAAAACCGCTTTATTGCGCCACGAGGAACGCTGGTTTCTGCCCCGTGGAAGCACCCCGACAACCCACATCTTCAAACTGCCAATGGGCCTGGTCGGCCATATGCAGGCCGATATGCGCACCTCGGTGGAGAACGAATGGCTGTGTTCGAAAATCATGGAGGCTTACGAAATCCCCATCGCGCGCTGTGAAATCGCGCATTTCGAGGATCAGAAAGCCCTCGTCGTCGAACGCTTTGACCGCACCCCGGCAAGCGATGGAAGCTGGATAATCCGCCTGCCTCAGGAAGACCTGTGTCAGGCAACGGGTACGTCGCCCCTGCACAAATATCAGTCAGACGGCGGCCCAGGTATTGCCCAAATCATGGCGTTGCTGCTCGGGTCGGATAATGCCGGGCAGGATCGGAATACCTTTTTTAAAACCCAGATTATTTTCTGGGTGCTGGCGGCGACCGATGGTCACGCCAAAAACTTCAGCATCGCCCATCTTCCCGGTGCTCGTTACCGCGCCACGCCGATCTATGACGTGCTTTCCGCCCATCCCGTCATCGGCACCGGCGGGAATCAAATTCCCCCGCAAAAGGCCAAACTTGCCATGGCGGTGCGGGGAACCACCAATCACTACCTGATTGAGAAAATCCAGCGCCGCCACTGGATAGCACAGGCGCAGCAAGTCGGACTCGGCGCTGCGGCGGCGGAGCAACTGATTGAGGAAGTTGCCGGGGCCACGGAATCCGTGATTGGCGAGGTAGGCAACTTGTTGCCGGAAAACTTTCCAATGGATGTGGCAGAAGCCGTATTCAACGGAATGAGAAGGCAGTCTGCCAGGTTAGCGACCATGGCAACGGCATGTCCCGTTTGATATTCAGGTACGGTAGACAAGCAGAACCCAGCACCGCACCAAGTCGGTGACACAGCCCTCCTGCATGTGAGGTATTCGCTTCAGAAATTCACCACCACGTTGAGTCTCAGCGAGCGCGGTTCCGCCGGGTGGCTGTGGAGGTCGGCGACGCCCGCCGCCGGCTCAAAGGGCAGGCGCGACACGTAGTAATAGTCGATGTCGCTGACCTGGCGGTCGAAGAGATTGTAGACGTCGAGCAGGACTTTCCATTGTTTGTCGAATTTGTAGCCCAGCCGGGCGTTGACCAGCGTCGAGGCGGGCGAGTGCACGCTGCCGTCCTCGTTCAGCGGACGCGGGCCGAAGTAGCGCAGGCGGAGGCCGCCGAGCCAGCCGCTGGGGCGCTCGATCGTCAGCCCCAGCGAGAAGGTTTTTTCGATGGCGCCGGGCACCTGGTTGCCGGCTGGGGCGTCGTCGCGGAAACGGGCGCGCGAGACGGCGAGATCCGCGTCGAGGATGACGCCGCTAACCGGGTGCCAGTGGTTGGCCCATTCGATGCCGCTACGGCGTACCGGGCGGCTGGCTTCGGTGGTGCCGGCGTCGCCGACGAACAGCAGTTCCGAGGCGATATCCAGTCGCCACAGCGAGAGGGCGCTTTGCAGGCCGGGCAGGAGCATGCTGCGCACTCCGATTTCGGCACCCTTGGCGCGTACCAGCGGGGTGACGGGGGCGGCGGGATCCAGGGTTTTCGGGTCGAGGCGGATGACGGTGCCGCGTGCGTCGTTGCTGTGGAAGCCGTAGCCGAGGTTGAGGTATGCCTCGGTTTTCTGCCAGGGGCCGAAGATCAGGCTCAATTTGGGGCTGAGGATGCGGTCGCTGGTTTCGCCGGAATTGGCCGCCAGGCTGCTGTCTACCCGGTAGCGCTGGAAGTCGCCGCGCAAGCCCATGATGCTGCGGAATTTCTCCTGCCATTGCAGGGTGTTTTGGTAATACAGCGAGGCGCTGGTTTGGGTGACGTGATCGGCGCGGGTGGTGGAGAGGCGCTGGCGGGCTTCGCTGGCGTAAAGGCCGACGTTGCTGATGTTGTCGTTACGCAGTTGCAGGCCGACGAGGTGTTCGGTCTCCAGGCCGCCCAGCTTGCCCAGCCAGGAGCGGCTGATCTCGCCGCCGCCGGTGGTGCGCCGGTCGGCCTGCTCGAACTGGTCGCCGTGCAGTGGGTCGTCGAGGAAATAGGTGAAATTCGAGTAAAGATTGAGCGCCGAGTCGATGAAATAGGCGTTGGCCTGGGTGACCATGCCGCCCTCGGTTTGCCGCCATGTGCCGGACAGGCTGTAGCGATGGGCCTTGCCGCCGTCGCTGGGGTCCATCGCGGCGTAGCGGTCGAGCAGGCCGGCGGCGACGGCACGCTGCGGGGCTTGGTCGGTGGCATTCCACTCGGCTTGATAGGCCATCGCGGTGAGGTTGAAGCCGTTTTGCGAGTTGCCTTGGGCATAACGCAGCACGGCGTTGAGCTTGCGATAGTCCTCGGGTGTCGTCCACGCCCCGTCGTGGTGAAAGAGCTCGATGGCAGCGAGCAGCTTGCCCGCGCCCACTTCCGGCGAAGCGGCGGCGAGGGTGCGGCGATAGCCGTAGCTGCCCATGCCCAGGCTGGCGATGCCTTGATCGAGCTGATTCACGTAGTCGATGCGGGCGCTGCCGGCGGCGGCAAAGTCGCCGCTGTCCGCGTAATACGGCCCCTTCTGGTAACGCACGCTATTCACCAATTCGGGGATGACGAAATTCATGTCGGCCCAGCCCTGGCCGTGGGCGTGGGTGGGCAGGTTGACCGGCATCCCGTCCAGCGACACCGCGAAATCGGTGCCGTGATCGAGATTGAAGCCGCGCAGGAAATACTGGTTGGCCTTACCGTCGCCGCTGTGCTGGGTGACGATCAGCCCCGGCACGACTTCCAGCAATTCGCCGGGGCGCAGCAACGGGCGGTTCTGCAATTGGCTGCGCGTCACCGTGCCCTGATTGGCGGAATCCGCCACGCCCACCAGGTTTTCGCTGGAATCTCGTATCACCACTTCTTCGAGGGTGTGAATGCCGTCGGCCAGGGCTGGGGTGGCGAACAGGACGGCAAGGGCATGTAAGACGAATTTTGAATTTCTCATAATCGCGGGCGTGATGAGTTGAACAAGGGGTGAATGTATTCAGATGTTTTCGGGAAGACTGGCGGTGGCGTAGGCCGGGCGCGCCAGCCGCACGGCAAACAGGAAGCTCAGGGCGACCACGGCGATGAGCATGAAGCCCAGCGCGGTTTCCTTGCCGTCGCTCCAGGCGTCGATGGCGGGGGAGAAATACTTGGCGATGCCGAACCCCGCCACCAGCAGGCTCAATGACGCGACCACCAGCCCCATGGTGCGCGAGACGATGCAGGCGAGCTGGTCGCTGCGGCGGATCAGGCGGGAAATCCACAGGCCGTTGACGCCGTCGGTGAGCATCATCCCCACCATGAAGGTGAAGCCCAGCAACAGCGCGTATTGCCAGCCGCCGATGCCGCGCGCGGTCAGCGAAAACAATGCGGCTTGGCTCAAGGTGTCGAAAGACAAGGCGAACAACGCGCCCACCAGGGCGATCAAGGCGGGATGGCGGGTATGCTGGAGACGCCCGAGCAGCCTGCCTTTCAGGCCGACCGGCTGGACTACCTGGCCGGGCGCGGTAGATAGCACTGCAGACAGATTCAGCGCGCCGAGCAGCAGCAGGAAGACGATGGAAATCCACGCGCCGGTGTCTTCCAGCCATTCCGGGGCGTGCCACTGCGCCGCCAGCAGGCCGACGCTGACCGCCACTGCCATCACCACCACCCCGTGTCCCAAGGAAAACAGAAAACCGCAGAGCCGTGCCAGTCGCCGGTCGGCGGCGTTAAAGCGGGTCAGGCCGTCGATGGTGGCCAAGTGGTCGGGGTCGAAGCCGTGCTTTATGCCCAGGACAAAAACCAGTCCGAGGAGGGGCAGCCAGTCGTGAGGAAGGGTTTCCATGATTGATTCCCGGCGAAGAGTTTATCCAGATACAGTATGATGAATTTTTCAAACCTCATACAAGTAATGTGCCAAATATTTTTTCTCTGGCAGCGTCGGTACTTGCCGGAAATTCGCGTTTTTCGTCCGGAAGTCTGCCTTGCGCCTTGTTTCATGTGGTGGAAGCATCGTTAGCGGTGTCGGGCCGGGAGAGGCAGGCGTGGCGGACTTGTGGCTGTGGTATCGTTATTGCATCAACGCAACAAAGGGGAAATCATGGAACGCTTTACCATCTCGCTCGACGAGAAGCTGGCGCGGCAATTCGACGATCTGATCCGCCAGCAGGGCTACCAGAACCGTTCTGAAGCAGTGCGCGACATGTTGCGCCAGCGCCTGGAAGCCGAACGCCTGCGCAAGGAAGATGCGCCGTATTGCACCGCCAGTGTGAGCTATGTTTACAATCACCATGAACGCGATCTGGCGTCGCGCCTGACCAACCTCCAGCACGATCATCACGACCTCACGCTATCCACCATGCACGTTCACCTCGATCACGACAACTGCCTGGAAACCGTGATTCTGCGCGGCCCGACGGCGCAGGTGCGGAGCTTCGCGGAAAGCCTGATCGCCGAGCGCGGGGTACGCCACGGCCAGTTCAACCTGGTGCCGGTCGATCACGACGTGCAGCACCATCATCATGGCGAGCACGTCCATAGCCATCCGAAAACCTAAACCATGTCCCACACCCGCCGCACCCCGGCCAAGCCCCGTCCGGAAGCCGATTTCAAGAACACCCTGCAAAGCCTGATCCGGGCCGGCGGCGAACCGGCGTGGCTGGAAGTGTTGCGCAAGATGGACGACGTATATACCCACTTGCTGCTCTACCAGACCGCGCTGGAAGACAAGAACGACGAACTGGAAAAAACCCAGCAATTCGTGTTGAGCGTGCTGACCTCGATGTCCGACGTGCTCATCGTTTGCGATCTGGATGGCAAAGTCGAGGAGGTCAATCGCGCCCTGGTCGAATTGACCGGCTTCGAGGAGGCTTGGCTGCGCGGCAAGCCGGTCGGCGAACTGTTCGTCGACCGCTTGCCGCCCTGCACGCCCCAGCGCCGCCAAGGTGCGGCGACTCGCAAGCTCCAGGAATTCGAGGCGCAACTGCATTGCCATGCCGGCGGCGCCATTCCGGTCGAACTCAATTGCACCGCGCGTTTCGATGCGCACGGCGAGGTGGTCGGCAACGTCATGGTGGGGCGCCCGGTCGGCGAACTGCGCCGCGCTTACCAAGCACTGCGCGACGCCCATGAGGAACTCAAGCGCACCCAGCAACAGCTACTGCATTCGGAAAAAATGGTGTCGCTGGGACGGCTGGTGGCGGGGGTGGCGCACGAACTCAACAACCCGATCAGCTTCGTGGTGGGCAATGCCCATGCTCTGAAGCGCTACAGCGAGCGTATCAAAACTTATCTCGGCGCGGTGCATGACGGGGCGTCCAGGGAAAAACTGGATGAGTTGCGCAAGCAACTGCGCATCGACCGCATTCTCGAAGACCTCGACCCCCTCATCGAAGGCACGGTGGAAGGCGCGGAACGCACCCGCGCCATCGTCGAGGGGCTGAAACGTTTCTCCGCCAAGGATAGCGGCGAGAATGCCCCGTTCAACCTGTGCGAGGCCGTCACCAAGGCGGTGGGCTGGGTGACCGGGGCGGCCGGCGGAAAACTGCAGGTGGACTACGCCTTGCCGGAAAATTTGACGATCGTCGGGAGTGCCGGGCAGATCCAGCAAGTAGCGATCAACCTGGTGCAAAACGCCTTCGACGCGACCCGCGGGCAGCCTTTTCCCGAACTGCGTGTCGCTGCCGCCGTTGTCGGCGGCTGGGTCGACGTCAGTTTCCACGACAACGGCCCCGGCATCCCGCCGGAACACCTGGAACGTCTGTTCGATCCCTTCTTCACCACCAAGCCGGTCGGCAAGGGCACCGGCCTGGGGCTGTCGATCAGCTACGGCATCGTCGCCCGCCACGGCGGCGAACTTTCAGCCGCCAACCATCTCGACGGCGGCGCGGTGTTTACCCTGCGCTTGCCGCTTGAACGGGGTAAGTAGTCGGGCGGCTAGGTGGGGGTTGGGTCCGAAGCTAACGGCAGGGTAATCAACATTTCCGCGCCGCCATCGACATTTCTGATGATGATCTGGCCGTCCATGTGATCCATGATCATCTTCGACATATACAGGCCGATGCCGGTGCCCTTTTCCTTGGTGGTGAAATAAGGGTCGAAAACCTTCCTCAGGATGTCTTCGGGGATGCCGCCGCCATTGTCACGGATGGAGACCGTCACGGCCTTTCCGGTCTTCGCCACCTTGATGTGGATTTCCCCGGCGATGTCCTTGCCGGCGATGGCTTCCTTGGCATTGCTCAAGGCATTCAGCACTACCTGCGCGAATTCGTTGGGATAGCCATAGGCGACACAGGACTCATCGCCGTTGTCTAAGGAAAGCTGGATCTTGTTGTTTTGGAGGCTCTGACTGATCAGCTTTAGCGCATCTTCAATTCCCCCGGACGCGAGGAAACTTTGTTTTTCCTTGTTGGGCTTGAAGAAGTTGCGGAAGTCGTCGATGGTGGTCGACATTTTCTGGATCAACTGTTGTCCCATCGCCGTCTGATTGTCGATCAAGTTGGTGTCAAGTTCGTGGAAGTCGTTGGCGTCCTTGAGGTTGGCCAGCAACAGCCCCAGTGCGTTGAGGGGCTGACGCCATTGGTGGGCGATGTTGTTTATCATCTCGCCCATCGCCGCTAGGCGGGATTGCTGGATGAGTAGGCGCTCCTGCTCCATGTTCTGCGCAATTCCTTCCTGGACGCGCTGTTCCAGGGTTTCGTTGAGCGCTTTCAACGCATCTTCGGCCCGCTTGCGTTCCGAGATGTCGCGGGTGACGGCGAGGTGTACCGTCTCGCTTTTGTCCTGCATGGGGACGGCATGGGTTTCCAGCCAGCGCCGTCCCCCCTTGAAACCGAGCACTTCGAATTTCATCTGCATGGCTTCGCCGGCGATGACCCGTTTGTGAAGTTTTGCGTAGGCCTTGCGGTGTTCGGGGACGATGAGATCAAGCACCGGGCGTCCCGCGACCTGTTCCAGCGAGTCGGCTTCGATCATGGCCAACCCCGCCGGATTCATTTGAATCAGGCGTCCCCGCGCGTCGATTATCTTGATGCATTCCGGCTCGTTCATGATGATGGTGCGCAAGTGGGCCTCGCTTTCGACGAGCTTCGCCTCGGCGAGCTTGCGCCCGGTAATGTCGAGTGCGAATACCGCGATTGCCTTGCTCTTGCCGGTTCCGTCCAGCACCGGATAGTAGTAGAGGGAAAAACTCCGGCCTGCGCGGCAATCCTCGACATATTGGCTCTGGCCGCTGCACATGACTTCTTCCATGGTAACCCTGCGGCTTTGCGCCAGCTCGGGCGGGAAGAAATCGAAAATGTTCCCGCCGATTATTTCCTTGGGTTCTTTTCCCAGGCGATGCGCGGCGGTCGGATTGACCACGAGGACGATGCCATCGCGGTCGACCAGGAAAATGCTTTCGCTAATGGCATTCAGGATGGCGTCCAATTGTTCATTGTCGCGGAGTAGCGTTTCTTCAAAAAATTTGCGTTGGGTAACGTCCTGAAAGGTGACAACCGAACCGACGATTTTCCCCCGTTCTACGATGGGGGAGGAAATCACCGATACCGGCAGTGGTGTACCGTCCTTGCACCAGAACGTCTCGTCATCCGAGTGATACATCTGGCCCGAGCGAATCACCTTGCCGATCTCGCAGTGTTCCGCCAGGCAGGGCGTACCATCGGGGCTGTGGTGGTGGAAAAGCACATGGGCATTTTGTCCGTTCAATTCTTCGTGCGTCCATCCCAGCAGTTGGCTCAGGGCGGGATTGGAGAAGGTGATGCAGCCTTTCTCGTCCAGCACGTAAAGCCCTTCACCAAGGGTGTTGGCTATTCCCTCCTGGGTTTTCCGCTCTTCCGCGCGCTTCACCAGGGAATGGGCGAGAAACCCGCTGCCCAGCGCGAGCAGAATGATTGCGCCGAAGAACAGCGCAAAGGTGGTCGGGTATTGTTCAAGGCTGGCGCTGGGTACCAGTTCGGGAGGCGTGTGGGAGACGATTTTCCAGTAATACTCGCCGCGCGACAGTTCCTTTGCGCTGCTGCCGCTCGGCAGGGGCGAGCCGGTGGAGGAACGGTGCTGCGGCAGCAAGGGACGAGCGGTGGTATAAACGAACAGGCCGCGCGGCGTTCGCAGGCTGCCCCGTTCGTTGGATGAAATGGTTGTCCATTCATCCGGGAAGCGGCTGGCGAACGACCGTCCGTTCTTGAACATGAAGCCCCACTCGTCTTCGGCTTTGCCGGCACTCAACCAATATCCGTCGCGATTCAGGAGCGACATGGCATCTTGATCCATCGCCGCGAATTTTTTGAAGTTATGCAGTAACCGGTTGCCGAAGTAGTTGAGGAGGACGATGCCGCGCTTCTGCCCGGCGCTATCGAACACCGGTGTGCCGAAACGGATCATCGGCTTGTAGGGCTGCTCGATCTGGTCGTGCTCGATATTGAGATCCAGCGGGGAGACAAAGATTTCGCCGCGACGCAGCTTGAACGTGTCCTTGAAGAAATAGCGCCCCGCCTTGTTCTGCAAGGCATTCCCGGTTACGTTGAGGGGGGCACGATTTTCATAGTTGATGCGGAAAACTTCCATTCCGCTTGCGTCCAGGTAGCGCACCTGATCGTAGATTTGCCTTTCCCTGGCCCAGTCCGAAAAAGTCTGCACGACATCCGAACCACTTGCATTGCCGGCGTTGTCGAGATAACGCTTCAGGCTGAGATTGCTGGCGAGCAACTTCAAGTCGGCGGTGATGGATTCGAACTCGACCGTGATGATGTTGGAGGAAAGTTCGATTTGTTCTGCTTCTCTGGCGCCCAGCATGGCTAGCCGGTTTTTTACATCCGGGTAGACGCTAAAAAAACCGACGGCCAGCAGAATCGACAGCGAAGGGAGAAACAGTTGCGCGAACTGTCTGATGAACGGCGAATTTTTTATGATTTTCTCTATCAATTCCAACCCCCGCTACATTGGAAAGATTCACCGGGTGGAGAATGGGGCGCGCGGCGTCACCCACTCTCCTTCGAAAATGCTCACTCCACCGTTGCGTCGATCCCCGCCACGAAGCTTGATCCCTCGCCCAGTTCGGGCTTGTACCATGCCAGTTTTTCCTGGAGCTTGACCACTTCACCGACGATTATCAGGGTGGGGGGCTTGAGTTGCGCGTCCACGGCCAGCGCGGGCAGGGTTTCTAGGGTGCCGGTGACGACTTTCTGCTTGACGGTGGTGCCTTGCTGGATGATGGCGGCGGGCGTGGTCGCGGACAATCCGTGCTTGACCAGTTCCTGGCAGAGTTGCGGCAGGCCGAGCAGGCCCATGTAGATGACGATGGTCTGATTGGCCTTGGCGATCCCGGAGAGATCGACGTTGACTGAGCCGTCCTTGAGATGGCCGGTGACGAACACGCAGGATTGCGCGTAATCGCGGTGGGTCAATGGGATGCCGGCATACGACGAAACCCCGGAGGCCGCAGTGATGCCGGGGACCACCTGAAAAGCCACGCCATGCGCCGCGAGAGTTTCGATTTCCTCGCCGCCGCGCCCGAAAATGAAGGGGTCGCCGCCTTTCAGACGGAGGACTCGCTTGCCTTCCTGGGCCAGCTTCACCAGCAGTTCGTTGATGTTTTCCTGGCGCATGGTGTGGGCGTTGCGTTCCTTGCCGACGTAGATGCGTTGGGCGTCGCGGCGCGTCAGTTCGAGGATGGCGGGAGCGACCAGGTGATCGTGGACCACCACGTCGGCCTGCTGCATCAGGCGCAAGGCGCGGAAGGTGAGCAGGTCGGGGTTGCCGGGGCCGCCACCGACCAGGTACACCTCGCCGCGCGGCGGGGCATCGCCGGATTCGGCGGCCAGGGCTTTTTCGAGGGCAGCCTTGGCGGCGTCGTCCTGGCCGGCGAAGACCATTTCGGCGACCGGACCCTGGATGATTTTTTCCCAGAACAAACGGCGGTCGGCGGGACGCGGGAAATGCGTCTTGACCTTGTCGCGGAATGCCCCGGCCAATGCACCGAGGCGGCCGTAGCTGGCGGGAATCAGGGTTTCCAGGCGGGCGCGCAGGGTGCGCGCCAGGACCGGCGCGGCGCCGGCGCTGGAGACGGCAACCACAATGGGCGAGCGGTCGATCACCGAGGGCATGATGAAGGTGCACAGGTCCGGACTATCCACTACGTTGACCGGGATGCGCAGTTCGCGGGCGGCCACCGACACTTCGGCGTTGACGACGGAATCGTCGGTGGCGGCGATCACCAGGATCGCTTCGTCGAGGAATTCCGGGATGAAACGGGTCTGGTGGTGGGTGACGAGTCCCTTGTCGGCCAGTTCGCGCACGGCCTCGCACAGTTCCGGGGAAACCACCGTCACCTTGGCGTGGGATTGCAGCAACATGCCGATCTTGCGCGCGGCGACTTCGCCGCCGCCGACCACCAGGCAGGGGCGGTTTTTGACATCGAGAAATACGGGGAAAAATTCCATTTATGGGCCTCGAAAAGTTCAGATGCTGAAAAGCAGTGGTTGGTTTTAAGTGTTTAGTTTTGAGTGTTTAGTGTTGAGTTAAGGTCGCCGCGCAACGCGCGTCGGAATTCGATTATGCGCGTAGCGCATTCCACAACTAAGCACTCAACACTAAACACTAAGCCCTTAACGCTAATCCCTCAGCACTTGGTTTTTGGATTGTTGAGTTTGTGTTCCACCGCGAACACCGCCGCTTCGACCCGCGATGTCAGGTTGAGCTTGGACAGGATGTGGCGGACGTGCAGCTTCACCGTGTCGTGGCTGATGTCGAGGGCGCGGGCGATGACCTTGTTGCTTTCGCCTTGCGCCAGGTGAGTGAGAATCTCGCGCTCGCGCTGGGTAAGAAGTTCCAGCAGGGAAGCCGGGTTACTCGCCGGTTGTTCCTGTTGCAGGAGTTTCACCAGCTTCATGGTCATGGTCGGCGCGACTACCGTTTCACCTCGGGAGGCGCGCTGGATGGCGTCCACCACGTCGTCGGGTTCCATGTCCTTCAACAGGTAGCCGCGCGCGCCGGCGCGCAGCACGTTGGTCAGATCTTCCTCGGCGTTGCTCACGGTGAGCATCAGGGTCGGGGTGGTAAACCCTTCCTGGCGCAACTGGCGGAACAGCGAGAGGCCGTCGATGGGCGGCATGTGCAGGTCCATGATAACCACGTCGGGATTTTCCTCGCGGAGGATGCGCCGCGCTTCGTCGGGGCTGCCGGTCGCGCCGACCACCTTGATGGTGCCGCGCTGTTCGAGCAACTCGGAAAGACCCATGCGGAACAGGGTGTGGTCGTCGACCAGCAAGACGCGGATGGGTTCACTCATTAGGCTTCCTTAGGGGCGCCGGAAAAGTCAGGATGACGCGCACCCCGCCTTCCTTGCGGTTTTCCACGGTGATGCCGCCGCCCAGGCGTTGGGCGCGTTCGCGCATGATGTTGAGGCCAAGGTGCATGCCGTCGCCGCTCTTGAGCGGCTGGATGATGCCTACTCCGTCGTCTTCCACGCTGAAAACGTATTGATCGTTTACCAGGTCGATGGTGATCTTGGCGTTCTTGGCGCGCGAATGCTTGCCCGCATTGGTCAGCGCTTCGTGGACGATGTGGTAGACCTGCACTTCCTGTTCGGGCGGCAGGTTCATGTCGGGAACGCGGTTGTCGAGATCAAGGTTGATGCCGTTGCGGTCCTGGAATCCGCTGACGATGTCCCATAGCGCCGGCAACAGCCCGCGCGGGTCCATGCGGTTACGGAACTGGGCGAGCAGTTCACGCAACTCGGCGTAGGCCGAATCGAGGGCGCGCCCCAGGTCGTTGAGGTATTTGTCGGATTTGTCCTGGTCGCGGTTCTCCATGGCGTCGCGCAGCAGCGACAGGCGCATGTTCATGAAGGAGAGGGTTTGCGCCAGCGAATCGTGGAGTTCGTTGGCCAGCATCTGGCGCTCGTTGGTGAGGGTGATGCGCAGGTTTTCGCGGGTCAGGCGGGCATTTTCCAGCGCCATGCCGAGGTGCTCGCTGATCGAATGGAAGAGCAGCGCCACGTCTTCCGGCACTTCTTCGTCGCCGGCCATGAAGAGGTTGTAGACCCCGAGGATCTTGCCCTGGTAGCGCAACGGCACGGCGATAATGCGATGGCAGCGCTCGCCGAAATAGGTCAGCGAGGTGCGTTCCGAGCAGAAGCGCAATTGGTGGCTGTCGCCGTGCTGCACCGCGTGTTCGCGCACCGCGCCGCCGCACACCCCGCATTCGAGGGGGATGTAGCGCTCGCATTCGACCACTTCGGGAGGCAGACCGATGGCGCCGACCATCCGCAAATGCTCGCCGTCGGCGGCCAGCACCCGCACCGCGCCGGCATCCGCGCCGGCCAGCTTGATCATGGTGCCGAGAAAGCGCTCCAGCAGCGAATCGAGATTGTCTTCGCTGGACAGGCTGGAGGTGATCTCGGTGAGAACGCGCAGGGCCGGAATTTTATATGCGCCGTGCCCCTCGTCGTGAATCAGGCTGGGAGGGGTGATGGGCGCGCTTGCCGCTTGCGTCATGCGGAATCCTGTGTGTTGAAATCAGGAGGCTATTTTAGCCAGCATTGCGGCAAAAGCGAAGGTTATGCCAAGAAATAGTCCAAAACGTGAATGAGTAACCCTTTGTTGCTCATGGCTTCTTGCTCGGGTTCAAATGCGGAATCGGGAAACCGAGGTGCGCATGGCCCGCGCCAGTTCCTCCAGGTGACGCGCCGCGTCGGCGGACTGGTGGGCGGCGGCGCTGTTTTCCTCGGACATCTGGGCGACTCGCTCGACATGCCCGGAAATGTCCTGGCTGGCCGAACTTTGCTGGTCGAGTGCGGCGGAAATGTCGTTGACCACGTCGAGCACCTGTTCCGCGCCCTGCTTGATCTGGGTGATGGCGTTGCCGGCGCTCCGTGCCTGGGTCACGCCGTCGCCCACCTGGCGGACCGCGGAACTCATGGTGGATACCGCTTCCTGGGCGCTGTGCTGCATGGCGTCGATCATCAGGGTGATTTCCTCGGTGGCCTTGGAGGTACGCTCAGCCAGCTTGCGCACTTCATCGGCCACCACCGCGAAGCCGCGTCCCTGTTCGCCGGCGCGCGCCGCCTCGATGGCGGCATTGAGGGCGAGCAGGTTGGTCTGGTCGGCGACTTCCTTGATGACCTGGACGATGGCGGAAATCTTGTTGGAACGCTGCCCCAGTTCCTCGATGGTGACCGAGGTATGACGCACGGTTTCCGAGATTTGCGCCATTTCCGCAGCGGCACCGTGGATGATCGCCCCGCCTTCCCCGGACAACTCGCCGGATTTGCGGGAAATGTCCAAGGCCGTGCGGGCGCTCTCCGAGATGTGATGGATGCTCGCCGTCACCTCCTCGACGGTGGCCGCCATCGAGGAGGCCGCTTCGCTCTGCTGCACCGAGCTTGAAGCAACTTGGCTGGAGGTGGACGACAGGGCGTGGGCGGAATGGGAAACCGCCTCGACGCTGTCGAGAACCTGGCGCAAGGTGTTTTGCAGGGAACCCAGCAACACGTCGAAGGAGCGGGCGGTTTCGCCTACCTCGTCGCTGCCGGTCAGGGCAACGCGCCGGGTGAAATCGCCGCCGTGCTCGACTTCCGTGATGATGGCGCGCATTGCCCCGAGCGGGACGGTGATCGAGCGGATGATCTGGAATGCCAGCCCCACTCCTAGTGCCAAGCCGACCGCCAGGGAGGCGATGGAAATGCCCCAGGCGGTGTTGTAGGTTGCCGTGGCGCGCTCGAATTCCTCCTTGGTGGCGCTTACCTGCAAGTCGACCAGCTTGGCCAGCGCCTCGCTGGCGCTTTTCCCCAGGCTGCGGTTGCCCTTCAGGTAGCGGTTGATCGTTTCCACCGAAAAATCGTTGTTTTTGAGGGCGGTGAGCGTTGGCAGCAGCACTTCGTCGCGAAACGTGGCGCGCCTTTTCTCGAATTCGTCGGCCTGTCGCTGCTCCTCGGCGCTCAGCGGGTTGGCTTTGAACTTCCGCCACAACTGATCGATGGTGGCGACGTTCTTTTCGATGCGGGCGAGGTGTTCGCTGAGCGGATGGTCGTGGAGCTTGTAGAGTTCGCCGTCGGGATTGTGCTGGAAGGCGCGCAACGTCTCGGTGACGTTCATTTCGAAAAGATGCTGGATTTTCCCCAGATCGATCACCGGCAGGGTGCGCACCTCGTAGACCGCCTTCATTCCGCCGAGGGTTTGCGACATGCCGCGCAGCCCGATAATCCCGACCGCGCTCATGAAAATTGCCAGAATCCCGGTCAAGACAAACAGCTTGGCGCCGACTTTCAGATTCGCAAACATGTCACCCCCTAAGATGATGTTGTTGTCATATCGGTATATTGGGATGTTCTCACCTAGCTGAACATCGGGGCTTCCCTGGATTTGGCCTCATCCAAAGCCGGTGGACGGCACGGCCGGCGGGTTTTTTCCCGACGCGCCGCATTGCGCCGCCGCGGCCCGAGTCGATATACTTGCCCTCCCCCAATTACCCCAGGGACTGAAGCACATGGACTGGAAACCCGTCGGCGCATTCAGCGACATCCTCTACCAGCAGGCCGAGGGTATCGCCAAAATCACCATTAACCGCCCCGAGGTACGCAACGCCTTCCGCCCCCAGACTATCAAGGAACTCATCCAGGCTTTCCAGGTGGCGCATCTCGACGACGCCATCGGCGCGATCATCCTCACCGGCGCGGGCGACCAAGCATTTTGTTCGGGCGGCGACCAGAAAGTGCGCGGCGACGACGGCGGCTACCACGACGAAAACGCCACCCCCCACCTCAACGTGCTGGATTTGCAGATGCAGATCCGCCGCCTCCCCAAGCCAGTGGTGGCGATGGTCGCCGGTTACGCCATCGGCGGCGGGCACGTCCTGCACCTGGTGTGCGACTTGAGCATCGCCGCCGACAATGCCCGCTTCGGCCAGACCGGTCCGCGTGTCGGCAGCTTTGACGCGGGCTTCGGCGCCGGCCTGCTGGCGCGCAGCGTGGGCTTGAAAAAGGCCAAGGAAATCTGGCTACTGTGCCGCCAATACAGCGCCCAGGAAGCCCTGGAAATGGGCCTGGTCAACAAGGTTGTCCCGCTCGCCGAACTCGAAGCCGAAACCGTCCAGTGGTGCAAGGAGATGCTGCAACATTCCCCCACCGCGCTACGCATCCTCAAAGCCGCTTTCAACGCCGACACCGACGGCCTGGCCGGCATCCAGGAACTCGCCGGCAACGCCACCGCGCTCTTTTACATGACCGAGGAAGGCCAGGAAGGCCGCAACGCCTGGCTGGAAAAACGTGCCCCGGATTTTTCCAAGTTCCCCCGGCGCCCCTGAAAGACCGCACACCTAACTCATGACTGTTCCCGATTCCCGGCCCTCGCTGGTGCATGTCTGGTGGCTGGCAATCCGCCCCAAGACCCTCACGGTATCCTTCGCCCCGGTGCTGGTGGGAACGGCCCTGGCGTGGGCCGAGGCCGCCGTGTTCCAGTGGCTGCCGGCGCTGGTGGCGGTGCTGTGCGCGGGGTTGATCCAGGTGGGAACCAATTTGCACAACGACGTCAAAGATTACGAGCGCGGTGCGGATACCCCGGAACGCCTGGGTCCGGCGCGGGCTACCGCTTCCGGGTGGCTGACGGCGGGCCAGGTGAAGCGGGCGGTGGCCTGGTGCTTCGGCGCAGCGGTGCTGCTTGGGGTTTATCTGGTGTGGCACGGCGGCTGGGGCATCCTGTTGATCGGGCTGGCTTCGGTGGTCACCGGGCTGGCCTATACCGGCGGGCCTAAACCGATTGCCTACAGCGCCACCGGAGAATTGTTCGTGTGGCTGTTTTTCGGGCTGACCGCGGTGCTGGGGAGCTTTTACCTGCAAGCCTTCCACCTCGACTTGGCGGCTTTCGCGGCGGCCAACATGGTGGGGTTTTTCGCGGCGGCGGTGATCGTGGTGAACAACACCCGCGACTACGACACCGACCGCAAGGTCGGCAAGAACACCCTGGCGGTACGCATCGGGCGGCGCTGGAGCGTGGCCGAGTACGGCGCGCTGGTGCTGGCGCCGTTCGCCCTGCTGGCGCTGCTGCCCGGCCAGGGTGGGTGGCTGCCGCTCGCGGCGCTGCCGTGGGCGCTGGCGCTGATCCGGCGGCTGCGTGCCGAGGCAAGCGGGCCGGGCTACAACCGCCTGCTCGCGCAAACCGCGCAATTGCAGTTGCTGTTTAGCGTGTTATTGAGTGTGGGAGTGAACTTATGAAGCAATGGCTGGCGGGCCTCATGGCCTTGTGTTTTTCCGTGGCGGCTACTGCTGCCGATTATCCCGATGCCGGAAAAATCTTTTCGGCGACTTTCGACGGCCTCGACGGCAAGCCGGTGGCGCTCGCCGATTTCAAGGGCAAGCCGCTGATCCTGAATTTCTGGGCGACCTGGTGCGCCCCGTGCCGCAAGGAAATCCCCGATTTGATCGAGGTCCAGAAACAGTTCTCCGGGCGCGGCCTGACCCTGATCGGCCTCGCCGTCGAGGAACCCGACAAAGTGGCGGATTTCGTCAAGGAACAGGGGATCAACTATCCGGTGGCGATCGGCCGCGACAAGGGCATCTGGCTGTTGCAGACCCTCGGCAACAAGGCGGCGGGCCTGCCCTACACGGTGCTGATCGACCGCGCCGGCAATATCGTCTTCACCAAGCGCGGGGCGATTACCCGTGAACGCCTGGAAGAACTGGTTGCGCCGCTGCTGTAAGAGCTAGGTGCGGGAGGGTGGTGGTGCGCAAAGTGAAACCCAACGCACCAGCTGAAGAATGTTGGGCATCGCGATAGCGGACGGTAGGTTGGCTTCAGATTAAGCGGAAGACACCGCCTCAGTGTAGCCTGGATGCAGCGTAGCGGAATCCGGGAGCACCCGTGAGGGGGCAAGCAGTGGCGGCATTTTCAAACATCGCATCCGCCTGTCGGCGGTCCCGGATTCCGCGAAGCTCCATCCATACGGGCTACGTTCGCTGACGCGCGCTATGCAACCATGCCGCGTTGGGATTTTGAGGGGAGACCTCAGAGACTGACCCCATTGATTCGGATTTCCAAATGGGTGCCTTGGAAATCCGCGCCACTTGGGTGTTTCCGCTACCGGGCTGTTATGTGGGGTTGGGACGCCCAGAAGGAGCGCAATCGACTAAAAGCAAGGTCATGTCGTCGAAGGCACTACCTGTGCCGAGGTGAGCAGTAACCGCCTGCTGGAGCATGTCGAAACGCTTGCCGACCGGTTCGTTGCGGAAAACCTCCTTGATCCGTTCCACTCCGAAAGGCTCGCCGCTCTCGTTTTCCGCTTCTATGAAACCATCCGAATAGATCAACAGATGGCCAGGTTCGTCCTGCCATTGGAAAATATCCATTTGTGCCGTAAACGTCTGGTCGAGAATCCCCAATGGCAGGTTCACCGAACGGAAAGTGTGAAGCAGACTACCGTCACCGGCAAAGAAATACGCCGTGGGAATGCCGCCGTTCCAGATTTCCACTAGGCGGTTGGGGGTGTCGATGCAGGCCACCACTGCTGCTACATAACGTCCCGTGGGCGATTGTTTCTTCACTGCCCAGTTCATCTCCTCGACCATCAGCGAGACAGGCTGATCCTTGGCAACCATGCTGTAAAAAATGTGGTTGACCGGCAGTAGGTTGAGTGCTGCCGGCAAGCCGTGGCCGGTGGAGTCGGCAAGCATCACGTAGAGCTTGCCGTGCCGCGAGCGGGAAACCGCCACCAAGTCGCCGCTCACCACATCGGCGGGTTGTAGGTAATATTGCAACTGCTCGTCATGCAAACTCCCCGGACACATCATTCGCGCCATCAGTTCTGCTACTAGTTGCTTCTCCTCCTCGGCCGCTTGGTGGTAAGCCTCCAGTTGAGCGCGGCTGGCCATCAATTCACGGGTTTTGATGAGCAAGGCGGCACTCTTGCCTATCGCGGTTATCAAGCTATCTACGGAAATAGGCTTAGACACATAGCCGTCAACACCAATCTCAATCGCAGCATGCAGAAAGTCGCTATCATCGAAGGCAGTGGTAAAGATGACCGGTTTGGACGGATCTTCACGTTTGATCGCTTCTGCCATTTTCATGCCGTCCATAACCGGCATCACGATGTCAGTAATGACAACGTCGGGGTTTTCCTCGCGGAAGATTTGCAGTCCTTGAAGACCGTTTTCGGCTGCAAATACATGGGCCGTTAGCTGTGCCAGGAAGGGCCAGAGTCGCATCCTTATTTCGTGGTCGTCCTCGACATAGAGCACGGTTACCTGACGCAAGGTTTCACGGAAGGGATTCATGTGGATTGTTCTCCAGCTAGTGCTGTTGTGTTACACGGCGCGGCAAGCACGAAATCGATGGTGTCAGCATCAATTGGTTTCTGCCAAACCCCAGAAAGTTGCAAAACTACCCGCCCCAGAAAGTCTGCATATCGGCCAGTCAGGCGCGTGCATGGAAAACTCATTTTACGATGGCATCAGGGTGTGAAACACGTTTAAACGCGGTCGCGGGGTAAAGATAATCCTCACCTGACTCATCGATGACCCGAATTTGGCCGTGTTTCTCGGCATCGGCATCAGCCACGACTTTGTACAGTTTTCGCACTTCCAGCGAAACTTCATCGTTGCGGTTATCGACGCACATCGCAAATTCATGCTTGTTCATGATTGATGTGCCCCTACATTTTTCTCGCGCCGCGCCACGCCAAATCCAATTCCCGCGCCGCTTTTACGTCGTCAAGGCGGCGCACCGGGGTGGTGTGTGGGGCGCTTTTCACCAGCGCCGGGTCGGTTTCCGCTTCGGCGCGGATGGCTTTCATGGCGGCGACGAAGGCGTCCAGGGTTTGCTTGCTCTCGGTTTCGGTGGGTTCGATCAACAGGCATTCCGGCACCAGCATGGGGAAATAGGTGGTGGGGGCGTGAAAGCCGTAGTCGAGCAGGCGCTTGGCGAAGTCCATGGCGGTGACGCCGGTGCGTTCCTTGAGTTCCTTGAGCGAGACGATGAATTCGTGGCTGGCGCGGCGTTGCGGATAGGCGGGGGTGAAGCCGGCGGCCTGCAATTCCGCCATCAGGTAGTTGGCGTTGAGCGCGGCGAAATCGGCGACCCGCTTCATTCCCGCCTTGCCCAACATGCGCATGTAAACGTAAGCGCGCAGCAGCACCCCGACGTTGCCGAAATTCGCCGAGAGACGGCCTATCGAGTGGGGGCGCTCCTGTTCATCGAGCAGGCGGTAGCTGCCGCTTTCCAGCGCCACCAGCGGCACCGGCAGATAGGGGAGCAGGCGCTCGCTTACGCCCACCGGCCCGGCGCCGGGGCCGCCGCCGCCGTGAGGGGTGGCGAAGGTCTTGTGGAGGTTGACGTGAATCACGTCGAAGCCCATGTCGCCGGGGCGCACCCGCCCCAGTATCGCGTTGAGGTTGGCGCCGTCGTAATAGCTGAGCGCCCCGGCCTCGTGGGCGATTTGCTGGATGGCGCGGATGTTGCGCTCGAAGACGCCCAGCGTGGAGGGGTTGGTGAGCATCAGTCCGGCAGTGTGCGGGCCGACGGCGGCGCGCAGCGCTTCCAGGTCGATGTCGCCGTTGGCGTCGGTGGGGATCTCCCGCACCCGGTAGCCGCACATCGCCGCAGTGGCCGGGTTGGTGCCGTGCGCCGCGTCGGGTATTACGATCTCGCAACGCCCGCTATCGCCGCGCGCCTCATGGTAGGCGCGGATCATCGCCACCCCGGCGAATTCGCCCTGCGCACCGGCCATCGGGGTCAGCGATACGCCGCTCATCCCGGTGATCTCCTTGAGCATTTCCTGCAACTCAAAAAGACAGGCCAGCACCCCCTGCCCGGTTTCCGCCGGCGCCTGCGGGTGGCGCGCCAGGAATTCGCGCTGCATCGTAGCCGCATTGGCGACGCGCGGGTTGTATTTCATGGTGCACGAGCCGAGCGGATAAAAATGGCTGTCGATGGAGAAATTCTTTTGCGACAACCGCGTGTAATGGCGCACCGCATCGAGTTCCGAGACTTCCGGCCAGGCCGGCGGCGTTTCGCGCAAGTATGCGGCGGGAATGTCGGCGGCGGGCGCGGGCGCGGGCGTGGCGGGGGCCAGGGCGGGGTTGGCGCGGGTGGGTTGGGAGAGGTCGAAGATGAGCATGGAGGTCAGTGTTTAGTGTTGAGTGTTTAGTGTTTAATTGGGGGGCGCCATCACGTTTTCGGTATGGTCGTAGGATGTGCCGACGGTAGGGGGCGCATCATACGCGCGAACGATGGGCCTCTTTTGTCAGTCCGTTAATACTCGAACGAACAATCACTGTTGTTTTGGACGCATTTGAGTAGTTTCTCCAGAAACGCGTTTTGCCGGTCACTAAGATCGGAAATACATTCCGATTCGTGCGCCGAACTTGCGGAGGATGGCCCTGCCAGGAGGCTTCCGTATAGGGAACAGTAACGATCCCGGTACTTTTCCCATGACGCTTGCAGATTGATGATTTCGTCCTTGTCGGGGAAAAAGGATCCCAAGTCGGGCTTGTCGGTAAGGAGTTTCAATAAAGACTGGTATGTGCGTGTCAACTTGCCTTCGGTGAAGGTGACATCATTGCCGCGTATCAGGGCCATACATTGGCTTCCGCCTGATGGATAGCCGAGTTTACGGCATTCCGCTTCTGCATCGTTGTCATCAGCGTCATCCTTGATTCCAGCCAGCTTGCCAAGTGTCTCGACGCGTTTTTCATATGCCTCTTTCAGGCATGCAGGGGTGGCGCATTTGTCGCGTACCCCGCGCAACCACCTTCGTTGTTCAATTTTCAGTTTTGCGGCTTCAGCGTCCTTCACAGTGGCGAGTGCTTGCCGGAAATAGGAGGTCAAATCGGTGTCGAGTATCGAAACGTCATTGTCGGCGCAGATGAGCTTTTCAATCCGACTCTTGGCTTTGTCACAGTCGAAGCTGGCGGCGTGGGGTTGAGCGGGAAAAAGCACATAGATGACAAAGGCAAGTATCAGGCGCATAAGGTTGTGACCTTTTCGGATGGATGTTGGAGGGATATTTTTAGCGTGAAATCAATAATGAACTCCATGGGGTAAGCACTGCCCTTTCTCTACCACTTGCTGTTAGCGCTAGGCTTCAATTTCGTGCAACTCGGCCCCTGGTTGCGCCTTCCCACGATCCTTGTCAGATTATCCGCATAGCGCCGGATGTCTTCCGCCGTGCGGGTTTCGGTGGCGCAGATCAGGATCGCGTCGCCGAGTTCCGGGAACCACGGCGAAATGTCGATGCCGCCGACGATGCCTTGGGCGCGCAAGGCGCGCAGGGCTTCCTGGGCGGGCATGTCGAGGGCGATCACGGCTTCGTGGAAATAGGGTTCGGAGTGCAGGCGTTCCACGCCGGGAATCGCGGTCACTGCGTCGAGCAGGGCGCGGGTGTTGGCGTGGCAGGCGGTCGCGACGTTGCGCAAGCCTTGCGGGCCGAGCAGTGCCATGTAGAAGGTGGCGGCGCTCGCCAGCAGACCTTGGTTGGTGCAGATGTTGGAGGTCGCTTTGCCGCGCCGGATGTGCTGTTCACGGGCTTGCAGGGTGAGGGTGAAGCCGGGTTTGCCGTCCGCGTCCACGGTGCGTCCGACGATGCGCCCCGGCATTTGACGCATTAATTCATGGCGGCAGGTCATGAAGCCGAAATAGGGGCCACCCGAGGAGAGCGGCACGCCCAGCGGCTGGCCTTCGCCGACTACGATGTCGGCACCGCTTTCGCCCCATTTGCCGGGCGGTTTGAGCAGGCCCAGCGAAATCGGGTTGACCACGGCGATGACGCGGATGCCCTGTCCGTGCGCCCAATCGGTGAGTTGATCGACTTCTTCCAGGACGCCGAAGAAGTTCGGTTGAGGGATCACCAGCGCGGCGAATTCCTGGCCGTCGTAATGCGCCAGAGCTTCGGCGATGCTGTGGCCGCCTTCGGTGCAATAGGGCAGGGTGACCAGTTCGATACCCTGGTTGTGGACGATGCTGCGCGTCACGGCCTGCCATAGCGGATGGACGGTGGCGGGAACCAGGATGCGCTTGGCAGACCGGTGGGCGCGCACCGCCATCAGCACCGCTTCGGCGAGTGCCGAGGCGCCGTCGTAGAGGGTGGCGTTGGACACTTCCATGCCGGTCAGCGCGGCCATCATCGACTGGAATTCGTAGAGGATTTGCAGGGTGCCCTGGCTGGCTTCGGCTTGGTAAGGCGTATAGGCGCTGTACAGTTCGCCGCGCGTGGCGAGTTGCCACACCGCTGCCGGGATGTGGTGCTCGTAGGCACCGCCGCCGCTGAAGTTGAGCCAGCGCCCGTCTTGTGCGGCGCGCTCTTCCATGAGACGGGTGACGCCCATTTCATCGAGGCTCGGCGGCAGGTTGAGTTCGCCGCAGCGCACGTCCGGGGGAATCTCGTCGAACAGGTCTTCCACGCTGGACGCGCCGATGCGCGCCAGCATGTCGCGAACCTCTGCGTCGGTGTGGGGAATGTAGGGCATCAGTGTTCTTCGGCGTCCACGACGGCTTGATAGGCCGCTGCATCGAGCAGTTTGTCGAAAGCGGCGGGGTCGTCGGGCTGGAGGCGGAATATCCACGCGCCATAGGCATCCTGATTGACCTTTTCGGGGGCGCCGGACAGTTCGTCGTTGGCGGCCGTCACAGTGCCGGCCAGCGGTGCGTACACGTCGGAAGCGGATTTGACCGATTCCACCACCGCGCATTCTTCCCCGGCGGCAAGCTGGCGACCCACGGCGGGCGGTTCGACGTAAACCAGGTCGCCGAGCAATTGCTGGGCATGGTCGGTGATCCCGATGCTCAGGCTGCCATCGGCATCTAGGCGCACCCATTCGTGGGAAGCGGTGTATTTGAGGTCGGCTGGAATGGTCATTGTTTCTCTCCCGATGGGTTTATGGTTGTTCCTGTATTGGCGATGATTTTAAGCTAAGGGGTTGGGTTCTTCGTAGGAGCGTGCTTCTTGTGCCCGAGTTTTTCGGGTATGGCCGCGATTGCGGTGTCTCTTCGTGGCACCTATGTCGCGGCCAAGGCCGCTCCTACGGGTGGTTTTCACTGTAGCATGCCTTGCCGTGGCGCACGAAGGGCGGCTTTACCACCTTGGCTTGCAGGCGTTTGTTGCGGATTTCCACCGTCACTAAATCGCCGGGGTGGATGCCGAGCGGCACCCGCGCCAAGGCGATGGACTGGTTGAGGGTGGGTGCGAAAGTGCCGCTGGTGATTTCGCCGTCGCCCTGCGCGGTGCGAACGCTCTGGTGGGCGCGCAGCACCCCGCTGCGCTCCAGCAATAGCAGCCCGACCAGTTGGCGTTGCGCGGGATGGGCGAGCAGGGCAGTCTTGCCGATGAAGTCGCGCGGGCTTTTCAGGTCCACCGTCCAGGCCAGTCCGGCTTCCAGCGGGGTGGTTTGCTCGTCCATGTCCTGGCCGTAGAGGTTCATCCCGGCTTCCAGGCGCAGGGTGTCGCGGGCGCCGAGTCCCACCGGTTTGACTCCGGTTGCTGCCAGTGCCTGCCAGAAGGCGGGGGCGGCGCTGCCTGGCAGGATGATCTCGAAACCGTCTTCGCCGGTGTAGCCGGTGCGGGCGATGAAGCAGTTGCCGAATTCGGCGGCCTGAAAGCCAGTCAGCGCTTCCGTTGCCGCTTGCGCGCCGGGCAGCGCCTGCCACACCTTGGCGCGGGCGTTCGGTCCCTGTGCGGCGATCATCGCCAGATCGAAGCGGGGGGTGATTTTCAGGGCGGGGGCGAGCAGGTCGCGCTGTTTGAGGAACCAGGCGAGGTCTTTTTCGGTAGTGGCGGCGTTGACCACGATGCGGAACCGGTCTTCGCGCAGGAAATAGACGATCAGGTCGTCGAGTACCCCGCCGTTTTCATTGAGCAGACAGGAATACAGGGCCTTACCGGAAAGGGTCAGCTTGTCGATGTTGTTGGCCAGCAGGCCGCGCAGGAAAGTCCGCGCCTCAGCGCCTTCAACATCGACGGCGCGCATGTGGGAGACGTCGAACATCCCCGCGTCACGGCGCACCTGGTGATGTTCCTCGATTTGCGAACCATAGTGGAGGGGCATCTCCCAGCCACCGAAATCCACCATCTTCGCGCCGCTGTCGCGATGGGTTTGATGCAGCGGCGTTTGTTTCAGCATGGCGCGGCCTTTTTGGGAAGGTAGTTTTGGCGATTATAGAAGCAAGTGCCGCTTGGAGGTATCAGAGCCGAAGAGCGCATGCTAAATTGAAACCTGTTTATATCCCATCAGGATTGCCGAATCATGACCGACAGCGCGGTGGTGGCGTTCTACCGAGGCCAACCGGATAACCTGGGACGCACCTGGGACGAGATTCTCGCTCAGGATGACGAGTGGCTGGAATGTCGCCACGATTTCATTCAATGGCTGTTTCCGCTCGCTACGCCGAGCCGCGCCAATCTTTCCGCGCCACTTCTCGGCCCGGCGGACATCGACGCCTTTCGTACCGATCCGCTGTTGCGGCGCAAGTTGCTCTTGTCGCTCGACCGGATGCTGCGTTTCTACGGCCTGAAAAGGACGGATGGCGGAATTGCCAAAGATGCCGCGTGGGGGCAGCGCAAGAAAAACTGGTTCGTTCGCCCTACCCACAACAATCTGCGGATTACCCGGGTCTTGAAATCTTTGGCGGTGCTCGGGGGCGAGAGTGAAGCCGGGCAGTTCCTCGCCGCGCTGCGCAAATTGGTGCGTGCCGAGCCGGATGCCGGTGTCGGCGCCGATGCCCTGGAATATTGGGAGGGGGCGCTACGATGAAGAGGCGTCGCCCCGTGGTTCTCGCCGTGAGTCGTTCACTTGCGCGTCGTCCGTAGCCGTCTCATTCCCTATCGTCTGCCGCTCCGTCAGCCGTGGCGCAGCGCGCACGGCGCAATGGCGGAGCGCTCGGGCTGGCTGGTGTCGCTGGAAAGTGCGAACGGGCTGGTCGGTTACGGCGACTGCGCGCCCCTGCCGGAAGCCGGTACCGAGAGGGCGGAAGATGCCGGAGCGCGCTTGCAAACCGCGCTGCCGGCCTTGATCGGCGAGGAAGCGGAAACCCTGTTGGCCCACCTCGATGCCGCGTGGATGACCATGCCGGCGGCGCGCTGCGCAATCGAAACCGCGCTCATCGACCTGTTGGCGCAACGGGCCGGCATGCCGCTGGCGCGTTGGCTGAATCCCGCTGCCAGCTTGGCGCCGCGGGTGAATGCGGCGATCGGCGGACTCGACGCCGGTACCGCCGCCCGCGCGGTGCAGGCGCTGAAAGAGGGTTTTGCCGTGCTCAAGGTGAAAGTCGGGGTGGGCGAACCGCACAGCGAACTCCACGTCTTGCGGCGTCTGGCCGATGGTTTGCCGCCCGGGGCAAAGCTGCGCCTGGATGCCAACGGCGCCTGGGAGGAAGTTACGGCGCGGCGCTTCATCGATGGCCTGGCGGAATTGCCCGTCGAGGCGTTGGAAGAGCCGTTGGCGAAGGCGGATTTTCAGGCGTTGCAACGCTTGCAAGATGTCGCTCGGTTTTCCTTGGCGCTCGACGAATCGCTCGCCGGCGCGGGCCGGGAGCTATGTTGCGACTACCTGCCGGTGCGCCGCCTGGTGCTTAAGCCGATGGTTCTCGGCGGTCCGCTGGCGGCCTATGAATTGGCACGCCGCGCCCGGCGGGCCGGACTGGAATGCGTGGCAACCACCACCCTGGACAGCGCGGTGGGAACTTGGGCTGCTTGTCATCTCGCGGCGGCTCTGGGCAACGATCTTGCCCATGGCCTGGCGACCGCCGCGTGGCTGGCCGAGGATGTGGGAAATTTGCCACACTTCACCGACGGCCGGGTTCGCTTGGATAACCGCCGATGCGGGCTGGGGTTTTGTCGGTTTGCCGAATGAAGAAAAGGGCCGGGCGGAAAGCGGTGGAATAAATATTTTTAAGTTGATGTGGATCAGGTAATATTGAGGTGATATGCTTGCTTCGCAATTCTTGAACGTATATCTCGATCTGCTAATTAAGCATTCTCAATGGCTGTTGCTTGACTTGCGTCAAGGATTAAGGAAGTGATTTTTCGCACACTGGTGTGCCATATCGCACAGAAAGCGTGCGAAAACTTTTTTTGATTAACCTGGTGAAAGGGAGGCGTTATGAAGCTATTCAGTAAAAAGACGACTTCGCTGGTGGTTGCAGCGGGGTTGGGTCTTGTCGCTGCGAGCAGTTCCTGGTCGTCGGAATCCCTGCAAGACGTGATGAAGCGTCGCGGGCTTTCCCAACAGGATTTGCTGGCTGCATCCAAGACCTACGTGCCGACCGGCAAGCGCGACGAATTCGTGGCGTTCAGCTCCGGCGGTCAAAGCGGCCAGATTATCGTGTACGGGATTCCGTCCATGCGTATTCTGAAATACATCGGTGTATTTACGCCGGAACCCTGGCAGGGCTACGGTTTCGACGAAAGCTCGAAGAAGGTGTTGGCCGGCGGCAGTATCGACGGCAAGCAGATTACCTGGGGTGATACCCACCATCCGGCAATTTCCGAAACCGACGGCAAGTATGACGGTCAGTTCCTGTTCATCAACGACAAGGCTAACCCCCGTATCGCTGTGGTCGACCTGCGCGATTTCGAAACCAAGCAGATTGTGGTCAACCCGATTTACAAATCGGAACACGGTGGCACTTTCGTGACCCCGAACACCGACTACGTGATCGAGGCAGCCCAATATGCAGCCCCGCTGGAGAACAAGAAGTTCTACCCGCTCGAACAATTCAACGAGAAGTATCGTGGTGGCGTGACCTACTGGAAGTTTGATCGCAAGGAAGGTCGCATCGACACCAAGAAATCCTTCTCGCTGGAACTGCCTCCCTACAGCCAGGACTTGTCCGACGCTGGTAAAGGTCCGTCCGACGGCTGGTCGTTTACCAACTCCTTCTGTACCGAGCGTTATGTCGGCGGTATCGAAAAGGGCCGTCCGCCGTATGAAGCCGGTTGCTCCGCCAAGGACACCGACTACATGCACGTGGTTAACTGGAAGAAGGCCGCCGAACTGGTTGCCGCCGGCAAGGCCAAGAAGATCAACGGCCACGATGTGTTGCCGCTGGACGTCTCCATCAAGGAAGGCATCCTGTTCCTGGTTCCGGAACCCAAGAGTCCCCACGGCGTCGACGTGACGCCTGACGGTAAGCTCATCACCGTCGCCGGCAAGCTGGATACGCACGTATCAGTGTTCAGCTTCGAGAAGATCATGGCCGCCATCAAGGCTGGTAAGTTCGAAGGCAAGGATCCCTACGGCATTCCCGTGATTGCCATGCAGGACGCGCTGCACAAGCAAGTTCAGTTGGGCTTGGGTCCGTTGCATACCCAGTACGACTCCAAGAAGTGCGTGGCCTACACCTCGCTGTACGTGGATTCCCAAGTTGCTAAGTGGGACTACTGCGAAGGCAAGGTGCTGGACAAGATCTCCGTGCATTACAACATTGGTCACCTGATGACCATGGAAGGTGATTCCATGGATCCGAAGGGTCGTTACCTGGTGGCGCTGAACAAACTGGCGATTGATCGTTTCGTGCCGGTTGGTCCGTTGCATCCGCAAAACCATCAGTTGATCGACATCTCCAACGACAAGATGCAGTTGCTGTACGACATGCCTCTGCCGTTGGGTGAGCCGCACTACGTGGTGGCCATCGAAGCCAGCAAGCTGAAGCCTGCCGTGCGTTACAAGATGGGGACCGACAGCCGCACCGACAAGCCGCATCCGGGCGCTGTTCGTGCCGGTGAAGAGAAGACCGTGAAGAAGGGCAACAAGGTCGAAGTGTTCGGTACGTTGATCCGTTCGCACATCACGCCGGAAACCATCGAAGTGGAAGTGGGCGATGAAGTTACCGTCAACCTGACCAACCTCGAACGCGCCCAGGACGAAACCCACGGCTTCACGGTAAGCACCTACAACGTGCATGCCTCGATCGAGCCGGGCAAGACCGTTTCGGTGAAGTTCAAGGCTGACAAGGAAGGTGTGTATCCGTACTACTGTACCGAGTTCTGCTCCGCGCTCCATCTGGAAATGCAGGGCTACTTGCTGGTCAAGCCGAAGGGCTACAAGGAAGTCAAGGTTGCCGAGCAGAAGGCTATCTACACCAAGGCTGACTATGAAAAGCAAGTGAAGAAGATTGCCGATACTCAAGCTGTCATCGACAGCGTGGTGGGCTTCATCACCAGCGTCAACTACAAGGATTTCCCGGATGTAGTGGCGATGGTGGAAGATGCTACCGACCAGTTGGGCAAGATGCCGGCAGCCAAGGCCAAGCATGAAGAAGCCGCCAAGAAGGGCGACTGGCAGAATGCTACCCTGTGGGCTGAGCAAGTATGGCAGTACCAAGTCAAAACCGCCGACCTCGGTCTGCGCGCCAAGACTTACCTGGAGCAGAATGGTGCCAAGAAAGTTGGCAAATAAGCTGTCAGGTTAATAAGTAGTAATAAACGGGGAGCGTCATGCTCCCCGTTTTTTTTCTGAAGAATTCGGTGTTTGTGGTGCGGAGGTTGATAAAGGCTGAGCTGTCTCAGATGTCTGTGCACAATTCAAGTGTTGTGTATAATATGAATCTAAATTGATCCATGTCAATGACCGAAACCGTTGCGGTCCGCTATATTCCCGCTAACGCCAACGCAACAGCGGCGTGGCCTAAATTTTATGGAGAACCCCCAAAATGAAATATTTGTCCCTGCTAAGTCTTGCCGCTCTGACGGCTTTGTCTGCTGGCGCCTATGCTGGCGACGGCGCGAAACTCTTCGCGGAAAAAACCTGTACCGCTTGCCATGGTAAAGAAGGCAACAAGCCGCTGATGCCGGACTACCCGAAAATTGCCGGTCAGAACAAAGCGTATATCGAAAAGCAGATGGCCGACATCAAGAGCGGCAAGCGCGCCAACGGCAATAGCGCCGCCATGCAGGGCGTGATGGTGCTGGTCAGTGATGCGGACATCAAGGATTTGGCCGATTACGTTTCGAAATTGAAGCCGTGATAAGCTGAGAGCCATTTGCGAAGTGGCTTAGAGTTCATGCGTAGTTGGTGTTGATGTAGGTCAAAGCAGAAGGGCGGGGCGGCTGTGTATCATCCCTCCCCAGTACGCTAAACAGATGCGAGCGGCGCCAAGCAAGCTGACTCGGACTTGAAAACTTGTGATGAGGAAAGATAAATGAAGAAAACCCTGATGGTTGCGCTCTCCCTGGCCGCGCTGATATCTGCTCCCGTTCTGGCGGGAGCGCCCGCTCCCAAAAAGGGCGGGATCGAGACGGCAGATTACAAATGGAATGCCCAGGAAGGCGAAAAGATCGAAGCCTTGCATAAAAAAGGCGACGTGAAAAACGGCAAGGAAGCCTATGAAGTTTGCGGCGCTTGTCATCTCCCCAGCGGCGCTGGCCGTCCTGACGGCACCTTCCCGCAACTGGCCGGGCAGCATGCCACCGTGATTATCAAGCAGATTGCCGACATCCGTGGCGGTCTGCGCGATAACCCGACCATGTATCCGTTTGCCGTGACGCTGAGCGATGCTCAGGAGTTGGCTGATGTGGCCGCTTATATTCAAACCATGTGTATTCCTGCCGAGCATGGCAAAGGCAAGGGTGATCCGGTTCTCCTCAAGCAGGGTGCCGATCTCTACGCCAAGGAATGCGTAACTTGCCACGGCAAGAACGGTGAGGGCGATGGTGCCAAGTTCTACCCGGTGCTGGCCGGCCAGCACTACAAATATCTGCTGCGCCAAGTCACGGAAATCCGCGATGGCAAGCGCCGCAACGCCAATCCTGATATGGTCAAGATCGTGAAGAAATATAACGATCGCGAATTGGATGCAGTGGTCGAATACATGTCCAGTCTGACGATGCCTGGTTCGATGTGTGCTGCCAAGCCCGCTGGCAAGAAGAAGTAATTTCGGCATTACCAAGAGTTGCAGGGCGGTGCTCTGCAACTCTTTTGCGGTCTTGAAGTATTAGTAATTTCTGAATTGGTGATATGCGGCGTTTTGCCGGGTGTCGCAGCCGATTAAGTAGCGTTGCAGGAACTGGTCAAGATGAATACCCAAAAACAGAACAAGCTAATTACCGGGTTGACTTTCGTCGCTCTGGTTTTGATGGTCGCCGCCTATTTCTCGCCGATCTGGTGGGTTTCGCTGACCGCTCCCAATTATCCCAAGGATGCCTTTCCCGACGGCATCCGTATTCATTTCCATTTCAACGGCGTGTTTAACGGTTGCAAGGCCGTCGGCATCGGTACCCGCATGGGCAGTGAAACCCTGCAAGCCGATCTGGGCGAGGATACCGAGCGCTACAACCCGATTCTCGACAAGAACAAGGACGTCAACAAGGATGCCAAGAGCCTTGATTGCGTCCACGAAATGAACACCATCAACCACTATGTGGGGATGTATCCCATCGATACCGGCTCCCCGGTGGAACTGCGTCTGTCGAAGTTCATTTTTGCTTGGTTTTCGGTAATGATGCTGGGTTTCATGGCTACCCAACGCAAGAATCAATTGAAAATCCTGGGCGCTGGTTTCATCGCCGTTTCGGTCTGGATGGTGGTCGATCAGATCGTCATGGGGCAGTTGGACGCCTTTGCCGCTCATTATTATCATGAGGCGAGTACCTTCTTTAACCAGCCTGACGTGCTGGAACGCTGGAAAGCCAACTTGATCGCCGCGACCAAGGTATCGATAGGCGGGCTGATGGTCGCCATGCTGATCGTCTGGCTGGGAGTGTGGAAAATTCGCAACTTCTCGCTGCTGTTGATGTTGGTGCCGGCCATGTTGCCGATCTTTTTCGTGCTGGATTATGCCGGCTGGCTGTGGTTCTTCGGGCACAACCTGCATCCTTGGGGCGCCTTTACCGTGAAGCCCTTCATGCCCACGGTGTTCGGTGAAGGCAAGGTTGCGCAATTCAGCACCTACTCCTACCCCTATTACGGCTACGCCATGCTGGTGGGTTCCGCCGTGGCGGCGCTGCTGGCGATGTTGTTGCGCCGCAAACAAATACGCGAGCAGGGATGACGTTAGGAATGACCAGGATTGGGCGAGTAGCTTTCGCCGTATTGTTGTGGAGCGTGGCAGGAATGCTTGAGGCCGGCGAGGGAGCCGGCAGCGCCCCCGACCTGAGTACTGCGCCGCGCGTCACCGTGGACGGCCCGACTCAGATGGTCCCGCTGTACCTGCGCGACAAGCGCATCCACGGCATGGTGCCGTTCCAGTCCCTGGTCGATGCCGCGCCCGCGGGTTCCGTGTTACGTCCCAAACCGGGCAATTACGCCGGTCCGGTGCATCTCACCAAGGCCTTGACCATCGAAGGTGGCGGCAAGGTGACTATCGACGGCGGCGACAAGGGCACGGTATTCGTCCTCGAAACCAGCCAAGCCACGGTTCGTGGCCTGCACCTCACCGGTTCGGGCAGTTCCCACGACAGCGACGACGCCTGTCTCAACGTGCGTGGCCACAACAATACCGTGGAAAATCTGGTCATCGATAATTGCCTGTTCGGCATCGACCTCAAACAATCCAACCACAACCTGATACGCAACAACCAAGTGCGTTCCAAGGATGCCGAACTAGGGGTGCGCGGCGACGGACTGCGCTTGTGGTACAGCATGAACAACCGCATCGAAGGAAACCGTGTCGTCGATTCTCGCGACATGGTTGCGTGGTATTCCAACGATAATCTGTTTCTCAATAATTACGGGGCGCGCAGTCGTTATTCCATCCATTTCATGTTTGCCAACGGCAACGTGATGGAAGGAAACCGTTTCTACGACAATTCGGTGGGG
>JAGXQV010000033.1 GCA_018336195.1 Sulfuricella sp. | reverse complement strand
TACTGGCGCGACTTCGACAACCGGCGCCAGGTCGGATCATGCGTAGGACTGGTACCGCAGCCCTACGACAGCGGCGAAAGCCGGGTGGACCAAGGCATCAGCAAACAGGGCAACCGACGAGTGCGCGCCCTGCTGATCGAAATGGCATGGCTGTGGCTGAGATACCAGCCCGAAAGCGCCTTGGCGAAATGGTTCGCCCAGCGCACCGGGAGCAACGCGAAGAACAAGCGCGGCAAGCGCATCGCCATCGTCGCGGTGGCGCGACGGCTGGCGATAGCCTTGTGGCGGTACTTGAAGACCGGCACTACCTGATGGCGCCGGGTTAAAGGCGGCGTAGGAAGCACGGGGCGGTAGCATCGAAGTACAGCTGTAAAGCGGAAGCGGTCACGCAGAACTGGATTGGGAAACTTGGAAAGTTGAAGCGAACAAGCCCGTTACCCATCCTGATTGCCCAGGCAACCGACACTAACGACTTGAAATTAATCATAGAAGGATGGGTGAAGCGTAGCGCACCCATCGAACCAAAAATGATGATTTTCAATCTGATGGGTGCGCTACCGCTTCACCCATCCACCGTTTTTCTATCCCGTTGTTTCATCATGACTGACTGCCAGGCGTGAGACCATTGTTTTATTCATGCCGCCACCATGCGAATAATGGTGACCAAAAAACGTACAAACCCCGCCTCTTGGTCAGAGGCGGGGTTTGTTCCGTTCAAATCATTATCGACAGGCGTTATCGGAATAGTACAGCCATCCACCAACTAATTTGCCGTGGGAAATAGGCCGTCCCAGCAAATGCAATAAATCATGGACAGATAAGGTTGGCGGTTTTCATGCGCCGCGCTACCACCGGCGGTTGCACTTAAGGTCAATGGAGAAAAAGCGGTGTCGACTGTAACCCCTGCGGCTGTAGTGAAATTATTAATTGTATTTGCGGGCGTACCGGCACCGGTTATCTGCAGCGGACGCGATAACCAAGAGCTATTCGCTACCGGTGTCGCCAAAGTATTTGCCTGATAGTCCGCAGTTACCATTTCCATGGTAACTGTATGATTGTGGGTAGGCAATTGAGATTGCATAGTCAGCGCAATACCTTCGCTGCCGTAATATGACCCTGCCGTCCGAGCGGTTAGCCCCGGACCTTGACCGGCACCCATCACCGCACAGCCCCGCAGGTCGGGCACGCCGAAGGTGGTTCTAGCGTCGCCGCCATAGGTAGTGCCTAAGACCGCATATAAAGCCTGATATTGCTGGATAGGACAGAGTTGGCCGGTGCATTCCAGCCAGCCCTCCGGTGCAAACAGAAATCCAAAAGCCCTAACTTCTCCAATATATGCATCCATAATTATTCCCCTTAAGAGCCTTGCGGATAAAGTCCGTTCGTCGCGATGATGTAGTATAAAGCCAGACTCGGCATGATGTTGTCATGCGACTGGCCAGCCCCTGTGTCGCTTATCGTACTGTCGGCGGGATTGACCTTGGTTGCAACCGTCGTAGCCAGGCCGTCCTTAGCATACATGGTGTTCGCGCCCGTGGTATTGGCGAAGGTCACGGTCGATGCAACCGTTGGGCTGGTGGCGGCCGTGCCGGCGGTGTTGAGCGTATGGGTATGGGGCGGCATGGTGGCTTCGCTTAAGCTCACGAATTCCGTTCCCCCTTTCTGGGCTAACGTCCTCGGGGCGAGGTTTGCGACACCGGTGCCCTGATTGATGCACAAGCGACCGCGCAAATCCGGGAGCGCAAATGTCGTGACGCCATCGCCGCCATATAGCGTGCCCAGCAGAGAATAAAGCACTTGGTATTGAGTGATCGAAAGCAATGAACCGTTGCAAACAAGCCAATTCTCCGGTGGTTGTTTTTGGATCAGTCCAGCCATAATGCGTATTTCGCCAACATAATAATCAGACATGTTTTTTCCTTAATCGTAGGTTGGGGTTAAGGGCGCGTAGGATAAACACCTTGATACGCAATGCACAAATTGAGCACCGCAAAGGGCTGCATGTTTTCATGCCCAGCGCCGCCCCCGTCCGCCACAACACTGCCGGGGTTCAACGGCACCATGCCGGCGGCGTTCGCCGGCGCCGCATATAAATTCTGCGGTGTCGTCACCTTTTTGTTGGCGCCCCAGGAAGAAATATAGTTTCCCCCAATAGCAGCCACCGTTCCCTGTGCGGCAATCCCCATCACGTTATGCGTATGCGCCGGGATTTGCGCCTGGGTGAGAGCGACGGTTTCCACGCCGCCGGCCTTCCCCGTCTGGTAAGAAGTCCCTTGCTTATTCGTGCCCCGCCCTACGCCCGTCCGCCCCCTGAGGTCGGGAAGCGCAAAAGTTGTTTTACCGTCCCCGCCATAGGTCGTGCCGAGCAAAGAGTTAAGGGCGGCATATTGTTGAATTTGCAGTATGGCGCCGTTACAGGCCATCCATCCCTCCGGGATTTTCGCGTAAGGAAAAGCTCTAATTTCACCTAAAAACCAATCGCCCATTGTTGTCTCCTAAACGATAGTGTTGCGCAAAAGTCCAAGCCGGGGCGGGCGCTTCCAACCGTGCCCGTTTCGACCTGGGTAAAGATTCCCTCATCCCCAGTCATCGCTACGCCTATGCCGTGAACTTGGAAAGATGCTACACCGAACCGCTCTAGCGGCTCAACCTGTTAAAAGTATCAGCGTTGCGGCTACTAACTTATCAAGATGTTGTCGTATCTGATTGTTTTTTTTATGAATCAGATATTCAGCCAATTAACGAAATCCACTAAAAAAATGAAAAAAATCTTATTGCCCCAAAAAAACGTCTTGCAAACCTGTTATTTCGTTCCTTTGCCCCCCCTCAAAAAATGTTTTAGATGGTATGCTTGGCAATATCAATGTGTTGATTTAATGCCGGTAAATGATATCAGGTACCATTTTGTGCGAGGGTGGATTAGACTACATTTTTTGTAAATATAATGATGTCTCCCAATAGCACACCCTGAAAACACTGCATGAAATGGTGAGAATTTGTGAGCGAAATGTGAGTGCTTTGAGCCTTGGCTTGTGATACACAGAAATATGTCAAATGAAAGAGAACAGTCATTCCCGGATAGGGAGCCGGTCGCAGCCGCGCGGCGAATGTGGAAAGCCATGGAGCTTAGGATTACGAACAAAATAGCGGCGCTGACCGCCGCCCCGATAAACAAGGCGGCTTTGCGTTTACTGTTGCTTATTCCGGCATTCTTGGTAGCTACCTGCGCGTTTGCCACGCCAGCGGATTCCGCGAATAGGGCGACAGTGCGCATCGCCAACCTTGGCGCCACACTGGAGCTGCGGGAAAGTGCCGCGCCTGCCAATCTGCCTAGCTACCCCGGTATACGCTACTTCACCACCCCGGACGGCGCGGTGGTGGCGATGGCCAATCGCCTGCTGGTAGTCGTGAAAAACCGGCACACCCTTGATGCGATCCGTGCCCTGCCGCAAGTACTTGACCATGCACCGCTGGCACAGCTTGAGCACTCTCATATCGAATTGCTGGAAACCGCCGATGTGGCAACGGCGTTGGCGTTACTTGCGCCTTTGGCGCAAATGCCGGGGGTAATCTCGGCCCAGCCTGACCTCTCCCAGAATATTGCCCTCCAAAAAGGGGGCTACTTCAACGCGGAACGTTTCGACTTGGCTGCCGCCATCGGTCTGCACGACGCTTGGCGCCACACTCTGGGGAAAGGCGTGCACATCGCCATCATCGACAGCGGGATCGACCTGGCTCATAAAGATTTGCGTGGAACCAAGCTGATTGCGGGTTTCGATGTCGAGCGCCGTTCGCACAGGATTGCACCGCAGAGTGCGCAGGAAACCCACGGCACTCGCGTCGCCGGGCTGATTTTTGCCCGCCACAACGGGTTTGGGATCGACGGCGTCGCGCCGCAAGCGGGGTTGGTCGCTATCCGGTTAATGAGCGGCTGGACTTCCGCCACGGTGATCGCCCTCCAGGCGGCAGCGCAGGCCGGGGCCGACGTCATCAATTGCAGTTGGACGTTTCCCTTGATGCTTGATCCAGTGGCGCATCTGGTGGATGAGCTTGCCAGTCGTGGCCGCCAGGGCCGGGGAGTGCTGCTGGTCGTCTCTGCCGGGAACCGTCCGGTTGAAATCGCCGCCGCGGAACAGTTCCCTGCTTACCCTGCTCTGCTCGCCGTCACCGCAGTGGATCATCGCGGTGCGCCGTCCGGTGCGGCCTACGGCTCAGGCGTATTCATCGCCGCACCGGGTTTGCTCAAAACAACTGGGATCAACGCTAACGATTATGGCGCATTAGGCGGGACATCCGCCGCCGCTGCGGTGGTTAGCGGAGTTGCTGCGCTGATGCTGGCGGTCAATCCGCAACTCGACCGCGCCCAGATAATGAAAATACTTGCCGACACCGCCGACCGCAGTCCGCCGGGCGAATTTGTCGCTGGTCGCTCGCCCTTGCTGGGAGTGGGGCGCATCCACGCCGGACGGGCGGTAGCCGCCGCCGTTGCCACCAGGAAAGAACCCTCATGACCGACACCGAAATCGAACCCTTCGATCCATCCATCCTGCATTCCGACAACCTGCCGGCCTTGTTGCAAGAGCTGAACATCAGCCTGGCGCTCACCGCCTTTCAAGCCAATCGCATCATGCTGGTGCGCAGCGATAGTTCCGACATTGACGTGCTGTTCCAGGAAATTCCCCGCCCGATGGGCATGGCCGTCACACAGGATAGGCTGGTGCTGGGCAGTTGGGCACAGGTGCTGGATTATCGCCGCCACGACGAATTGGGGGCGCAGATCGACGAGCGGGTGGATGCCTGCTTCGTGCCGCGCGGCTCGCTGGTCACCGGGCGCATCAACATCCATGACATCGCCTGGGGCGACGAAGGGCTATGGTTGGTCAATTCCGCCTTTTCTTGTCTGGCAACCCTCAGCCCCGACTACAACTTCGTGCCACGCTGGAAACCCCATTTTATCGGCGATCTGAAGCCCGACGACAATTGTCACCTCAACGGCATGGCGATGCGCGACGGCCAGCCCGCTTTCGTCACCACCTTTTGCCGCGACGATAAACCTAGCGCCTGGCGAGCTTTCGAAGGTGACGGTACGCTGATGTCGGTGGCCGACAACCGGGTGATTGTCGATCAATTGCATTTGCCTCATTCACCGCGTTGGATAGACGGCTGGCTGTATTACTGCGAATCCGGTCATGGTCGCGTGTGGCGCTGCCGCGAGGATGGCACTGAGCGCACCCTGGTCGCCGAGTTGCCCGGCTATACCCGTGGTCTCGATCATCTGGGCTCGCTGCTTTTTGTTGGACTATCTCTCCCTCGCACTTCGCGAGGCGCGCCGCCCATACCCTTGCTGGATCGCATCGACAAAGCGACTAGCGGATTTTGGGTGATCGACCTCGAAAAGCTCAGCGAGGTCGCCTGGCTGACGTTCAGCGGCGACGTACAGCAGATTTACGATCTGGTGATTTTGCATGACATGACGTTTCCCCATATCGTGGAATGGAGCAATGAGAAACTCGAACACTGCTATCGCTACCCGCCATTGGTTTAATCGGAAATACGATGGACAATGATCATGTTGCTGCCAAATAGGGAAAAAGCGAATATCGACATCGGGAAACTAACCGATTACGTGTTGAATCCCAACCATCCCGAGGGTCGGCACAAAGCTCGCGTATTTCTTTCGGCGCTCGGTCTCAAGGCCGAGGACGGCGAGTGGCTGGCTGATACGATATTGACCCATCTCGGGAAATCGGAAGCCGTGATGCAAAGTAGTACGAGTTGGGGCGAAATATTCCGCGTAGACATGGAGATCGTTCGTGGAAAAAGATGTGCAAAGGTACGTACCGGCTGGCTTTGTATGCCGGGGGGTGCAAGATTTACCACTTGTTTTGTGATTGGGGAATGCGATGAAACTACTTGACGTTGTAGCAACACTGGAAGCCATTCCGGCAGCGCATCTTGCCAAAGGGCAGGTTGGCACTATCGTTGATGAACTGAGCAGGGGGGTTGTACTGGTCGAGTTTGCCGATCTTGGCGGCATCGCGTATGCCATCGAACCCATTCCTGTCGGCAAACTTATTGAGCTTCATCATACTCAGGCAATGGCCGCCTAGTAGGCTGTCATGATGAAACAACGGGACTGAAAAACGTAGGATGGGTGAAGCGTAGCGCACCCATCAGATGGGAAATCATCATTCGTTGTTCGATGGGTGCGCTACGCTTCACCCATCCTACATTTTTGGAGTGAACACCATGATATTACATACGACCTGTGTCGAGTATTTAGGCGATTACCGGCTGTTTCTTTCTTTCGATAACGGCGAGTCGGGCGAAGTGGAGCTAAGCGCTCGCCTGCACGGCGAAGTATTCGCGCCACTCCGGGACAAAACCCTATTTGCCAGCGCCTGCCAGCACCCCATGGCGCATACGGTGGCTTGGAGTAACGGGGCCGATCTGGCACCTGAGTATTTGCTTGACCTCATGCGTAGCCAGAGGCTGCGAGCGGCGTAAGGAATAAATACCGCCCTGGCCCCGGTCGTTGACCACCGTTACTGCGCTCAGCAACTAAATTAACCGAATATTTTTTAGAAAGAGACCATCATGAAAAAGCCCCTCGTCACTCTGACTCCCCTGATCAAGATTGCCTTGCCCGCCGCTGCGGCGGCGGTGGGGTTGGTGATGGTCGGGGGCGGCGCCCAGAGCCGCACCGCCAGCCGTAGTTCGCGTAACCAGAAGCCGGTCGCGACGGTCGCTGTACCGAAGGCGGTTGCGCCGACGCGCGATCCGCTGTTTGCCTTTTCCTCCCCGCCGCCCGAACACGCCGCCGGGCAGTCAGCCAAACGGGCGGTGGAGAAGACAACTGTTGCGGAATCGTGGTCGGGAGCGCATCCCCGGCGCGGACACACGAGCGGCGCGTTGCTCAACCGACTCAATGAAGAAGTAGGCTTGTTGGGGAAACCGGGATTGGCGACGTACGTATGCAACATGGGCGCGCACTCCTGTCAAAGCGGGCCAAATCAGAATAGCACTTGCAATTGTAATAGTGGCTGCTCTCAGTCATGTAACCCGGTCAGCAACACCGCTCCCGCTTTCGTCACCGGCACCACCGCCTCTTTCTCGGTGGCCGGAAACTCCACCAATAATGCCATTTCCAGCTATCTGGCGGTCAACGACACTGACACCGGCCAAACCTTGACCTATACGGTTTCCGTCGCCACCAATAACGGCGGCAGCGTCACCACCGGCACGACCGCAACTTCCGGCGCCGGTTCGCGCACCCCGACAGGCTGGTCATATAGCCCGGCTAATGCCTTTGTCGGCACCGAGACCTTCACCATTCGGGTCAGCGACGGTACCGCCACCGCCACCCGCGCCTTTAGCATCACGGTGACCGCCCCCGGCCCCACCCTCACCAGCGCCACCTACAACGCCAGCACCAACGTGCTGACGGTGACCGGCGCCAACATGACCACCGGCGACACCATCGACGCCACCAAGCTGACCCTGACGGGAGAGGGTGGCAACACCTATACCCTGGCCGGCGCCTATTCGGTCACGGCCGGCAGCGCCACCAGCTTCAGTGTCACCTTGAACGACACCGATGCCCGCAATGTCGAAGGCCTGCTCAATTACGACGGCACGGTGTCGGTGACCAGCACGACTTATAACCTTGCTGGGGCCGCCAGTTGGGATTCGTCGCGCGCCACCAGCGCTGATCTGACCGGCAACGGCGTCACCGTCAGCAACACCCAGAACCCGGCCATCACCAGTGCAACCTATGATGCCACCACCGGCGTTCTGACGGTGACGGGCAGCAATATGGTGGTCAAACCGGGGGTCACCAACGACATAACCGTCAGCATTCTGACCCTGAAAGGCGAAGACAACGCCACCCGCACACTGACCACGTCCAACGTGGAATTGACCGACAGCACGGGGTTCAGCGTCACGCTGAACCCCGCCGACAAAGCAGCAGTCAACCAGCTTCTCAACAAGGCCGGCACCACCTCGACCGGAGGGGCAACCTATAACCTCGCGGCGGCGCTCGGTTGGAATACCAACATCAACGACGGCAATCTTCAGGACAATACCAACCCCGTCACCGTCAGCAACGTACCCGCGCCGACCATCACTTCGGCCACCTATGACGCCAGCACCGGCGCGCTGGTGGTGACCGGCACCGGCTTGCTCAAGCTCACCGGCGCGACCAACGACATTGTCGCCAACAAATTCACCGTCACCGGCGAAGGCGGCGCAACGTATACCCTGACCGACACCGCCAACGTCGAAATCACCTCCGGCACGGCGTTTACGCTCACCTTGAGCGCCACCGACAAGGCTGGGGTCAACCAGATCGTCAACAAGAACGGCACTGCCTCGACCAGCGCCACCACCTACAACCTCGCCGCCGCAGAAGACTGGGCGGCGGGCGCGGATGCGGCGGTGGTTGTGGCCGATCTCACCGGCAACGGCGTCACCGTCAGCAACGTCGCCGCCCCGACCGTCACGTCGGCCACTTACGACGCAGCCACCGGTGTATTGACCGTGACCGGCACCGGCTTCCTGAAACTCTCCGGTGGGATCAACGACATCGACGTATCCAAATTGACCCTCACCGGCGAGGGCGGAGGCACACGCACACTGACCAGCAGCAGCGTGGAAATCACCTCCGGCACCGCCTTCAGCATCACCCTGAACGGCGCCGACCAAGCCGCCGTCAACCTGCTCGTCAACAAAAACGGCACCAGCTCGACCAGCGGCACTACCTTCAACCTGGCTGCCGCCGAAGACTGGGCGGCGGGTGCGGATGCGGCGGTCGTCGTCGCCGATCTCACCAGCAACGGCGTCACCGCCAGCAATGTCGCCGTACCGGCCATCACCTCGGCAACCTACGACTACAATACCAACATCCTGGTCGTCACCGGCACCGGCTTCCTGTCTAAAACAGGGGCCACCAACGACATCGACCTCACCAAGCTGACCTTCACCGGCGAAGGCGGGGCCACCTATACCCTCACCAACGCCACCGGCGTGGAAATCACCTCGGGAACCTCGTTCTCCGTCACCCTCAGCGGAGCCGACCTGACCAACGTCGAAGCCCTGCTCAACAAGGACGGCACCTCGGCGGTCAGCGGGACGACCTACAACCTGTCGGCAGCGGCCAACTGGAACGCAGGCGACTCGACCGGCGGCAGCGACACCACCAACGCCATCACCGTCAGCAACTACGCCGCGCCGACCGTCACCTCGGCCACCTTCGACGCCGGCACCAACATCCTCACCGTCACCGGCACCAACCTGGTTTCCAAGAGCGGCGCCACCAACGACGTAACGGTCTCCTTGCTCACCCTTACCGGCGAAGGCGGGAGCTACGCCCTGACCACCTCGGATGTGGAAATCACCAACGCCACCACCTTTGCCGTCACCCTCAACGCCGCCGACCAACTGGTAGTGCGCGGCCTGTTGAACAAAAACGGCACGCAGTCCTCCGGTGCCACCACCTACAACCTCGCCGCCGCCGAAGACTGGATGGCGGGCAGCGCCGCCGCGACCGTAGTTGCCGACCTGACCGGCAACGGCATCACGGTAGCCAATTTCCCGACGCCGACAATTACTTCAGCCGTGTACGATTCCGATTCCGGCGTGTTGACGGTCACCGGCACCAACCTCTTCAAAAAGGTGGGTGCGACCAACGACATCGTCATCAACAAGCTGACTTTAACCGGTGGCACAGCGAATACCACCTACACCCTGACCAGCGCGTCGAACGTAGAAATCACCTCGGCCACCTCGTTCAGCGTCACCCTGACCGGCACGGATAAAACCAATGTCGATGCGTTGCTGGATAATATCGGCACAACTTCTTCCGGCGGCTCCACCTACAACCTGGCCGCCGCCGATGGCTGGTTGGGCGGAGCGGATGCAGCGGTCAATATTGCCGACGCCGTCAATGCCGTTACCGTCTCCATCTCCCCAAAAATCACCTCCGCCACCTACGATGCCGCCACCGGCACCCTGGTGGTCACCGGCACCAACATGCAGGCCAAGGCGGGCGCACTGAACGACATCACCGCCAACAAACTGACCTTCACCGGCGAAGGCGGGGTGACTTACACCCTGACCGATACGGCCAATGTCGAGTTGACCAGCGCCACCTCGTTCACGCTGGTACTCAGCGCGACCGACAAGGCCGCCATCAACCGCATCATCAACAAGAACAGCACCGTATCGACCGGCACTACCACCTACAATCTGGCCGCCGCCGACGACTGGGACGCCCAGGTTACCACCGGGGATACCTCGGATAGCGTCAGCAACGGCGTCACCGCCAGCAACGTGGCGACACCGGCCATCACCTCAGCCACCTATGATGCCAGTACCGGCGCGCTGGTGGTGACCGGAACCGGGTTCCTGTCGTTCTCCGGCGCCACCAACGACATCGTCGCCAACAAGTTCACCTTTACCGGCGAAGGCGGCGCGACCTATACGCTAACCGATAGCGCCAGCGTCGAAGTCACTTCGGGTACCGCATTCACGCTCACCCTGAGCGCCACCGACAAAGCCGCGCTCAACCAGATCATCAACAAAAACGGCACCGCCTCGACCAGCGCCACCACCTACAACTTGGCCGCCGCCGAAGACTGGGCGGCAGGCGCGGATGCGGCGGTGGTGGTAGCCGATCTTACCGGCAACGGCATCACGGCCAGCAATGTGGCGGTGCCGACCATTACTTCCGCCACCTACGACGCCAACAGCGGCGCACTGGTGGTGACCGGCACCGGCTTCCTGAAACTCTCCGGCGCCGTCAACGACATCGTCGCCAACAAGCTGACCTTTAAGGGGCAGGGCGCCGCGACGTATACGCTGACGGATACCGCCAACGTGGAAATCACCTCGGGTACCACGTTCACGATGACCTTGAGCGCGACCGACAACGCAGCGGTTGGTCAACTGCTCGACAAGAACGGTACGTCATCGACCGACTCCACCACCTACAACCTGGCGGCAGCCGAAGATTGGGCGGCGGGCGCCGATGCGGCAGTCACCGTAGCCGACCTCACCGGCAACGGCATCACCGTAGCCAACGCCTTTGTCAAATCCCTCGCCTACAGCGCCACTACCTTTGCCGAAGCCGCGGCCAACGACGGCTCCATCACGGCCACCAGCACCATCACGCTGACCCATGAAACCTTTACCGGTGCCAATGGCGCCGCGCTGACCGGCGCCACGGTGAGCAACGTCCCGGCCGGATTGACGGCGGTGCTGGTCAAAGCCAGCGCCACCACCGCCACGCTGAGTTTTACCGGCAATGCGACCGCCCATGCCAATGCCAATGATATTGCCAATCTGACGGTCACCATGGGCAACACCACTTTCACCGGCGGTTCCGCGGTCGTCGTGACCGGTGCCATCACCAATAACCTGGTGATCGACTTTGCCGACCCGGCGAGCAGCGGCGGTACGGGCAGCACCGGCACCACCACCCTGCCCACCGGCGGCGGCAGCGCCTCGCCGAGCGGCGGCCAGACCCTGATCGTCACTGAGAACGGCAAGGACGGCACTACCATCAACCTGCCGACAACCCCCGGCAGCAGCGGCAACAACATCGTCCAGGTCAACCTGCCCGGCACCGGCACCATCGCCACCAATAGCACCAGCAGCGGCACCACGCTGGGGGTCACCCACGTCATCCTGCCCGGCACCACCACCTCGGTATCCGCCGTCACGGTCGATAGCGGCAGCGCCAGCTTCACCGCCACCAAGAGCGGTCAAGCGGTGGCCGGCCTCAAGAACGGCATCATCGTCGTCTCGGGAACCGACAGCAGCAAGGTCACCGTCGACACCACCGGCGGCGCCCCGCAGATCGGCGTCGCCAGCAGCGACACCATCATCGTCCCGAAAGGCACCCAGAACGTCTCCGGCACCGTCGTCAACCTGCCCGCCCCAGCGAGCAGCGGCGGCAGCGCGACACCGGTCACCGTCAAGGCCGGCGACCAGACCATCACCGTCCAATCCAGCCAGAGCAACACCACCATGACCTTCCAGGTGGTCGATATCGGCGGCGTCAAAACCCCGGTGCTCGCCATCAGCGGCTCGGCCCAAGTCAGCGCCACCACCGACAACCAGCCCCTGGTCAGCGTCGGCGGCAGCGTCATCCACAGCGGCAACAGCGGCACCGGCAGCCAGAAGTGCAACACCATCATCCAGGCCAGCAGCGAACTGTCCAAGGACGTGGTTCACGTCAAGACCTGCTACATCATTCTCCCCGCCGGCACCTTCTCCGCGCTGAGCGGCGGAATGGGGAACGACTTTGCCGCCATCAAGGACGGCATCGTATGGGCCGGCGAAACCGCCGAGTTCGACAAGAACGGCATGGTGATCGGCGCCTAC
>JAGXQV010000032.1 GCA_018336195.1 Sulfuricella sp. | reverse complement strand
ACGTTGAACTAAACCGCTATCGCGGTGGCTCCCTTTATCCACCGCCCTCTCTTTGTTCCCCCTTCTCGCCTGCTGCAACTGAAGTAAAAGTCTCCGATCCTTGATCGCTGGGGGATGTCCCCGGATCAATCAAGGAGACGAAGATGACGACACTACGCCAACAAATGGATAACGCCATGGTGTTGCGCGGATTTGCCCTGCGCACGCGGGAGAGCTATCTGGCGGCGGTGACCGCACTGGCAAAGCACTACCACCGCAAGCCGGACTTGCTAACCTCGGAGGAAGTGCAAGCCTACCTCCTGCACCTGATTGTCGAACGCAAGCTCGCCTATGCCAGCGTGAACCAGGCATCATGCGCCTGCCGTTTCCTGTTTGGCAAAGTGCTGAAGCGTCCGCTGGAGCGCTTCGACATTCCCATGGCGAAGGTGCCCCAGACCCTGCCGCGCATCCTGTCGCGGGAAGAAGTGTCCCGCCTGTTCGCCCACGCCGCAAACTTGCGCGCCCGCACCCTGCTGATGGTCACCTATGCCGCAGGGCTGCGCGTATCCGAAGTATGTGCGCTGCAACTGGCGGACATCGAGAGCGCGCCCGACCGGATGTGCATCAAGGTGCGCCAGGGCAAGGGGGGCCGTGATCGCTACACGATGCTCTCGCCGGCCCTGCTCGCCACCCTGCGCGAGTATTACCGCGCCTACCGCCCGGCCACCTGGCTGTTCCCGAACCCATCCGGCACCGGGCCGATCGATATCCAGACGGCTCAGCGCATGTATTGGGCAACGCGGGATAGCGCCGGCCTGGGCCGCCAAGGCGGCATCCACACCTTGCGCCACTGTTTCGCCACGCACCTGCTGGAATCCGGCGTCGATATCCACACCATCCAGCGCCTGCTCGGGCACGGACACGTCTCGACCACCATGCGTTATTTTCACCTGGCGCACCGCAAGCTGACCGGCACCACCTCGCCGCTGGAGTTGCTCGACACCGTACTGCGCTAGTCTCCCGTGGCCCACGGCGTGGGCTTGGCCGATATTCTGCGCGACCACGGCCAACCCTATCTCGCATCGCACGCCCTGTCCGCAGTCCAGGAGAAGGCATGGCGCGCCATTGTCGCCTGCCGCACGCCGGCGCTGGGCGGGCACGTGGAATGCTGCGACCATTGCGGCGTGCTGCGCCATGTGTATCACTCCTGCCGCAACCGGCATTGCCCGCAATGCGGGACGCGCGCCAAGGAGGCGTGGCTCGCGGCGCGACGGCGCGAACTGTTGCCGGTGCCGTATTTCCACCTGGTGTTCACTTTGCCCCATTCCCTCAACGGCCTGGCGGGCGGCGATTCGCGCACGCTCTACACGCTGCTGTTCGGCGCGGTGGCGGACACGCTCGACGAATTTGCCGCCAATTCGCGCTGGCTGGGCGGGACGTTGAGCTTTACGCTGGTGTTGCATACCTGGAAACAGGATCTGGGGCAGCATATCCATCTCCATGCCCTGGTGGCGGGCGGGGCGCTGACGGCGGACGGGGCATGGGTGGCACCCAAACCCGGCTTCCTGTTTCCGGTGCGAGCGCTTTCCCGCGTGTTTCGCGGCAAGTTCCTCGATGCGCTTGACTTGGCGCGCGACCGGTTGCGCTTTGACGCAGCCAGGAGCGATAGCGCGTGGTGCAACCTGTTTGCGGCGTTGCGCCGCCATGACTGGGTGGTGTATGCCAAACAGCCGCTGGGCGGCCCGGCGCAGGTGCTGGAATATCTGAGCCGCTACACGCACCGGGTGGCGATCTCCGACGAGCGCATCCTGGGGGTGGACGGGAATATCGTGCGTTTGCGGGTGCGCGACTCGGCTCACGGCAACCGCAAGCGGGTGGTGCGCATGGATGCTGGCGGGTTCATCGGGCGCTTTTTGCTGCATGTGCTGCCCAAGGGCTTCAAACGCATCCGCCACTACGGTCTGCTCGGCCCTGCGCACAAGGCCGCCAACCTTGCCGCCGCTCGTGCCGCGCTGGAGGCGCCGGCCCCCGACCCGGTGGTGGTGGAGTCGGTGGAAGCGTTCATGCGGCGGGTGGCGGGTGGCGGGCATCGAGTGGCTGTGTTGCCCGCATTGCCGGAAAGGGCGATTCGGGGTGATAGAGGCGATCCCGCCGACGGGACGAGTCCCTCCGTTGCGGGGGCCGCCGTGAGGCACGGCGTGCTCCTGATTCACGCCGGTTTGCGGCTGGGTGTTTGCACCTGCCGGGGACGCGTTCGTCCACATCGGTGCGATAGCCCTTCAAGGCGCCGATCCAGCGGGTGTTTTTATGCCGGATGGGGCTGCCTTGCGCCGCCGGGTCGCCTATTTCCTTGTTGCTCAAGGCCTTTGCTTCACAATGGCGGCTTGACTTACCTTCCCACAACCTTACAATCCCCATAATCACCGCTCGTCCCCGCAGTTCAGTCCAACGAGGTTTATCCGCCGCCAGGAGCTTGGCGGTTCTTGCAGGCTTGGGCGGGGCGGCGGATAAACGCTATTCGTTGGGCCTCTACATGAAGCATCCTCGACCGTCGCCGCCTCCAGATGCACCACCCGGCACCGTTACGCTTGGTGGCCCCATTGAATGGTTCTCCGTTTCTCTCCATGTCACGGCTACCGAACTCCGTCCCGAAGAAGTTTCACGCTTGTTTGGAATGGAACCGACGGCATGTCAAACCAAGGATGTTCCGCTGCAACGAGAAGACGGAAGCACAAAGAGAGTGCCAAAGTTCGGTCGTTGGACACATGCCCTGAAGTCCGCCCAAACCGATGAATGGGACATTGAAGCAGTAATTGAAGAATTGCTTGGCCGGCTTCCTTGCGAACTGGAGGTCTGGCACCAAGTAGCAGCCCTTGGTGCAATTCGAATTTCTGTTGGCCTTGCGCTATCTAGCGGGAATGAAGAGTTTGAACTTGGCCCCGAACTCATGCAGTTTTTGGGTGAGCGAAAAGTCCGCATCTATTTTGATGTTTATGCCGAGCATGAAGAGTAGCCGAGGCCCAACCCATCATTCGAGCGGACCTGCGCAAAAAGCCGCGCAGTCCGCTCAATTCAAACGTTGGGGGTTTCCTTCTTTTCGCCGTGGAGAATTTATGAAACGCACATTCATTGCTACTTGCTTTGCTGTTCTCTTTGCCAACACTGCGTTTGCTGCCTGCCCTGCGGAAAATGTTGCCGTTACAAAACCCGGCTTTTTTGGCGCATTGAATCCAGAGATATATGGCGAGATGGATGACGCGCTGAGAAACAACAACAAACCAAAGCTGACCTCCCTCATTACCGAAAAAATGGTGGTCGAAATCCCTGCCGGCAAGAAAGTTTGTGTTGTTCAAGCGGCATTCAGTTGGTATCGCAAGCAAATCGAAGTTCCTGGGTTGCAGGTGCCATACTGGGTACGTGACGCAGCACTTACCGAGGTTCGTTGAAGCTATGCCCCCCAACCCGGCATTCGAGAGGGACTGGCCGATAAGCGTCTTCTTTACGGCCTGTGGTTTTTCAACTTCCGGGGCTTCAGCCAAGTTTGCCAATCGGCCAGCCCCTCAATTTGAACGTTGGGCACCAACCATCGGACAACGGATTAGCCATGCCTTCTGATCTTTCGCGCTTTATTGACGCGCAACGAACTGAGTATGAGCCAGCATTATCAGAATTGCGAAGTGGAAAAAAGCGTGGGCATTGGATGTGGTTCATATTCCCACAAATAAGCGGCCTAGGAGTCAGCGAAACATCCCGATATTACGGAGTAGCGAACATTGACGAAGCAACAGAATATCTAAATCATCCAGTTCTTGGGCGGCGCTTAATCGACTGTACGAACGCTGTAATGGCTATATCTGACTCAACTATTGACACCATTTTTGGCACTCCTGACAATCTAAAGTTTATTTCATCTATGTCGCTGTTCTCGTGCGTCAAAGGAGCCCCGGAAGTTTTTCAATGCGCCTTGGATAGATTTAATAAAGGCAACAGAGATAGGTTTACGGTTGAAATACTCAGCAAGCAGGCCAATAACGGAATAATTTGATCTTATTGTAAGAATTAAATACCGGGAACCACTTCAATGACGCAGTACGAACAATACAGTTTGGCATTACAGATCGTGGTCGCTATTACCGCATTCGCGTCTGTCGCTTTCTTGTATAGGCAAATCAAAGCCATGGTTGCACAGATTGTTGCAACTCAAGAAGCGTCTAGAGCTCAAAGCGTACTCTCCATCGTCAATTTTCTACAATCACCTGACGTTCGGACAGCAAGGCATACTGTTCGATCCACTTTATCTACAAAACATCATTCTCAGTGGAGTGATGACGAAAAGAATCAAGCGTCTTTAGTTTGTGCAAACTATGACGTGGCTGCAGGCCTAATGCGCGAAAAAATGGCACCAGTTGATATATTCGTAACAAATTGGGGGCCTAGTATCATCCATTGTCACGAAGTGTTGTCGCCTTACATGTCTGAAATTCGGTCAAAACCTGGTGGGCACCCAGAATATTGGAGAAACTTCGATTGGTTACGGGCTCAGGTCACAAACAACAAACACTGATGCCCAACAATCGCTTCGAGAGGGACGCTCCAACAGCCGGCTTCGCCGCCTGTTTCCGCGCCCCTCAAGCTAAACGTTGGGCATCACAAGAAGGGAGTAACCGTGGCTGGAGACCTTAACGGGACATCGCTTGGCGGGTACGGCCAAGACACGTATAAGCGCTATCACTACACATGCGTTTATTGCGGATTTGATGGCCGTGTTTTTGACAGTTGGATGCAACTCAGTATTGACCACATCCGCCCACGTAGCGCGGGCGGAACTGATGACCCAGACAACTTAGTTGTTGCCTGCCGTTCATGTAACTCGATCACAAGCCGAATGACGTTCTCGGAAGAAGAAACGCGGAAAGACATCCTTACGAAAAAACGTGAGAGGGTTGCTCTTCGGCGAAAGAAATTTTATGAATTGTGGCAAAACGATGTTGCGCCCAATCATCTCGAACGCCCACTACCAAAAATCAAGTAGTAGCTGGTCAGCCGTGATGCCCAACCCTTCGTTGCAGGGGACCTGGCGCATAAAGCCGCGCCAGTCCCCTGAACTCGAACGTTAGGACATACACTCTGTGACCACTCTAATTGTGTCAGGTGATCTTCATGGTAAATCGTTATTCGATAGGCTGGCTCAGCCGAAAGCACTCCTCAAAACTGACGAACCTTTCGACATAGATATACGTATTGACAACTCTGGGTCGAAAGCTGTTCTACGGCAAGACGATGTGACTATTGATCTTGAAGAAATTGGAAATATATATATACGCCGCCCCATAACGAATAATCGGGATAGCGCACTCCCACCTCATGCAAGAGATTTTATAAACAGAGAAACTCAAGAAATCATTGCTTTTCTTTCGGCATATTCCCGCTATAAAAAATCAGGCTTTTTGTTTTGCCAAGGAAAACAATTCAATCTCGGTTCCAATAAAATTATTCAACTAATGGCAGCAACAGAGCTAGGAATAAGAATACCTGAGACAAGGATTACAAATATCCCAAGCGTTGCCGAGCAGTTTTATGAAGCCATGAATGGAGAAATTATTTACAAATGCTTATCTACTCCAGTGGTGGAATATGAGGATGGGAAACGCAGTATGATTCATACATCACCTGTTCCAAATACGGACTTTTCAAACGTTAACAACTGTCCACGCTTATTTCAGAAAAACATTAAAAAAGCTACAGAGTTAAGGATTGCGGTGGTAGGTAGCCAGACGTTAGCTGTTTCGATTGACTCCCAGAAATCGAACTCCACACGACAAGACTGGCGCATTGGAATGTCAAATAAGGAAATGTATTCTTTATCGCATTTGCCACAAAGCGTGAGTAAAGACCTAATTCATCTCCATCATTCTCTAGGGTTGGGTTGGGGTATGACAGACATGATTGTTTCCCATGGTGGTGAACATGTATTTCTTGAAACAAACCCAGATGGGGCATGGTTATGGCTTGAGGACGCGATACCATCGTTGGGAATAACCGAACTCCTTGCAAGATATATTTCTAAAACTAAGTGAAAATGAAAGGAGGCGCTCGTAAAAAACATATTTTGTAGCACACCATCTGAATTATTTTTCAAACTCTAGGAGAATAGCCATGCCTTACGGAATTCAATTTGCTGATGAGCCTGTTGATGCTGATATTGATGTTAATGCTATGGGTACAAAACCCAACGGCACTTACCGCAAAGACACTGATGATTGGGATGCCTAAATTGAAGGGGGCCAGGGCCGCTTAAATGCCTAACATGGCGCTCAACTCGGACACCCCAACAGCTGCGCTGTTGGGGTGCCGGTTAGCTCTACGTTAGAAGTCTCACCCCGGTTTCGGCAATTGGAGAGTTAAATGGCACAAGACAACACAAATCGAGAAGCGCTGAAGAAATCGGAAGTGCTTTCTTATCTTCATCAGCATGTATTTGACCCTATTCTGGATTCTCCAACTGCATCTGAAACATTAAAAAAAGGTATTCGGCTGACGATCAACCGCATGGATGGTAGAGATGCAAATGGAATTGTTCATTTCTATTGGTCGGCAGTCATTGGCACAGAACGCAGCACAGAATTCGCTCGCCAAATGCGGGAAGAAGGCTTCACCCGATTCGAGGAGATAATCGAAGACTTTCGCAATAGATTTAACGACAGATGGATTCGATCCTAGTTGCAACTTCTAACCCTGCGCTCAAGCGGGACTGGCTTACAGCGGGCTTTCGCCCGCTTCCAGCCAGCCCCTTAGCTTCACGTTAGGTTTCTTTTCGGAGCATTCCCTTGGACAAGTCGGAAATCAGGTTCACCAAAGAGCTTCATGACTACATCCTGTCTGTCTCGCTGCGTGAGTCAGATGTCCTTAGACGCCTGAGAGACGAAACCGATAGCGATCCCAATGCCATCATGCAGATTCCGCCTGAACAGGGTCAGTTCATGGCATTTCTTGTCCGCGCTCTCGGAGCCAGAAAGGCAATCGAGATAGGCACGTACACGGGCTATAGCGCACTCTGCGTAGCCTTGGCACTACCAAAAGATGGTGTTGTCGTGGCCTGCGATGTCAATGACGCTTGGGCAAACATTGGAAAGAAATACTGGAAAGAAGCTGGCGTTACCGACCGAATCGACTTCAGGCTTGGGCCGGCTCTCAATACCATTGAAACCTTGATCGCGTCAGGCCAAGCCGGAACCTTCGACTTCGCATTCATTGATGCCGACAAAAGCAACTACATCCGCTATTACGAAGCATCCCTTTCCTTGTTGCGGCCGGGCGGGATCATAGCGATTGACAACGTCCTATTGTTTGGCTCCGTCGTTGATCCCAACGTTCTTGATGCCGACCTCAGGTCGAGAATCACCGACGCAGACATTTCGGTGCTTCGTGAACTCAATGAGAAAATCGTCAAAGACCCCCGCGTGGACATGTCGATGCTTCCTGTCGCTGATGGTCTTACCCTTGTGCGGAAGCTATGACTTTGCGCAGCCAGAAACCTAACACTACGTTCGAGGCGACCTGCGCGAAAAGCCGCGCAGGCGCCTCAACTTCACGTTAGGGCGCACAGAAATGGTCGTCGCTGAACACGAGGCTGCTAAGTTCATCCAAGGCTATACACAGGTCATGGTGCAGATTTACGGGGCAGTGCCCGCCAAACCGAAGATGGAACTGTTGGAAATATTGGCCGCTGCGCGTGCTAAGTACGTCGCTGATCGCTCTCTTCTCGAAGTGGGCTTACGCGAGCTGGAAGCTAAGTCAAAGGTGGTTCCGCCGGAGGTTGTCGCCGCAATACGCAGCCTCGAAGTAAAGAAATGGGTTTACCTCAGAGACACAAGGTCGCATTCGGTATTTGTCGACCCGTCAGGTGAGGCCGCATTTGGAGTACTCGGTCTTACTCAACGAATCAGAAACGTCATTGGGGGTTCGGGCGCCGTCGTCGAAACTGGAATTGTTCGTTACGCTGGGCACTACGTCACCGACGGCATCGTGTCAAACCTCGCCTGGCTCGGCTCAAACTACAGGAAGGAATATTCAAGTGTCGTTGCTAGTCTTCGAAAATCAGGTGGGTTCCATGCGTCATGTGCGCCCTCTCTCAAGAAACACCACCCAAGTAACTGATTGCAAATTACCTCAGTAAGCGGGTTCTTCACTGGTGACGAGTTTCATGCCCATTTTTTCGGCGCGCTGGGCCAGTTGCCGCAGCACCCGTTCGCGATAGCGCTCCTCGTAATAATCCTGGCCTTGGTCGGTATATTCTTCGCCCTTGGTAAGCATGGTGTAGATCAGGCGCGCCAGCTTGTGCGCTGCGGCGGTCACGGCCTTTGGCTTGTCCATGCGCGCACACATCCGGCGGAAGTAAGCCCCCAGTGCCGATTGGCTGCTGCGCAGTGCGGCTGCGGCCAATCGCAAGGCTTGGGCGGCACGGTTGGCAACACGCTTGGTCTTGCCGCTCATCACCTTGCCGCCGGTGATCTTGGTACCGGGGCACAGTCCCAGCCAACTGGCGAAGTGTCCCGCCGTGGGAAAGCGTGACATGTCCGCCCCGGTCTCCGATATCACCGCGAGTGCTGTGGTCACGTCAATCCCGTCGATGCGCGTGAGATCCACTCCGCACATTCTGAACAGTTGCGTGCGCAGATCGAATTTCGGGGCATTGCGGGCGCGGCCCCGCTTCTTGCCTTTCGCCGGTTCGCCGTCATGAGTTTGCAGGCTTTGCAATTGTTGCTCGATCTCCCGGTCGCACTCGGCCAGTTGCGTGCCGATGAAGTCGAACATGGACAGCGCCTGCTTGAGTGCGAACAGGTGTTCGGTGCGCCAGTTGCCTTGCAGGCTCTTGGCGATCTCGTCCCGGCTTGCGCGAATGCGCACATTCTTCATCGCGGCCAGCACTTGTCCGTCTCGCTCACCGGCGACGATGGCACGCAGTATCTTCTGCCCCGTCTCGCCGACCACGTCGGAAATGACATTGGTGAGTTGGATGTTCATCTGTGTGAGCGCCTTTTGCATGTGCTGCACGTGCCGGCCTTGGGCTCTCAGGAGCATCCCGCGCTGGCGCCACAGCGAGCGCAACGCGCACACCTCGTCCGACGGGCGGAACGCCCCGCTGAGCAAGCCGTAGGTCATGAGTTGTTGCAGCCACTGACAGTCCAGTACGTCGGATTTGCGGCCCGAGACGTTCTTGACATGGCGCGCGTTGACCAGCAGCACGGTGAAGCCGCGCGACTCCAGCAATTCGAACAAGGGAATCCAGTACACACCGGTGGATTCCATCGCGACGGTATCCACGCCGCAGGCCTTGAGCCAGTCGGCCAAGGCATGGAGGTCGACCGTGAAGCTGGGAAACTCCCGTACCGGTTCGTCATCCCGGTCTGGCGGTACGGCGACATAGTGCGAGGCGCTGCCGATGTCGATGCCGGCGGCGTTGGGGTGGGTGATCGTCAGGGCGGCCCGGGACTTGCCCGGCTTGAGGGGGAAACTACGATTGCGTTGTGCCATGGCTTGCTCCATCATTCAATTTGGAATGTGGCGCTGCATCGGGTACGTCGTCTAGCTCACTCTCTCAAACGGGATATCGGCCCAGCGGCTGCGAACCGCCGAACCGATTCACCAATGTCGATGACGTCACCCAGGACCACGCTAACCCGCGGGCAATTTGCACCATTGCCACATCGGTCTTCCGCAGCGCCGCATTCCACTTTGCCACAGCAACGACAACATGTGTTTCTTCGGCGCGATTTGCGGCATAGGGCCGATTACTACGCTAACCCATCATTCCACCGGACCTGCGCGAAAAGCCGCGCAGGTCGGTGAATTCAAACGTGTGCGCCGGGCATGGCGCGTTACTTCGTAGGTGAAAGTCCTACGGCCAGGTTTTCGCAGAGCCGAAGGCAAGGAGAAGGGCAAGGGCGTCGTCGCGAGGCGGGGTCTGAAGGAAGCCCAATCCGAAACTGCGGGGCGATGAACAAAAACCGGATATGAGGCGTGATGCATCCGGGGCGAGCGGGCACGTGACCGCGAAGCCCTCCATCTGCGGTTGGGGTGCATTTTGTCCCACAGGGATTTCCTTCGGTCATAAATCCGGCGTCTATGCAGTGAAGGTAACGTGTCTTACCCCGGGAGGTCTCCCCGGTGCTTCGGAAGATCGAAGCTGGGCGTCTGGAAACGGGCGCTGAATACCGTGGAGAAGTCAGCAGAGGGCATAGTAGGCGGCGCCCCCGCCGAAGGCCCGAACGATGAAAGACGAAGGATCATGACGAAGAGAGACGGGACTGCATCTGACCACCTGCGCAAGCAGGCTGCGGCCATGCCGCAGGATGAACTCGTCGCTGGATCGTCGGGACAACCCGAATCGATTCACACCCAAGCGCTGCTGGCCCAAGTGTTGGAACGGGCCAACTTGCAGCGCGCATTGAAGCAAGTGCGCCAGAACAAAGGCGCGCCGGGCATCGACGGCATGACGGTCGATGAATTACCGGACTACCTCCGGCACCACTGGCTGGAAATCCG
>JAGXQV010000031.1 GCA_018336195.1 Sulfuricella sp. | reverse complement strand
GATCACCGCCCGCCGCGCCTCCAGATAGCGGCACAGGCGCGGATATTCGCGCAGATCGACCAAGCCACCGCCATCGGCGAACGGATTGATGACGCCCAGCCCGCGCCATTGCACCTCGCCGGACAGAATGTCCCTGGTTGTCGCCAACGCCAGTTTGCGATCCGGCTCCACATCGAGTGCGTCGAGGTCGCCGATAAACGCCCTGTCCGCACCTGTCGCCACGCCGATGCCCACCTTGCAGCCCACGGCTTCCAGGCTGGGAAAGTGTTTTTCCAGGCGACGTATCAGCGCCATCTGGTCGGAAGATTCGAGCAGCCACGGCTCCGCGCCATTCGCCACCCGCGCCACCTCGCGTACCGGCCCGGCTTCTTGCGGCAAATGCTTCACCCGCAGCGCATCGGCCAACATCGCCAGCGTCACCCGGTCGATGGCGGGCCGATGGGCAATCCGCGTCGCGCCCGTCGCTTCCCGGCTGATGACGGTGATGGCTGGATAGGCGATCACCTCGGAATGAAATGCCGGCGTGTCCACCATGTCGACGTAGATTTTCAGGTGGAAACCATCCGCCACGAGGCGGCGCAACGGCCCACCATAGCGGTTCTTCATCCAGCGATCCGCGCAGATAAAGCCCAGATGACCGCTCGCCGCCAACAACGACAGCGAGTGCTCGATGAAGGGTATGTAAATGTCGGCCCGGTCGTACAGGGTCTGGTAGCGGGCCCGATACTCGGCCAGCAACGCCGCCGGAATCAGCTCCTGGCGAACATAGGGCGGATTCCCCACAACAAAGTCGAACTGCCCGTCGAGCGGCACCAGCAGAAAATCCCCCGCCACCAGCCAGCGCTCGACCAAGGCCAGCGCGTCCTGAGTCGAGATGCCTTCAAGTTTGAGACGCTCGATCACCTCCACACGGGTCGCGAAAAAAGTCTCGTGATGCAACTCCACCGCACAAATCGCATCACTCAATGCATCAACGACCGACCCCGCCGACTGCGCCGACCGCCACGCCGCCAGCAACCGTTCGATAGCCGGCAACAAAAAGTCGCCAGCACCGAATGACGGCTCCAGCAGCCGCATATCATGGAGCGGTCTATCCACCGTATAACCCGCCAGATCGAGGATGAAATCCACCACCTCGGCGCGTGTAAAAACCGCCCCGCGCGACTCGTTCCCAGAGCCTGCAGACAGTTTTTCAAGTGCGGCAGCGACCACCGGCGAGTACGTGCGGGGCGAATCGCGGAACAAGTCGAAATTTAGCTGGCTGGGGGAGAAGTTCATATTTCTGGTTGAAATTGGTGAAGTGGCAAAGAGGATACTTGGCTTTGGGAGAATTTCCGCATCTGCTGGCTTAAGTTGGGTGACCATACCAGCCCTGACCGAATTCGGTGCAACGCCAACAACTGTGTAGAATGTGTTGAGGCACGAAGTATCCACTGTGTTCTTGAACGATGCCCTTCCTTCGTCAGCACATCCTACGGCACTAGTTTACCAACGCAACCTCTACAGTTTCTTCTTCGCGATTAGGTCTGGACTCAAAATAGATCGGAGGTGGAATTTCTATGTTCGATATTAAAAGTTCTGTCGCTCGCCGGGATGATTTCACGTTGTAATCCAAATAAATAGGCTGAATTCTATTTTGCGCGTACAACTCATGAATACGTGGGTGATCGTCATAGCTGACTAACCAAGGATATCCCTGTTCCCCGATGAACCTCGCCAAATCAATATGGTGTTGGTCTTCGTAGAAATAGCGATAAAGCTTTTTACCTTGGCTGTAATAAGGCGGATCGATATAGACAAAATTAAAACCCGTCGATATTTTTTCTGCATAATGGCGCATAAAGCCAATTGCATCACCGTAATGAAGATCAATCAAATCACTGTATGACGATACGGATTGTATTTGTTCAATAAGGCGTGGTTTGTTAAAACGGCAGTCAATACAATATTTGGAAGATTGATTACGACCGCCAATAGGCCCGGCCCCGATAATTCCTGAAAAATTTGTACGATTAAAGAACAATCCCGCCAGTCCCAATTCAGACAATGTAAATTGACTGTTCTCTGGCTCTAGGATGACTCGGTAACGCTGGAAGTCTCGCCACGTCTCAATCGTAATTTCAAGATCCTCAATTGCCGAGCAAAGACCATCAGGGTCAAACAGCACGGTATGCCAAAAAGCATAAATCAGTGGGTCACGCTCAACCCAGACAGCGCGGGAGATGCAACCTTTTCCGAGCAACCCAAGTGAAACAGATGCGCCACCTAGATATGGCTCATAAAAAGAACAGCCGGTAAGTAAATGAGCTTCAAGCACATTGGCAATATATTCAGTAAGAAGTGCCTTACCACCGGGGTAGCGTAGAGGACTAACAGGTACAGGATTAGGCATTCACATCCTCCAAATCATGGTCATTGCCTTCGACAATATGTTTGATAATAGGACGGACAAGACGTGCTGCGGTTTCGACAACCGTTGCATCTGCTTCAACCCAACGCCCATGGACAATGAAATCAAGGTGATTTTTCAGAGCAGATTTTTCAAGCGAGCCCAAAGCATCAGCAGCACGCGGATAGCCAAAAACTTCGTTTTGTTTGTTTGCACAGAACGAAATCAGGGCTTGCAATCCAATATCTTTACCATTGTTCTTTTTATTAAGTTCTTTAGACTTCCCAGACTTTTTAACTTGATATGTCAGAGCAGATTCAAACAGCGCACGGAGTAGCATTGCCGATGCGATGGGGTAACCCGAAGGCTGTATTCGCGTAATTTCATCAGTTATAGCGATTAGGCGATCATCGTCTACTGCGCATACCAATTTCTCAAAAAAAATAGACGCCTTAGCTGATTGCGGAGAATTCGACTTTCCTTTGCCATTACCCTTTTCCCCTGTACTTCCCTGTTTTTTCCCAGATGTTCCCAAAGTACTCGACGCCCCACCAACCATGTTGTCTGACGACGTTTTGGCAGCATTATTTCCGCTATAACTTGTCCCATTTCCGCCCGGCTGTAATTCACTTTTCAATGTAAAAATTGAAAACACCTCATCCGCTGTTGTACGGGTGTTCGCCCAAGGCTTTCTTGCCGGTGGTATAGGTATGAAGAAACATCGCGCAATATGATGCATATACTGATCAAATTCATCAGTTGGAAGAGTAGTGGTTACATGATCATGCTCATCAAATGAAAGCCCAAGCTTGTCTTTTACCCCGGACAAAGTGAAGAAGCGTGTATACGGGTTTGTCTGGAGAGTCTGGTCGGTAAGACGCTCCAATTCGCTTGAGCTCCAGGCTCGGTGATCCAAATCCAATATATAACGGAGCAGGCGGTATTCTCTGATCGAAGCACGTAAAGCCGATTGACGCGCCCCAAGTTTTTCCGCAATTTGTGCTAAATCATAGCCAGACTCCAGTAACTTTGAGGCGCGGCGCATTTTGGCTGTGGTCCGCCATTTAGCAATCCCCGGTTCAGTATGGCGTTTCGTAATTGTCGGTTCGGCCGCATCACGATCAGGGGCCATATCTGCCTTGATATTTATAATTGCATCCTTGACTTCTTGGCTCGCCTGGGGGAATTTCTTCTTGAATTTCTCAGGTACAAGCTCAGGTTTGAGAAGCAACTGACATGCACAAACACGCCGATTTCCCTCAACGACGACATCTTTGCGGTTTTCCTTGCAAACGATAATGCGCTCGCCCGGCATCAATCCGCCAAAAGCAACAATCTCTTTAGCTAGGCTTACGACATCTTCATGTGCTAGTAATTTGTGCCGGATTTCATCTTGGCTTGAATCGCCTGCTACTTCGATTCTTGGATTTTGGGCATCCAATATTACCTTGAGTGGATTCAGAATCGCCTCAGCCCATTTCTTCTGTGCCATACGCTCCCTTTCAATTAATCCTCTGCATTCTGTTCCACTATATGTATGTTCTTTTTTATATTTTTTCCGTACGCAGGCGATTTCTTCTTGTAATCCAGCGTTATCACCCAAGCTCAGCCGCGCACCACGTGCCGCCATCCTACCTTTCTCATAAGCAAACCGCCACCTGTCAACTTTGACAGGTCTTCTATAAGACCAGAAAAACCCTCACCTATCCCTTCTTCGCGCCTCCAGCATCTGCTTGCGCTTCGCCGCCCGTTCCTCCAGGTCATCGAAGTCAGTCACCCCGCTCGCCCCGTCGTTCGCCACGAAGGCGGCGAAGGAGGCGATGGTGGGGTACTGGAAGAGGTCCACCACCTTGATGTCGCGGTCGAACACTTCGCGTAAGGCGTTGCAGACCTTGACCAGCAGGAAGGAGTAGCCGCCGGCGTCGAAGAAGTTATCGTGGATGCCGATGCTGTCGAGGCGTAGGGCTTCGCGCCACACGGCGGCGATTTTTTCCTCGGTATCGCTGCGCGGTTGGCTGGCTTCGCCCGCGCGGGCGAGGAGGCTGGCCTCTCCCGGCAAAGGCAGGTGTTTGCGGTCGATCTTGCCATTGGGGGTGAGGGGCAGTTTTTCCAGTGCCACAAAGGCCAGCGGCACCATGTAGAAGGGCAGCCGTTCGCGCAGGTGGCGGCGCAATTCGTCCAGCGAAATCGCCGGATCGCACACCAGATAGGCGCTGAGGCGCTGGTCGCCGGGGGTGTCTTCGCGCACCACCACAACGTTCTCGCTGATGCCGGGATAGGCGGCGATGGCGGATTCGATTTCGCCCAGTTCGATGCGGAAGCCCCGCACTTTCACCTGAAAGTCGGCGCGCCCGAGGTATTCGATTTCGCCGCTGGGCAGCCAGCGCGCCAGGTCGCCGGTTTTGTAGAGTCGCGCGCCGGCTTGCTCGGAGAACGGATCGGGAATGAATTTCTCGGCGGTCAGTTCGGGGCGCTTGAAATAGCCCAGGGCGAGGCACTCCCCGCCGATGTGCAATTCGCCCTTCACGCCGATGGGCACGGGTTGCAGGGCGGCGTCGAGGATGTACACACGGGCGTTGGCGATGGGTGCGCCGATGGGGACGATGCCCTTGGGCGAGGCGGCTTGTGTGACGGGGTTGATGACCGTCCAGACGGTGGCTTCGGTGGGGCCGTAGAAATTCCATACGGTGAATTGGCGCTCCAGCAACTGTTCGGCAAGCTCCTGGGGCAGGGCTTCGCCGCCACAGATCACCAGGCGCAGCGCCAGCGCCGGGGCTTCCTTGCCGAACCCTTCCAGTTGCAGCAACTGGCGCATGAAGGAAGGCGTCTGGTTGAGCACCGTGACCCGCTCGCTCGTCAGCATTTGGCGGAATTCGGCGGCGTCCTGGGTCATCCGGTAAGGCACCACCACCAGTTTTCCGCCGCTGAACAGCGGGCTCCAAATCTCCCACACCGAGAGGTCGAAGGAATAGGAGTGGAACACCGTCCAGACATCGGCGGCACTAATTCCCAGGCGCGGATGCACGCCTTCCAGCAGGTTGATGAGGGTGCGGTGGCGGATTTGCACGCCTTTCGGGGTGCCGGTGGAGCCCGAGGTATAGATGATGTAGGCGAGGTTTTCGGCGGTCACCGGGGTCGCCACCTCGTCGGCAGCTTCGGCGTCGATCAGAGCCTTGTCCTGGTCGAGGAACAGGATGGGCGAGCGGATATGCATTGCCGCCACCGCTTCTTCATTGAAGATCGCCGCCTGGGTAATCAGCAGCGCGGCGCTGGAGTCCCCGAGCAGGAACAGCACACGTTCGCGCGGATAAGTCGGGTCGATGGGCACGTAAGCGCCGCCCGCCTTGAGGATGGCCAGCAGGCCGACCACCATCTCCAGCGAGCGCTCCACGCAGATCGCCACCGGCACGTCGGGGCCGACGCCCATGCCTTGCAGGCGCCGCGCCAATTGGTTGGCGCGGCGGTTCAATTGCGCGTAGCTCAGATACTCGCCGTCACAAGCCAGCGCCACGGCGTCCGGGGTGCGCGCGGCGTGGTCGGCGACGTATTGGTGGATGCAGCGGTCGCGGGTGGTGGGCCGCGCCGTGTCGTTCCAGGCCGCCAGCAGGCGGCGCTCCGCCTGGGAAAGCAGGGGCATTTGCGACACCCGGCAAGCCGGATCGGCAAGCGCCGATTCCAGCACGGTCAGGTAATTGGCGGCCATCCGGGCGATGCTGGCGGCGTCGAAAAGATCGGTGTTGTAGACGAATTCGACCTTCAGGCCGCCGCGCTCTTCCCAGCAGTGGACTTCCATGTCGAGGCGCACCGTGCCGGTATCGAAAGGCACCGGCTCGATCGCCAGACCCTTCAGCCCGGCGGTGGACGAGCCGGAAGCGTGCATGGGCGCGTTTTGCAGGACGAAAACAACCTGCACCAGCGGGTTGCGGCTCAGGTCGCGGGGGACGTTCAATTCCTCGACGATCTTCTCGAAGGGGATGTCCTGATTCTCGTAAGCCTCGACGGTCACGCCCTGCACGCGGCGCAGCAGGGTGCGGAAATCGGGATCGCCGGTCAGGTCGCAACGCAGCGGCAGGGTGTTGGCGAAAAATCCCACCAGCGCCTCGACTTCCGGGCGGTTGCGGTTGGCGATGGGGGTGCCGACGATCAGGTCGTCGTGCCCGGTATAACGGCGCAGCAGCACCGCGAAACCAGCCAGCAGGGTCATGAACAGGGTCGCCCCGGATTCCCGCCCGAGGGCGACGAGTTGCCCGCGCATTCCGGCGTCGATGCGCACCACTTCGGTGGCGCCGCCATAGCTTTGCACCGGCGGGCGGGGCCGGTCGGTGTCGAGTTCCAGCACCGTCGGCGCGCCCTGCAAGCGGCGCTGCCAGTGGGCGAGTTGGGCCTGGTAGCCCTCCCCTTGCAGCCAGGCGTTTTGCCAGGCGGCGAAATCCGCGTACTGGATGGACAGTTCGGGCAGCGGGGAAGGCTTGCCCTGCATGAACGCTTCGTAGAGCAGCGACAACTCGCGCCCGATCACCCCGATCGACCAGCCATCGGAAACGATGTGGTGCATGGTCATCAGCAGTACATGTTCTTCGGGCGCCAGCATCAGCAGCGTGCCGCGCAGCAACGGCGCGGCTTCCAGGCTGAAGGGGCGCAGCGCTTCCGCATCGGCGAGGCGGCGCACGGTTTGCGCCTGTTCCGCTGCCCCGAGATGGGAAAGATCGACGACGCTCAGGCGCAGGTCGGCGGGAGCATGGATGTGCTGCACCGGCGAGCCGTCGCAGAGCGTATAACTGGTGCGCAGCACCTCGTGGCGCCGCACGATCTCGCTAAGGCTGCGCTCCAGCGCTCCTCGATCCAGTGCCCCTGTCAAGCGCAGCGCCGACGGCATGTTGTAGGCGGCGCTGTCCTTTTCGAGTTGATCCATGAACCACAGGCGCTGCTGGGCGAAGGACAGCGGCAGATCGCCGTCGCGGAGCACCGGGGGAATGCTGGCGTTGCCTTGCAGGTAGGCGAGGATTTCGCCCTTGCGGCGGGATAATTCGCCGGCCAATTCGGGCGTCACCGCGCCTTTCGGGGCGTTGATACGCAATTTGTCGCCCTCGACCGCAAAACGGATGTCGCGGGCGGCAAGTTCTTCCAGCCAGGGTTTGATGGTGCTCATCTTGAAATCCTTAACTTTTAAGCGCGAAGCGCCCCGCATGGGCACGACAAATCCATGCCCATCTTACAGGTCCATTCCGCAGCTTCACCACCACTAAACACTCTCTCCCGTTCCACGGGAGACGGGGAAATATCGCGTTTCCTCAGATGATCGGGAGTGCCGCTACTTCCCTCTCCCACGATAGTGGGAGAGGGACTGAGGGAGAGGGTGGCTGGGTTTCGACAGGCCATGCGGGTGTGCCACCGCCCTCTCCCCAACCCCTCTCCCGCACACGGGAGAGGGGCTACGGTCCAATATTTCCGACTCACAACACGAATTCCTCCCGCTCTTCCTCATCGCCGTCCGGCGCGCAAAGCTTATCAATGGTTTTCACCAAGCCCTCCACGGTGGGGTTGTCGAACAGCGCGCCGATGTTCATCTCCACCCGGTAGCGCTGGCGCAGCCTGGAGATAAGCTGGGTACCCAGCAGCGAATGGCCGCCCAGTTCGAAGAAGTTGTCGTGGATGCCGATTTCGGCGATGCCCAGCAGCGCTTGCCAAATCTCGGCGATTTCCTTTTCCTTGTCGGCCTGCGGTGCGACATAGGGCGTGGCGAGTTCGGGGCGACGGTACAGGGTCGCGGTTTCTTCGCCCGCCGCACTGGGAGCTTCCGGTGCCTTGAGGCGGATCCATTTGGCGATGCGCGGCTCCAGCGGCGTGACCGAAACGATCAACTGCTCGGGGCGCTCCGCCAGGCTCAGGATACGCAGGAAGGCGTCGATGCCCTCTTCGCCACGGATCGTGACTTCGTCGCGGGCCGCCGCCACCGAGGCGGGGTGCGCGGCGTCGCCGCCGTCAGCGGTGCCGCGCCAGCCGTCCCAGTTGACGGTGGTCCAGGGGGTGCCGCCGCGGCGATTGCGCAGCACGGCAACCGTATCCATGCCCAGGTTGGCGGCGGCGTAGGGGGCGAAGCGCAAGCCCCCCAGCACGGCGGACAGCGAGGAAAAGAGCACGCAGAAATCCAGGGGCACGCCGTTTAGCGCCTGGTCCAGCGCCAGCGCGCCGTGGATTTTCGGAGCGAAATGCTGGGCGTAAATATCCGGGGTGGTTTCTTCGATGGGGAAATCGAGATTCGCCGCCCCCGCCGCGTGGATCACCCCGTCGATGCGCCCGAAATGTTGGAGAGATGCCTGCACCGCGCCGCGCATGGCGTCCACTGAGGCCACATCGCCGGATAGCGCCAGCACTTCGGCGCCCAGCCCTTCCAGTTCGCGGATTTTCGCGATTGTCCGGCTGGTGCGCTCGTCCGCGCCGGGTTGGGTCAGCCAGGCGTCCCAGGTTTCCCGTTCAGGCAAGGGCGTGCGCCCGATCAACACCAGCTTGGCCCGCACCGTTTGCGCGAAATGGCGGGCGAACAACATGCCCAGCGCGCCCAAGCCGCCGGTGATGAGGTACACGCCGCCCTCGCGCAGCCCGGCTTTTGCCGATGCGGCAGGCGGCAGATACAGGGGTTCGAAGCGTTGTGCCCAGCGGAACTTGCCTCGGAACGCCAGCAGCGGCTCGGGCGACTCCACCGCCAGTTCGCGCAGCAATTGGGCGAGCATTGCCTCGCCGGCGCCGCCTTTTTCACCCAGCGAGAAATCCAGGGTCTGGCAGAGGATGCCCGGATATTCCTGGCCGATCACTTTCAGCAGGCCGGCCACGCAACCCTTGAGCGGATCGAGGGATTCGCTGCCGTCCACGTCCTGGCTGTCGGCCAGCACCGCTTTCAGATAGGTCTTCTCGCCGTTGTAACGGCGCCCCAGTTCCTTGCCGATGTGGAACAGGCTGGCAAAGCCCAAATCCAGATCCGGGGCCGACGCGGCGTAACCCCACAGGTGGAGCACGCCCCTGGGCGTTTTCCCTTGCGCGGCGAGGTCGTCGAAAAGTTGGCGATAGCTCTCGGTCTGGCTGGGGTCGAGGTGGTAACCCGCTTCCGCCGAACCGCCGAATCCGTTGCCCCGGCGCACCAGCGTCACTGCCTTGCCCGTGCCGCGCAAGGCTTGCGCCACGCGCTCGCCGAAGCCCAGTTCGTCGGCGAATACCAGCCACGCGCCGTCAGCCGCCGCCGGCCCTTCGGCCCGCGAGCGTTGCCAGGAAGGCAGCGCGAACCACTCGCCCACATCGGAACGCCGCGCCGTTGCCGCTTCTTCACGCAGCGGTGCAGGTCCGGCCTGGCGCGGGGCCATCCAGTAGCGCTGATGCTCGAACGGGTAAGTCGGCAGCGGCACGCGGCGTTGCTCGCGCCCGGCGTAAAAGCCTTTCCAGTCGATGTCCACCCCGGCCACCCACAGCTTGGCGAGGGTCTTGAACAGCCATTCGCGCTCATTGCCCTGTTCGCGCGCGCCGGGATGGCAGCCCAGCGCCAGTTGCTCGCGTTTCTTGGCGGCGTGCTGCAAGGCGAAGGTACACAGGGCGTTGCCCGGCCCGACTTCGAGGAGGATGCGCCCGCCGTCCTTGAGCAGTTCGCCCAGGCCTGCGGCGAACCTGACCGTGCCGCGCAAGTGCTGGAACCAGTAGGCCGGATCGATGGCCTGCTCGGCGGTGATCCAGGTGCCGCTGAGATTGGAGAGGAAGGGGATGGCCGGCGGATTGAGGCGGATTTTCCGCACGGCAGCGGTGAATTCCGCTGCCACCGGGTCCATCGCGGCGGAATGGAAAGCGTGCGAGGTATGCAGGCGGCGGAATGCCTTGCCATCCGCCGTGAGGCGCTGCTCCAGCGCGGCGATGGCCGTCTCCGCGCCGGAGACCACGCACAACTGGGAACTGTTGACGGCGGCGAGGGCAAGCGCGTCGCCCAAATATAGCGTCAATTCACTTTCGGCGAGTTGCACCGCGCTCATCGCCCCGCCCGGCAAGGCCTGCATCAGGCGGGCGCGCTGCGCCACCAGGAAAATCGCGTCTTCCAGGGAAAACACCCCGGCCAGGCAGGCGGCGGCGTATTCGCCGATGCTGTGGCCGATCAGCGAATCAGGGCGCACACCCCAGCTTTCCAGGAGCTTCGCCGTCGCGTATTCGAGGGTGAATAGCAACGGCTGGGCGGCCAGGGTCTGGTCGATGGCAACCGCCGCTTCTTGTCCTTCAACAGGAAACAAAATCCCCCGCAAAGCCATGCCCAGATGGGATTCGAAGCCTTCCAGGCACTCATCCACCACTTGGCGGAATGCCGGCTTGTTGCGGTAAAGTTCGCCGCCCATCCCGGCGTATTGCGAGCCTTGCCCGCTGAACATGAAGGTCACGGGGCGCTCGCCGCTCTCGACGTTGCCGGCGAACACCCGCGCCGGGGCGGTGCCGTTCAGCGCCGCCAGGGCTTCTTCGCGGTTGGTGCACACCACCGCCCGGCGCTGGGCGAATTTCTTGCGCCCCACCGCCAGGGTATAGGCTGCGTCGCTTAAAGAAATTTCCCGTTCGCTGTCGAGATGCGCGGCCAGATTGGCGCTGGTCTTATCCAGCGCGGCAGGGCTGCGCGCCGCGAGCAGCAGGAGTTGCACGGGGCGCGCGTGTTGGGCGGGGCGCGCGGTCGGGAGCGGCGCTTCTTCGAGCACCAGATGAACGTTGGTACCGCCGATGCCCAGCGAACTCACCCCGGCGCGGCGCGGCACGCCGTGCGGCTGCCAGGGCAGCAGTTCGCGGTTGGCGTAGAACGGCGTAGCGGCGAAAGCGATGGCCGGATTGGCTTCGTGGAAATGCAGCAACGGCGGGATTTGGCGGTGCTGCATCGCCATCACCGCGGCGATCAGGCTGGCCGCCCCGGCGGCGGTGTCGGTATGGCCGATGTTGGCTTTCACCGAACCGATGGCGCAGGGGAGTGAAGCCGCCGCGCCATTTGTCGCTGTCGAACGCCCAAACGCCTGCGCCAGCGCCGCGACCTCGATGGGGTCGCCCATCGGGGTGGCGGTGCCGTGCGCGGCGAGATAGGTCACCGTGGCGGGGTCGATGCCGGCGTTGGCGTAGGCGCGGGTGATGACGTTGACTTGGCCTTCCACCGAGGGCGCCGTGTAGCCGGCCTTCAGCGAGCCGTCGTTGTTGAGCGCCGAACCCTTGATGACGGCGTGGATGGTATCGCCGTCGGCAATCGCCCGTTCCAGGGTTTTCAGCGCCACCACCGCCACACCGCTGCCGGGAATGGTGCCCTTGGCGTCCTTGTCGAAGGGGCGGCAATGGCCGTCGGGCGAGAGGATCATGCCGTCCTGGTAGAGATAGCCGGACTGGTGCAGGACGTTGGCCGACACGCTGCCCGCCAGGGCCATGTCGCACTCGCCGTCGAGCAGGCTCTTGCAGGCCATGTGGATCGCCACCAGCGAGGTGGAACACGCCGATTGCACGGTGACGCACGGCCCTTGCAGGTTGAGCTTGTAGCCGGCGCTGGTGGCGAGGTAATCCTTGTCGTTGCTGATTTCCACCTGGTAGAGATAGGCGGATTCGAGGCGGTCCAGGTTGGGCTGGACGTTGTTGGTGAGATACGCAGTCATCCCCTGCCCGGCGAAACAGCCCACCAGCAGGTCTTCGGGCGCGGCGGCGTAGCCCGCGTGTTCCAGGGCTTCCCAGGCGGATTCGAGGAACAGGCGGTGCTGCGGGTCCATGATCTCCGCTTCGCGGGCATTGAAGCCGAAGAACGGCGCATCGAACAGGTCCAGGCCGTCCAGCGGCGCGCACGCCGGGACGAAGCCGGGCGTCTTGATGAGGCTGGGTTCGACGCCGCGCGCCAGCAATTCCGCTTCGCTGAAAAAGCGCACCGATTCGACCTTGTCGCGCAGGTTGCGCCAGTATTGATCGACATTGTCCGCGCCGGGGAAACGGCAGCTCATGCCGACGATGGCGATATCCGGGGGCCCCTGGCGCGCCGCGCGCGACGGGGGCGGCGCGGCCAGCCGCTGCGCCGCTTCGCCGGGGCGCAAGAAACCGGCCAGCGAATTCACGGTGGGGTACTGGAACATCGTGACCAGCGGGAATTGCAGTCCGAATTCCGCTTCGACGCGGCGATGCAGGCGCGCCATCAGCAGCGAATGGCCGCCCAGTTCGAAGAAATTGTCGTGGATACCCACGTTGTCGCGTTGCAGCACTTCCTTCCACAGCGCGGCAATGCGGCTCTCGGTGGCGCTGCGCGGCGCTTCGCCGGCGGGCGAGGCGCTGGCCGGCGCATCCGGCGCGGGGAGCGCCTTGCGGTTCACCTTGCCGTTGGGCAGCAGCGGGAAATGTTCGAGGAACACCACGGCGGGCGGCACCATGTGCACCGGCAACGCTTCGCCGGCGAAGCCGCGCAGAACGGCGGCGCTCAAGCTGGCGCCGCTTTCGGGCAGCACGTAGGCGACCAGCGCTTTCGCCGCGCCCTCGCCGCGCGCCACCACCAGCGCCTGGCGCACTTCGGGATGGCGCATCAGCACTGCCTCGATTTCGCCCAGTTCGATGCGGAAACCGCGAATTTTCACCTGGTCGTCGTTGCGCCCCAGGCATTCGAGATTGCCGTCGGGCAGCCAGCGCCCCTGGTCGCCGGTGCGATAGAGCACCGCGCCCTTGCCGTCGGCGGCATAGGGATTGGCCACGAAAGCGGCGGCGGTCTTGTCGGGCTTTTGCCAATAGCCTTCGCCGACGCCAATCCCGGACACGCAAATCTCGCCGGGTATGCCCACCGGCACCAGTTGCAGGCGCTCGTCGAGGACATACAGGGTGAGATTGCCCAGGGTCTTGCCGACCGGCACGTTGTGGGTGGCGGCGGGCAACGGCTCGCGGATCACGTATTGGCAAATGTCGTCGGCGGCTTCGGTGGGGCCGTAGGCGTTGACC
>JAGXQV010000030.1 GCA_018336195.1 Sulfuricella sp. | reverse complement strand
TCGCTCGCCACCGTATGCACCGCCGGTTTGTCCCGCCTGCCGTCATGCAGGGCGATCTTCCAGCTGCCCGAAGATAATTCCAGCGATACCGCCAACAGTTCTTCGTCTGGCGTAAAATAATTTACTTGGGTCGGTTGCATTTTCGCTCTCCTCAATTTGATGTTCACACTTCAAGTTAGGATCGCTTTGCAGCCGACTCAAGCTAATCATAGGTTCTACGGGCTATTTCAATTCGATGAATTGCAAGCAAGTGCCTGCTCAGGCTACCCAAATAGTGCTTTGCCGTTTCAACCCATAGGGATGATTGCCTAGAAAACTAGGCAATCATCCCTATGGCGTCTCCGTGTTCAGCCCACTAAATTTCAGAAAGGATCGCGCACCTTGCCGCGCATAACGCCCCGTCTGGAGTAGATCGCATGGGTTCACCCGCCATGACCACCAAAGCCTTTGATCCCGTCATTCTCGACGTGGCCGGTGCGGTGGGCGCAATTGCCGACACTCGGCGTCACAAGGCGCTGCTGAAGTCCGGTGCCCTGCAAAACGCCATTTTCAACAGCCAGAATTTTTCGAGCATCGCCACCGACGAGAAGGGCGTTATTCAACTGTTCAATGTCGGTGCGGAGCGCATGCTGGGGTATCCGGCCGCCGACGTGATGAATCAGCTTACCCCGGCGGATATAGCCGATCCTCTGGAAGTGAGCGCTCGCGCGAAGGTGTTGAGCCACGAATTCGCCACCCCGGTTGCCGCTGGATTCGAAGCGCTGGTATACAAAGCCACCCGGGGCGACGAGGACATTTTCGACCTGACTTTCATCCGCAAGGATGCCAGTCAATTCCCGGCGGTGGTTGCGGCGACGGTGTTGCGCGACGCCCAGGACGCCATCATCGGCTACCTGTTCATCTGCACCGACAACAGCGCGCGCAAGCAATTCGAAAAGGAGCAGGTCAAACTTAACCAGCGCTTGCGCGACCTGCGCTTCTACACCCGTTCGCTGTTCGAATCCAACCTCGACGCGCTGATGGCCACCGACCCGTCCGGCTTCATTACCGACGTCAACAAGCAAATGGAGGCGCTTACCGGTTGTACCCGCGACGAGTTGATCGGCGCTCCGCTCAAAGACTACTTCACCGACCCCAGCCGCGCCGAGGCGGTCATCCGCCAGGTGTTGAGCGAGCGCAAGGTGACCAATTACGAGCTGACCGCCTGTTCGCGGGACGGCAAGAAAACCGTGGTGTCCTACAATGCGACCACTTTCTACGACCGTGATCGGGCCTTGCAGGGGGTGTTTGCTTCAGCGCGCGACGTCACCGAGTTCAAACGCATCGAACAGGAATTGCAGAAGAAAAACATCGAACTGGAGGCAGCCAAGTCGGCTGCCGAAACAGCCAACCAGGCGAAGTCGGATTTCCTGTCGAGCATGAGCCATGAGTTGCGCAGCCCCCTCAATTCGATCCTCGGCTTCGCGCAATTGCTGGAATCCGATTCTCCGCGCCCGACCCAGCGCGAGGCTATCGAGCACATCCTCCAGGCCGGCTGGCACCTGCTCACCTTGATAAACGAAATCCTCGACCTCGCCAAGATCGAATCGCACCAGGTCGCGCTGGTGCTGGAGCCGGTATCGCTCGCCGAGGTGCTGCAGGAATGCCGCGCCATGATCGAACCCCAGGCCCAACAACTGGGCATCGCCATGAGCTTCCCGCAATTCGCCAGCCCTTGTTTCGCCCACGCCGACCGGGTGCGGATCAAGCAAGTGTTGCTGAACATGTTGTCCAATGCCCTCAAATACAACCGTGACCAGGGACAGGTTATCGTCGATTGGACCCCGGTCGGTACCGAACGGGTCCGCATCAGCGTCCAGGATACCGGCGAAGGGCTGGCGGCGGCCAAGCTCGCGCAATTGTTCCAGCCCTTCAATCGTCTCGGGCAGGAGACCGGCGCCAAGGAAGGCACGGGTATCGGCTTGGTGGTGGTCAAGCGCCTGGTCGAACAGATGGGCGGCGTGGTGGGCGTGGAGAGCACCGTTGGAGTGGGTAGCGTGTTCTGGTTCGAGCTAGACACCGCGCCGCCCCCGCTAAGCCAAGCTGCCGGCGAGGAAGCGCAATCCATCGCGCCGCCGGTGCCGGTGATCCAAGTCGCGGAAGTGCCGGCGGCGGAGGAGCTTCCGCCCAACGGCGCGGCGCACAAGGTTCTGTACGTCGAGGACAACCCCTCGAATCTCAAACTGGTCGAGCAAATCATGGTGCGCCGTCCCGACCTGCACCTGCTGACCGCGCCAAATGGCCGGCGCGGCATCGAAATCGCCCGCGCGTCGCGGCCCGAAGTGATCGTGATGGACATCAATCTGCCCGACATCAACGGTGTCGAGGTCCTCAAGGTCTTGCGTACCAACCCGACCACCGCCCACATTCCGGTCGTCGCCCTCAGCGCCAACGCGATGCCGAGCGATATTGAGAAAGGGATGCAGGCCGGCTTCTTTCAGTACCTCACCAAACCCATCAAGGTCGGGGAATTCATGGACACGGTGAATGGCGCGCTGGAATTCGCCGACCAATCCGCCGGCGCGACCGCCCGCTAAGCAAGGAAATCGACCATGGTTGGTTCATTCGAGATTCTCAACGCCAAAATCCTGGTGGTCGACGACCAGGAACCCAATGTGCGCCTGCTGGAACGCATCCTGGCGAGCGTCGGTTATACCGCCGTGACCGGGACGACGGATCCCTTCGCGGTTTGCGAGTTGCACCGCAAGAATCGCTACGACCTGATTCTGCTCGATCTCCTGATGCCCGGCATGGACGGCTTCCAGGTCATTGAGGGACTCAAGGAAATCGAGCGCAGCCACCGCCTCCAGGTGATCGTCATCACCGCCCAGCCCGACCATGAAAGGCGGGCCATGGAAAAGGGCATCCGCGATTTTCTCAGCAAACCGTTCGGGCGCGGGGAAGTCCTGACCCGCATCTACAACGCGCTGTATCTGCGCCTTTCGATGCTGGACGAGGATCTCGGCGCGCCCATTGCGATGGGCGGAAAAAGCCGCGAACCGAGTGCCCGGCTGCGCGATAGCGAGGAATTGATGCGCGCCATTGCCACCGGTTTTCCCGGCGGCCTGGTGGTATTCGACATGGCCGAATCGACCATCCGCTACGTCAATCCGGCGGCGCGCCATCTGCTCGGCCCGCGCGTTGCCGTCGGTGCGCCGCTGGAGGGATTTTTCGCAGCCATTCATCCCCTCGATTTGGCGCGGGTACGCCAGCAAAGCGAAAAATTTCCGCTGGGCGGAATCGACCTGGCGTGCCGTATCGTGCGTCCCGATGCGGGCGTGAGCTGGATGCAGTTGCGCACTTTCCCGATCGACAACCTGAAGGGCGAAACCGCCCGGATCGGCGCCATTCTGGAAGACCTGGGCGACCGCAAACCGCCGGGCTGAGCGCCGTCCTGGGGGGCAAGTCAAGCCGCTCGAAACGAGCCTGCCGAACCAGGAATGGCTTGACTCATTCGGATGAATTGACGCGCAGGCTCACTCCCCCGCATACCCCGCCATTCCCATCAACAGACGCACCAGGCCGTAGCTCAGCCATACCCGCAGGCGGCGATGCCAGGACTGGCGATGCCATTGGGCGGGCGACACCTGGCGCGAGCCGGTTTGCAGGGCGCGTTCCAGGCTGGTGCGCAGTTCAGCGGCGAATTCCTCGCTTTCCACCACCACGTTGGCTTCGCGGGCCAGCAGCAGGCTGAACGGGTCGATGTTCGATGAACCCACCGTGGCCCAATGGCCATCTACCACCGCCACCTTGGCGTGGAGAAAACTGCGGTGGTACTCGTGGATTTCCACCCCGGCGTCGAGCAGCACGCCGTAGAGGGCGCGCGAGGCGTAATGGAGCAGCAGGTATTCGACGCGCCCCTGCAACAGCAGGACCACCCGCACGCCACGCCGGGCGGCGTCGATCAGGGCGTGGCGAAAGCGCAGGCCGGGCAGGAAATAGGCGTTGGCGATCACGACTTCGTGCTGCGCCGCGGCGATGGCGGCCAGGTAGGCATCCTCGATGGCACGCCGATGACGCAGGTTGTCACGAATCACCAGGGCGGCGCAGACGGCTCCCTCCTCCTCGGCGGGGGCGGGCGGCAGAGGCTGCGCCGCGCCGTGTCGGCGGGGCAGTCTGAGTTGTGTCCAGGCAATGCGGCTCCACAGGCGCTGCGCCGCCTCGCGGACCTCTGCGGCCAAAGGCCCTTCGACGCGCACCGCGTAGTCGTAGCGCGGCGGGATTTGGTGAGGGGTGTCCATGTCGTCGATGATGTTGATGCCGCCGACGAACGCCACCGCCCCGTCCATCACCGCCAGTTTGCGGTGCAGACGCCGCAGGCGGTGGCGGCGCAGGCGAAAGCGCGCCAGTTCGGGGCGAAAAATCAGCACCGCTACGCCGGCTTGGCGCAGTTGGCGGATCACCCCTTTCGCCAGAGTGCGCGAGCCGAAGCCGTCGATCAGCAGGTGCACCGCCACGCCGCGCTGCGCGGCGCGCATCAGGGCGGCGGTGATGCGTCGCCCGGTCTGGTCGTAATCGAAAATGTAGCTTTCCAGGAAGATTTCCCGACGCGCGGCGTCGAGGGCGGTCTCCAGTGCCGGGAAATATTGGTCGCCGCTTTCCAGGAGGGTGATGCGATTGCCGGGGGTCAACGTGCAGGCGCGTTTTGCTGTTCTCATAGCGGCGCGAGCGTGGCACTCAGCGCGGCATGGTCGGAGATGCGCGACCAGGGCCGCCCGGACAGAACTTCGGCGGATTTGACGTGGACCCCGCGCACGTAAATGCGGTCGAGGCGGAACAAGGGCAGCGCGGCCGGGTAACTTTTCGCCGGCCGGCCTTCGAGGGCGCTGAACGCCTCGGTGAGGTGCAGGTCGTGCGCCAGGATATCGCAGGCTTCGCCGCCCCAGTCGTTGAAATCCCCGGCGATCACCAGCGGCGCATGGGACGGAACTTCGCGGCGGATGCGCTCGCGCAGCCATGCCAACTGGCGCCGCCGTCCGCGCGCGAACAGACCGAAATGCACGCACAGACAGTGCAGCTTGTCCCGCCAGCCGGGTGCTTCGATCTCGCAATGCAGCAGCCCGCGCTGCTCGAAACGATGGGCCGACACATCCAGGTTTTCCCAAGCGGCGATGGGATAGCGGCTGAGTATCGCGTTGCCGTGGTGGCCGGCGGGATATACCGCGTTTTTGCCGTAGGCGTAATCCTCCCACACCGATTCGGCGAGAAACTCATATTGCGAAAGCTCGGGATAATTGGCATAACGCGCCGGATGGCCGTCATGTGCGCCCACCACCTCCTGCAAAAACACCACGTCGGCCTGGGTTGCGCGCAAATTGGCGCGCAGATCATGGAGCATCATGTGGCGGTTGAATTGGGAAAAGCCCTTGTGAATATTGTGGGTGACGATTTTCAGGTCAGAACTCATGAGGCTGCACTTTTTTCGGGGTGTTTCTTGGCATCAAACCACTATATTGGCCTTTGCGCCGCCAGGTGGCAATCCTCGTCCGGAAAATGCGCCAGGCGCTATTTGCGTCGCTGGGATCATAAACATCCGCTAGGAATAAGACTTTGCTTGTCTATACTTTGGTTGTAAGAAGATGTAAAGGTCGCATTTGCCTGAATGCCAAGATTCAGGAATGCCATGCCAAGGCCGCCCAGAGAGATGGACGGGCGGTCGAGATTTTCATTGTGTGGAGGATATGATGAAACCGACACTCAAATTATCCCTGATCGCCTCGTCTGTCGCCATGATGTTTGGTGGTGTTGCCTGGGCGGTCGATTTGCCGGCTACCTTGAAAGGCGAGTTGACGGCCATTTCCGGCGTAACGGTGGGTAGCGATGGTACCGTCACGGTGGGGAACCTCAAGTTTGTCCCGTTCCTGCCGCCCGGCTATGATCCCACCAAGCTGAGCACCAAGCTGGGCGACCTGACGGCCCAGGCGGATGGCTCCTACGTCGCGGGAACATTGCAGTTCGCGCCCGTCCAGGCCAACCCCGGTGAAATGCCGAGGATGCCGGAAACCTTCAAGCCCCTCGCCGGCAATACCCTCCCCAGCGATTTCAAACCGCCCGCCGGCCTCATCGTACCCAGTACCGTGGTCATGCCCAGCGGCGTGACGATTGCGCCCAAGCTGGCGAAGGATCTCGTTACGGATATGGAAACCGCCGGCACGTTGCCCAAGGGGGTAGTCACCTTCAATACCGACGGCACTGTCGCCGTCGGCGGCGGAAGTTCCTACCTGCCGTTCGTGCCGCCTTCCGCGCAGCAAGGCAAGGCCAAGGATGCCAAATCCTTCGCCATTCAAGTCCAGGCGGATGGCTCGATCGTCTTTCCCGACGGCAGCACTTATGCGCCGGTGGTGAAGGGTACGACAGCGGGCGAGGTCACTTTGCCGAGCGGCTTTACCCCGCCGAGCGGGACGTCGTTGCCTGCAACCGTACAGTTGCCAATGCAGTTCAGCATTCCCGCGACAGTACCGCTGCCGACCGGGATGACCTTGCCGGCCGGCGTGAAGATCCCGGAAAGCTATTACCTGCCGCCGGGAACCAAGCTGAAAGCCGGTACCAGCGTGCCTGCCAGTGCCACCATGGCTTCCGACGTCACGGTGCCGCCGGGGGTGATGTTGCCGCCCGGTACCCAGTTCGGTACCACCGCCCTGCCGGAAGGCACCACCATTCTGCCTAGCGGCGCCGCGATCATACCCGGAACGATTATTCCCAAGGGCGTGACGCCGCCGAGCAGTTGGACGCCGCCGACTGGAGCGACCGCCATGACCGGCGGTGGTTATGTTCTGCCCACTCCGCCCAAGACCGGTTTCCCGCCGCCCATGATGCCGCTCAAGATCAACGCCGACGGTTCCGCGGTGATGCCCGCTCCGCCGCCCGGCGCGCCGCCGCCCCCGCCCGGATCGGTCGTCAACGCGGACGGAACGGTGACCATCCCGCCGCCGCCGTTCATGGGCCAGGTGGGGAGTGGTGGCGTGGTCACGCAAGGCAGCGGAACCGGGCAAACCCTGCCGACCGGTTTCAAACCGACGATTTCCGACGGAACCCAGTTGCCCGGCACGTTCACGCCCAGCCAGATGGATGCGACGGGTGCCATTAAGATCAGCATCCCGGTCGGGATGAAGCCGGAAGACATGATCGGTCTTTACCCCACCGGTACCAAGGTAGGTACGGATGGCAGCTTGCAGGTGCCTCCTCCGACGGATTTCAAGCCGGTCGCCGCCGGCACCGACGGCAGCATGACGGTGCCCAAACCCACCGGCGCGTTGCCGCCGGGTGCCATCGATAATGGCGACGGCACCATTACTTTCGGCGCCCCGCCGCCGGTGCCGGGTACCATGCCTCCTCCGGGCGGCACCACGCCTCCTCCAGGTGGAACGACGCCTCCTCCGGGTGGAACGACGCCTCCTCCAGGTGGAACGACGCCTCCTCCAGGTGGCACCATGCCTCCGGCAGGTGGTACGCCTCCTAGTGGTGGCGGTTCACCACCGTCCGGACCTGGGCGTTGATGGTTTTCGGTAAGCAAAAAGCCAAGTTCCCGGAACTTGGCTTTTTGTGTCGGTGGGTGCGTCGCGTCAGGTCGCCAAGCTGGCTTGGAGGGGCTGCCCCCTGAATTTTCGGTGAAAAAAAGCCCCGTCCAATGACGGGGCTTTTTCAATTTCTGGTGGGTTGTACCAATATTAACTACTGCAACAAATTCATTGCATTTTTGAATGCTCGCAAATCATCAATTGAAAACAAATGAACATTTCCGACTGTCGAACAAGCCCTGATTTTCTTGTTTTTTAAATGACGGCGAAATGTTGCCATGCTGATTTCGAGGTATTTGGCGGACTCTTGGGCTGTGAATTCCGCATCTTTTAAGTCGCCAAATAATTCATCATGCGTCATGTGATCCGGTTCGATGGTGTTGGATAGCAAACTAAAAAAGCGTGTACGCTCATTAATATCCAGCTTCACAAAATCGTCAAATACTTGTTTGGCGTTAATCATTTGTACCATCCTTTCGACTGCAAATAAGCTTTCAAATCCTGATAAAAATTTTCGTGAGTTCCAATCTGGAAAAAATCAATTAAAACCACTTCCACGATTCCTTCTTTGACGTGATAAGCAATCAGCCATTCGCGATTATCAAACCGGAATTTATGTACTTGAATTCCTGATAAATCTCCGGTCTTAAATTCGCCTATTTCCGAGTTCCTGCAAATCTTCGAAGTTTCATCTTCAATTCGAGCTTTGAAAGGTCGATGCTGTTTTTTAACGAATGAAATAAATGGGCGTAGATAGTTTGGTTTGAATTCCATATCAACCCTTTCGCTATCAATTGTGATGCACACCTATGTCGTGGTCAAGGGGGGGATTGGCGGCTATTTCTACTGCATCGGATTTGGGCGGACTAGTCTTCGCTGGGCATCATGATAGTAATTGCCGGAGAGGTGGCGCCATATAGCTGGACAGAATTTTCTGTTTTTTAAGTGTAGCCTTGCGGTTTATTGCCTACGCTGCTTTTTGCAGT
>JAGXQV010000029.1 GCA_018336195.1 Sulfuricella sp. | reverse complement strand
GATCGAACCGCTGACCTCTTGCATGCCATGCAAGCGCTCTCCCAGCTGAGCTATACCCCCGAAAAGCCGGCATTATCCTTGGGCGTTCTGGCTTTGTCAACCACAAACATCCGGTGCCGCATTTGCAGAAATCGTTGGGGTGGACGATGGGACTCGAACCCACGACAGCCGGAATCACAATCCGGGACTCTACCAACTGAGCTACGTCCACCACTGAAACTTGCAAGCCGCGCATTATAGCAACACCTGGTTTGTTTTTTCCAGAACTTTTTCAAGATGAAAGTTTCATCGTGTATGCGATAATCCATGGTGAGTTTGAAAAACCTTTTTATATCTAATGAAATCCACACTTTTTTTGGCGATTTTCGGACTGCTGGTCAGTTCTGGGGGGCGGGCAGGTGAATTGGGCGAACTCCTCCGGGATACCCTGCATCATCCGCAGATCGAGGCGGCGCAGTCCTTGAAAAATGCGGCCCAGGCACAGCAGGATGCGGCGACCGGGCGTTATCTCGGCTCCGTCGTGGCGTCTTCCGGCTGGCATCGTTACGAGGGAATCCGCGTGGTCGGGGTCTATGTTCCCGGTCAGCCTGGCCTGCCGCTGACAGCGGACCGGATAGTCCAGACCGGGGTGAATTACAGCCTGCCGGTCGATCTGTTCGGAGTGATTGCTGCCAATCGCGAACGGGCCAAGCAGGATGTCTCCGCTGCCGAACTGGTTTCTCAACAGCAGGCTCTGCTTAAGCTCCACCAATCCGCTGCCGCCTACCTGACGTTGCGCGCTTTGCAGAAGCAGCGCGAGGAGCTCGGGTTTTACCGGCAGCGGGTTGAGGCGACGATTCTGCGTGTTAGGCAGGAAGTCGAACTGGGCAAAACTGCCGGCGTGGAAGCCCGTTATGCGGAAAGCGAATTGGCCCGCTTGATTGCCGACGAAGCGCTATTAAAGGGCAATCTCGCCCAGACCCAAGCGGAATTGGCCGAAGCCAGCGGACGGGAGAGTTTTCTGCCAAGCGTGGGCGTCACGCCCTTACCCGCGTGGGAGGATATCCCTTTTGGCGATACGATCCCGGCGCGGTTGGCGCAGTCGCGTGAAGGGGCGGCGCGCGCGCAAGCCGACGAGGGGCGACGTGCGCTATTGCCGCAAGTAAGCCTGGACGCCAACTATTTCCGCAATAGCGGCGGCGGAGATGATCGCGATACTTGGGCGTTCGGCGGGGTGATTTCGCTGCCGCTGGGGGTGAGCCAGTATCAGCAGTCTGCTGCGCAAAAACATTCGGCACAGGCTGCCGTCGATCAGGCGCGGGCGGCGTTGCGCGATGCCGAGCGCCAGCTTGTCGGCCTTCGCGCCGCTTACGAGAGTGCCAATGCCGATGTCAGCGCCCTGGAAAAGGAAATCCTCTACCGCGAGGAAGTGGTGAAGGTGCAGCGTGAAATGCAGCGCCTCGGAAGCCAGACCCTGGAAAACCTGTTCCGTCACGAGCGCGACTTGCTCGATGCTCAATTCCGCATGGCGCAATCTCAGGCAAGGGCGGTCGTTTCCTGGTCGGCTGCGCAAGTGATTGCGGGAATGCCCGCGGAAACCTACATAGCCAAGTTGGATACCAAAAAATGAAGAAAAAACTGATAGCTGGATTGGTGATCCTTGCCCTCGTCGCGGGTGGGGTGGTACTGGTCAAGAAGAAGCGCGAACAATTGGCCGCCGAGCCGCCGCCGGCCAGCCTGCCGGTGGTCATCGAGGAAAAGGTGCTGCAAGCCGGGGCGGTTTCGCTGTCCCTGCGCAACGTCGTCGAGGTGCAGGCGCTTCGCGATACCGTCCTGGCGAGCCGCCTGACCGCTTACGTCACCGAATTGCCGCTGTATGAAGGGGAGCGTTTCAAGAAGGGCGCGTTGCTGGCGAAACTCGACGTCAGCCAGGCCGATGCCGATTTGCAGCGCGCCGATGCGAGTCTGGCGCAAACCCGCCTCCAGGAAAGTACCCTGGCGGCCGATCTGGCCGCCGCTGAAAGCACTCTCAAGGCCGAGCAGGAGCGTACCCAGCGGCTCCAGACACTTTACAAAATTCAGGGTGTTTCGCTGGAGCAAGTGCAGACCGCCGAAGCCGTTCTGGCCGGGGTGCGCGCCCGTTTTGCCGCTGCCAGTGCCGCTATGCAGAATTTCAAGGCGCTATTGCAGGCTAATTCGGCGGCGCGCGAGGCAGCCAAAGAGAATTTGCGTTACGCCATGATGACGGCGCCCTTCGACGGGGTGGTGAGTCAGCGTCTGGCGCAGCCCGGCGACTTGGCGACACCGGGCAAGCCGTTGCTCAAGATCGTCGATGTCGGCGCGGGCGTGCGCTTGCTGGTGAATGTGCCGGAGCGTCTGCAACCCGTGGCGTTGCTCCTCGGCGAGCAGCGCCTCAAGCTGCAAGCCTGGCCGGAGGCCGGACAACAAGGATTGCGCCGCTACGAGGCGCGTGCCGCCGGCGGCGCGTGGGTGCCGGGGTCGCGGGTGGAAGCCCAAGTGGTGGTGTTCCAGTCCGACAAGGCGGTGTTCCTGCCGCGTACCTGCCTGCTCAACGACGACGGGAAAACCGCCGGCGTGGTGCAGCTTCACGACGGCAAGGCAACGGTGAAAAAACTCACCCTGGCGGCGAGCGGCGAAGAGGGGGCGGCGACCCGCGACGAAGGTCTGGCCGGGCAACATATCGCCTGCGCCAGCCCGGATATCCTGGCCCGCCTGGCGGCGGGCGCGCCGTTCAAGCCGGCCAACGGGCAAAGGTAAACGGCATGTTGTTCAGATATTTTTACAACCGCCCTTTGTTGCTGGCGATGATTCTGGCGATTACCTCGCTGCTGGGGGTGATCGGCTATCTGAAGATGCCGCGCAACATGTATCCCGACGTGGAACGCCCGCAGGTCACGGTGATTACCCAGCTTCCCGGCGCGTCAGCGCTGTCGGTGGCACAGAAGCTGTCGCGCCCGCTGGAACAGGAACTGTATGCCCTGAGCTTGGTGCGCGACGTGCAGAGCACCAACAAGAACGAAGTCTCCATCGTGCGCGCCGAATTCGAATACGAAAAAGGCCTGGATGCGGCGCTGCTCGACGTCAACAACGCGCTCTCGCGGGTTCGTGCCAAGCTTCCGGCGGAAGCGCCGCCCTCCAGCGTGTATTCGGTGGGGGGCTTTACCCAGCCGGTGATGGTGTTGGCGGTTTCGCCGAAACCCGAGAGTGGCTTGGATCTGGCGCAAGTGCGCTTGCTCGCGGAAAACGACATTCGCACCAGCCTGATTACCGCGCCGAGTATTGCCAATGTGGAAGTTTTCGGTGGTTTCGAGCCGGCGGTACGGGTTGAATTCGACCCGCTCAAACTCGCCAAATACCGCATCAGCCAAGCCCAATTGCAGGAACTGATCGGCAAGTTCAACCGCGACTGGCCGCTCGGCACCCTGCAGAGCGGAAGCAGCGCCATGACCATGACGGTTTACGGTGAACGCGCGGAGCTCGACAAGCTGCGCCTGCTGCCGCTGGCGAAAGGACTGACGCTAGGTGACGTGGCGGAACTGAAACTTTCCCATGGCGAACGCTATTCTGCCTTCCACGGCAACGGCAAGGCGGCAATCGCCATTTCCGTGTTGCGCGCGCCGGGCGGCCCGGTGCAGGCCGCCATCGATGACGTCGAGGTTCAATTGCCGTTGCTCAAGGCGCGCTATCCCAACCTCGAATTCGCGGTGGCGGACACCCAGGGCGAGTTGATTCGCAACTCCAACAGCAACATGGTGCAGGCCTTGCAGGAGGCGATTGTCTTTACCTGCCTGATTATCCTGTTCTTCCTCGGCAACTGGCGAGCCGTGGTGACGGCGCTGATTTCCATCCCGCTGGTGTTTCTGTCCACGGTGGCGATTCTCTGGCTGCTCGGCAAGGAAATGAACATCCTGGTGATGACCGGCATTATCCTGGCCTTGGGGATGCTGGTGGATGACGCCGTGGTGGTGCTGGAAAACATCGAACGCCACCTAGAAGTGCTGCACGAAGACATGCAGACGGCGGTCCGGCACGGCACCGAGGAAGTCCTGTTCCCGGTATTTGTGGGCACCCTGGCGACGGCGGTGGTGATTTCGCCGCTGATGTTCGTCGGCGATTTTTCCCAGCAGATCTTCAAACACCTGGTTTTCGCCGTGGTGATCGCGGTATTCACCTCGTATTTCATCGCGGTAACCTTCATCCCGCGCCTCTCGGCGTTCTGGTACCGCAACGGGATGCCGCCCAAGAACCGTCTGGAACGCCTGATGGAGCGGCTTTACCAGCAGGGCGTCGAACCCGGCGCGAAGATCTATACGGGGATGCTGCAATTCGCCTTCCGCGGCGGCTTCGCGCGGCGCCTGATCCTGGTGATCCCGGCCTTTTTCCTGCTGGTGTTCAGCTTCAAGACGGTGATGCCGATGATCGGCAACGACGCCCTGCCGCCCATGGATACCGGCATCGTGCGGGTGCACGTCAAGTTCAGCGCCAACGAGCCGGTGAGCGTGGCGGAAGCCCGTCTCAAAGATTTCGAAGCCCGCCTCATGCAGGACCAGCGTCTGTTGCGTGTCAGCACCACGTTCGGTTCCGAGGCCGGGGTGATTTCCCTGGGGTCCGGGCAATTGCCGGCGGAGGCCACCTTTACTATCCATTACGTGAGTCGCCTGGAGCGGGGTGAATCGAGTTGGCAGATCGAGGCGGATCTGCGCCGCCAGTTGGCCGCGTTGCCTGGCGTGACCATCGCCGACGCCTTCGATTCCGGGGCGACTGCGTTGTCCACCGTCAAGGCGCCGGTGGATATCCGCCTGTTTGCCGAAGATTGGCGCTTGTTGCCCGCCGCCGCCGAGAAGGTCAAGGCCGCCATGGGCCAGGTGGCGGGGCTGACCTCGGTATCCACCAGTTGGGATGCCGATACCCTGGAAGCCAATCTGGTGCTCGACGAAGACAAGCTGCGTGCCCTCGGCCTCCTGCCCGACGCGGTGCTTGCCCAATTGCCGTTGAAAGGCGCGGCGGTGGCTTCCCTGAGCAAGTTGCCGACGGTCGGCGCGGTGCCGGTGCGCACCTATTTCGCCGAGCCGTACCGTTCCAATCCGGGCAGTCTGACGTTGTTGCCGATCGCCTTGCCGGACGGCAGCGCGGTGAGCCTCGGGGAAATCGCCCACGTCGTCCAGCAGCCGGGGCTCTCCATGCTGACCAGCAACGGCCTGCGTTACAGCCTGGACGTACTGGGTTACCGCAATACCGCGCCGATCAGCATGATTAGCGAGGGGGCGCAGAAAGCCACGGAGAAAGTGCTGTCTCCCGGAGTGGAATTCGCCGACAAGGGCGATGGCGCGGAAGGCGCCAATTCGCGCAAACGTATGTTGACGGGCCTGGGGCTGGGCGTGCTGCTGCTTTTCGGCGTGCTGGTTCCGTCCTACGGCAGCGTGGCGCTGGCCCTGCTGTCCATCGTCATTTTGCCGCTGTCCGCCATCGGCGCGGTATGGGGGTTGCTGGCCTTCAACAAGGCGTTGGCTTTGCCGGCGATACTTGGCATTATTCTGCTGTTTTCCATCATCATCAAGAATTCCATCCTGATGGTCGATTTCATCCAGGAACGCCGCCGCGACGGACTGAACGCCTATGAGGCAGCGCTGGGGGCGGTCAAGCTGCGCTATCGGCCCATCCTGATGACGGCTTTCGGCACCATCGCCGGCATGATCCCCATCGCCATGCAGCGCGCGGTCGGGCTGGAACGCTTGTCGCCGCTGGCCGACGCCGCCATCGGCGGGCTGCTGGTGGGGACAGTGCTGTCGCTTTTCTACCTGCCGATGTTTTACGTTTGGGTAATCGGTAACAATCAATCAACCAAGGAATAATCATGCAAACCTCCATCATGACCTCCGATGAACTCGACCGTCTCGAAGACCTGCTGGCATCCGACGCCTTCCAGGGCGAGGCGATGACGCTCGACGCCATGCAGGGTTTCCTGTGTGCAGTCATCAGCTCACCCGACATGGTGTCGCCGGGCGACTGGATTGCCGAAGCCATCGGCGAACCCAACTTCGAAAGTCCCGCCCAAGCCGAAGAAACGATGGCCTTGCTGATGAAGTTCTACAACAGCATTGCCGGCGCGCTCGCCAACGAAGAGGAATTCGACCTGATCCTTTACGGCCTCGAAGAGAACCCCGATGAGCTCGATTACGCGGCCTGGTGCGACGGCTACGTGTTCGGCTCGCAAATCGGCGAAACCGACTGGTTCGAAGCGGCGGGCGAATACGCCGAGGATCTTAGCGAAAAAATGGAAGTGTTTTTCCTGCTCAACGGCGCGCTCAAGGAAGAAGCGCTCGAACACAAGGAACCCTGGCTTACCCCGAAGGAAGAAGAGAAAGCCATGGCCGAAGCTGAAGAACTTTTCCCCAGTGTGATCGGCGATATCTATCGCTTCATGCAAAGCCTCAAGTCCTCTGAACCGGTCCGCCGCGAAGCGCCTAAAGTGGGGCGCAACGATCCGTGTCCGTGCGGCAGCGGCAAGAAATTCAAGCAATGCTGCGGCAGCGACCGAACCTTGCACTAGTGTGGTGCTTGCGAAGTCACGATGCTGCTGTAGGGCGGACTTCAGTCCGCCATGGCGTGCTAAAGCCCGCCCTACAATGGTTGCGCTATTTCCAAAGCAGACCACTAGCATAATCCGCCGAGGAATCACATGAATCTATACGGATTTCTCGCAGTAGGGGCCGGCGCAGCCTTTGGCGCGTGGTTGCGCTGGTGGTTGGGAGTAGCGCTCAATCCGGTTTTTCCGACCTTGCCGTTGGGCACCCTGGCGGCCAATCTGATCGGTGGCTACCTCGTCGGCATGGCGGTCGCGTATTTTTCCGCTCACGCCGGCCTTCCTCCGGAAGCCCGGCTATTCATCATCACCGGCTTCCTCGGCGGACTCACCACTTTTTCCACCTTTTCGGCCGAGGTGGTGGGACTCCTGGCGCGCGCGGAATACCTGTGGGGCCTGACCGCTGCGGCAACCCATCTGTTCGGCTCGCTGGCGATGACCGCGCTGGGTATCCTGACCTTCAAATTCCTGGAAAGAGGCGCATCATGAAAGGCACCTGCATCCGTTTCTACCTGCATGAAACACGTCAGCACCACCACCTCCTGGCTTACGAATGGTTGCTGGAACAGGCCAAGAAAATCGGGATTCCGGGCGGTTCCGCGTTCCACGCCATCGCCGGCTTCGGGCGCGACGGCATCCTCCACGAAGATCATTTTTTCGAACTGGCCGGCGATTTGCCGGTGGTGGTGGAGTTCATCGTCAGCGACGCAGACGCGGAACGCCTGCTGGCCTTGATCCGGGAAGAAAAACTGCCGCTCTTTTATGTCAGGACGCCGGTCGAATACGGCGTGCTGAATGGCGCGCATTGCTGAACTTCTGGCGCAACCTGCCATGCGTTGTGTGATGCGGGTGCGCCAATGCTGAAGACTTTGTTCGCGCTGCCGTCTACCGTCTGGCTGCTGGGCTTTGTGAGTTTTTTCAACGATGCGGCCAGCGATTTGGTCTATCCCCTCCTGCCCCTTTATCTCGCCTCGGTGCTGATGGCCGGCCCCAAGGCGCTGGGCATCATCGAAGGAATCGCCGAGGCGACCGGTAGCCTGCTCAAGCTATTTGCCGGCGTGCTGGCCGACCGCATGCATTCCACTAAGTATTGGGTGGTGGGCGGCTACAGCCTGGCCGCGCTAGGACGGCCTTTTCTGGCGTTGGCTGCGTCTTGGCCGTGGGTGCTGGCGTTGCGCTTTGCCGACCGGGTTGGCAAAGGGCTGCGTTCTTCGCCGCGCGATGCCCTGTTGGCATTGAGCGTGGCTCCCGAGCAGCGCGGCCTGGCCTTTGGTTTTCACCGCGCCATGGACAATGCCGGCGCGGTGGTCGGGCCGTTGCTCGCCGCCTGGTTGCTGGCGCGGGGCATGCCGATTCGCGATATCTTGTTGTGGACGCTGGTGCCGGGCGTCATCACGGTCATTCTGGCGCTGAGCATCCGCGATCCGCAGCGCGAGATAGCGCATACCAAACCGGCTTTCAGTTGGACGCTGCAAGGCTTTCCCCCGGTGTTTAAACGCTACTTGCTGGTACTGGCGCTGTTCACCCTGGGTAATTCCTCCAACATGTTTTTGCTGCTGCGCGCTCGCGACATGGGATTGCCAGACGCCCAGGTGCCGCTGCTGTGGGCATTGGTGTCGGCGACCGCGATGCTGTTTTCCACGCCCTTGTCGGCGCTCTCCGACAAGCTCGGGCGCACCCGCCTGATCGTCGGCGGCTGGGCGGTGTACGGGGCGTTTTACCTGCTGCTCGGCTTGAACGGCCATAACCTGTGGCTCTTGTGGCCGCTGTTCGCTTTCTACGGCTTGTTCATGGCCGCCACCGAAGGCGCGGAAAAAGCCCTGGTCGCCGACTTGGCACCCAAGGAATTGCTGGGAACCGCTTACGGCTGGTTCAACCTCACTGCCGGGGTGATGCTGCTACCGGCATCGTTGCTGTTCGGCTGGTTGTGGCAGACGTTCGCGCCGGAGGCGGCATTCGGCTTTGCTGCCGGGTGCGCCATTCTGGCGGCGCTTTTGTTGAAATTTTGGGTGCCGACACGGCAAGTTCACACAGATGGCCTAGACTGATAATTTGATTCTCTGCTGAAAGGACTCACCATGTTCCCACGTATCGACGCCATACACGCCCTGGAAATCCTCGACTCGCGCGGCAATCCCACCATCCGGGTGAACGTTGTGCTGGACAACGGCATCGTCGGCACCGCTTCGGTGCCTTCCGGCGCATCCACCGGGGAAAACGAGGCGGTGGAACTGCGCGACGGCGACAAGAAACGCTACGGCGGCAAGGGCGTGCTTACCGCTGTCTCCAACGTCAACAAGCTGATTGCCCCGGCTCTGGTCGGCTTCGACCCGCGCCAGCAGGCACAAATCGACCTGACCATGATCGAGCTGGACGGCACGCCGAACAAGGCCAGGCTGGGCGCCAACGCGATACTCGGGGTATCCCAGGCGGTTGCCCGCGCCGCCGCCGAGTATAGCGACCTGCCGCTCTACGCCTACCTGGGCGGTGCCGGTGCAGTGCATATCCCGGTGCCGATGATGAACGTGCTGAACGGCGGCAAGCACGCCGATTCCGGGATGGATTTCCAGGAATTCATGATTTACCCCATCGGCGCGCCGACCTTTGCCGAAGCCCTGCGTTACGGCGCCGAAACCTTCCACGCCTTGAAGAAAATTCTCGCCGCCAAGGGCTACGCCACCAGCGTCGGCGATGAAGGCGGCTTTGCGCCGCAAGTGAAGAGCAACGACGAAGCCTGCGAACTGATCGTCGAAGCCATTGCCGCCGCCGGATATCAGCCCGGCAAGGACATCGCCATCGCTCTCGATCTGGCGGCAAGTTCCTTCTTCGAGGACGGCCAATACCGCCTCACCCGCAGTGGTCAAGGCGACAAGAGCGCCGCCGAAATGACGGCCCTGCTCAAGCTTTGGGTGGAAAAATACCCCATCGTCTCCATTGAGGACGGCCTGGCCGAAAATGACTGGGCAGGCTTCCGCGAACAAACCGCCGTGCTGGGCGACAAAATCCAGATCGTCGGCGACGACCTGCTGGTGACCAACACCCGCTTCATCGAGCGTGCCGTCGCGGAAAAATCCTGCAACGCCGCGCTCATCAAGCTCAACCAGATCGGCAGCGTTACCGAAACCATCGCCGCCATTCACCTGTGCCGCAAGGCCGGTTGGGGCTTCGTCATCTCCCACCGTTCCGGCGAAACCGAAGACACCTTCATGGCCGAATTCGCCGTGGCGATGGGGGGCGGTCAGCTCAAAACCGGTTCGGCGTGCCGTTCCGAGCGGATTGCCAAGTACAACCGCTTGCTGGAAATCGAGCAGGAATTGGGTAGGGCGGCGGTGTTCGGGCGGTAATTCGCCCTCAATCAGGCGGGACGCGGCAAGCCAAGAATCGCCTCGATCCCGCCGTCGGGGTGGTTGCGCAACACCAGCTCGCCTCCGTGTGCCTGGGCAATGTTGCGGGCGATGCTCAGCCCCAGTCCCGTGCCGCCGGTATCGCGGCTGCGTGATTCCTCCAGGCGGAAGAACGGCTCGAACACCCGTTCGAGTTGTTCCTCGGGGATGCCGGGGCCGCGATCCCTGATGCGGATTTCCAGGTGTTTTTCATTGCCGGATACGCTGATGTCGGCGCTCGTTCCATACTTGACGGCATTGTCGATCAGGTTGCCGAGGCAGCGTTTGAGCGCAGCGGGTGCGCCGGGGAAAGGGCGCTCCGCCGAACCCTGAAGGTGAATTTTCCGGCCCATTTCCTCACCGTCGGCCTGTATGCTTTCCAGCAGCGCCATGATGTCCACCTGTTGCGTCGCTTCCTGGCGTTCCATGCCGCGCATGAAGTCGAGGGTGGCGGTTACCATGGCTTCCATTTCCTGCAAATCCTTGTCGAATTTCGCCTTGATATCGCCATCGTCGAGCAGTTCGGCACGCAAGCGCAAGCGGGTGATCGGCGTTTTCAGATCGTGCGACATCGCCGCGAGAATACGGGTGCGATCCTGGATGTAGCGCACCAGGCGGTTTTGCATGGTGTTGAAGGCATGCGCGGCGCGGCGCACTTCCGCCGGGCCGTTTTCATCCAGTGGCGGGTGATGGATATTCTTGCCGAGGTCTTCGGCGGCGGCGGCGAGCACCTGCAAGGGGCGCGTTGCCAGACGCACGGCGATGAGGGTCGAAACCAGCACGACCACCAGCAGGATCAGCAGGTTCACGAAGAGGTGGTAAGGCCAGACGAATGCGCGTTGCGGCAGGGCGAGGTCAAAGCTGGCCCAGTGTCCGTTTTGCAGGCGCACCTGAACGTGGAGCGCCAGGTCCGGCGGCACAAAGCGCTGCCCGATCAGGTCGCCCTGCCAAGCCAGGCTGGTGGAACCGCTGTTGCTGGGCATGACGGCAATGCGGACGGGCCGCTCCGCCGCGAAGTGGCCGCGCAGGAAGCGGCTGAAATCCGCCACCGGTTCGAGCAGCGGGTCGCCGCTTTCGGCGCGGGGCGGGGTATCCAGCGCGACCGGCAAATCACCGCCATTCAGCGCGCCAAGAAAATGCTTTTGTTCCCGCTCGTCGAGGCTGTCCAGCATCTGCACCCGATCCGCGATGCGTTGCGCGGATTGCATCGCCCCGGCGCGGAACAGCAGCTTGCCGCGTTCGCGCAGATGAATCCCGGCACTGAACGAGATGACCACCACCAGACTGCCCAGCAGGATCAGCACCATCCGCCCGAACAGGGTTTGCGGCGCCAGCCTCATCGCTCGGCCTCCACCCGCGCCGACAACACATAGCCTTCGCCGCGCACCGTCTTGATGATCGAAGGTTCCTTGGCATCGTCCCCCAAGCGATGGCGCAGGCGGCTGACCAGAACGTCGATGCTGCGCTCGAAGGGGTCGGTTTCACGTCCCTGGAGCCAATCCATCAGTTGATCCCGGCTCAACACCCGGTTGGCATGGCCCAGGAATATCTTGAGCAAGCGGTATTCGGCGCCGCTCAACGGCACCACCACGCCTTCGGGGGAAAGCAGTTGCCGTCCCGTGACATCCAGCCGCCTGTCGGCAAAAAGAATGTGTAGCGCGTCCTCCAGGGGCGTGCTGTCCGGCAGGTTCCTGGCGCGACGCAGCACGCTTTTGATGCGGGCCAGCAGCTCGCGCGGGTTGAAGGGTTTCGGCAGGTAATCGTCGGCGCCCATTTCCAGGCCGATGATGCGATCCATCTCGTCGCCGCGCGCCGTCAACATGATGACGGGAATCATTGAGCGCGCCCGTAAATCGCGGCATAGCACCAGGCCGTCGTCGCCGGGCAGCATCAGGTCGAGCACGATCAGGTCGATGCGCCCCTGTTCGAGCGCCGCGCGCATCGCTTTGCCATCACCGACGGCAGTGACCTGGTAACCGTTTTTGCGCAGGTATTCGCCGAGCAGGCTGCGGATTTCGGCATCGTCATCGACGACGAGAATGTGGTCGGGAGTGTTCATGGCGGCTTTTATACCCCTTCCGTGGTCTTCCGAGCAAACCCTTTGTAACCCAGTGTGACAACCCCAGCCGCCAGTTACATTGAGTTACAAAATGGCTGACCGTGTAACGTTCAGCTTACACGGCAATGCTCTAATTCCTCATGATAAAAATTCATGGGCCATGGCAAATGTTGCAGCATTTCTCGACACGCAATCCGGCGCGCCTTTTCCGTGCCAGGCGCATTCAATCCGGTTCCTTGCTGCTGGGCATGGTGCTCAGTTTCGGCGCAGCAGCAGGCGAACTGGGCGATTTGTTGCAGGCGACCTTGCAGCATCCACAGTTGCGTGCGGCAACCAATCAGACCGCAGCGGCACAGGCGCAGGCCGACGCGGTGAGCGGGCGTTATCTGGGCAGCGCGGTGCTCTCCAGTGGCTGGCATCGTTATGAAGGGCAGCGCGTGGTGGGCGTGTTCACCCCCGGCACGCCGATGGTTCCGCTGATTTCCGAACGCATCGTTCAAAGCGGCGTGAACTACAGCTTGCCGGTGGATTTGTTCGGGGTGATCGCCGCCAGCCGGGAACGCGCCAAGCAGGATTTGGCCGCCAGCGAATTGCTAGGCCGCCAGCAGGCTCTGCTCAAACTGCACCAAGCCGCCAGCGCCTACCTATCCCTGCAAGCTCTACTCAAACAGCGTGCCGCGCTCGCGCTCTCCGTGCAGCGCGTGCAAGCCACTTACCGCAGAACCCTCAAGGAAGTGGAGCTGGGCAAGGCGGCGGGGGTGGATGCCCGTTACGCCGAGAGCGAACTGGCGCGACTCGCCGCCGACGACGCCGTACTGAATGGGGCGTTAACACAAGCCCAGGCCGATCTTGCCGAGGCCAGCGGGCAGGAAAAGCTGCTGCCGACGGCAGGCGAAATCCGGGTGCCCGCCTGGGAGGATTCCTCCGAGGTTGCCCTGCCACTACAAATTGCCCAAGCCCGTCACCAAGCGGCACAAGCCCAAGCCGATGAAGCCCGGCGCGCCCTGCTGCCGTCGTTAAGCCTGGACGCCAACTATTTTCGCAACAACGTTCCCGGCGGCGACCATCGCGACACCTGGGCGGTGGGCGGCGTCATCAGCCTGCCGTTGGGTGTATCCCAATACCAGCAGGCCAAGGCCCAAGGGCTGAACGCGCAGGCTGCCGCCGAACAAAGCGAAGCCGCCCGGCGCGACAGCGAGCGGCAGCTTGCCGGCCTGCACGCCGCTTACGACGCGGCACTGGTGGATGCCGCCGCGATGGAAAAGGAAACGGACTACCGCGAACAAGTGGCGCAAGTGCAGCAGGAAATGCAGCGCCTCGGCAATCAAACCCTGGAAAACCTCTTCCGCCACGAGCGCGACCTGCTCGACGCCCGCTACCGCCTGGCGCAGGCCAGAGCACGTGCTGCCGCTGCCTGGTCGGCGGCGCAAGTGGTCAACGGATTGCCTGTCGAAACCTATATTGCACGGATGGATGGACTATGAACAAAAAAATCATCGCCTTTTCGGTTGTCGTCGCCTTGGTCGGCGGCGGCGCTCTGCTGCTCAACACCAAGAGCCAAAAACACGCCCATGAAACCGGGCCGATCCTGCTGCCGGTGGTGGTCGAAGCGCGGATGCTGGCGGTAGGCCACACCCGCCTTACCCAGCCTGCGGTGGCGGACGTGCAAGCCTTGCGCGACAGCGTGGTGGCGAGCCGTTTGACGGCCTACGTCACGGCCTTGCCGCTGTTCGAGGGCGAGCGTTTCAAAAAGGGCGCGATTCTGGCGAAGCTGGATGTCAGCCAGGCAGAGGCCGATTTGCAGCGTAGCGCGGCCACCCTGGCGCAAAGCCGCTTGCAGGAAGGCACGTTGGCGGCGGAACTGGCGGCAGCCGAGAGTAGCCTCAAGGCCGAGGAAGAACGCACCCGGCGTGTACAGACGTTGTACAAAATCCAGGGCGTCTCGCTGGAGCAGGTGCAATCCGCCGAGGCCGCACTGGCCGCCGTGCGCGCCCGCCATGCCGCCTCCAGTGCAGCGATGCAGTCTTATGCGTCGCTGCTTCAAGCCAATAACGCCGCCGTGACAGCGGCTCGCGAGAATCTGCGCTACGGCCTCATCACCGCGCCATTCGACGGCGTAGTCAGCCAGCGCATGGCGCAGCCGGGCGATCTGGTTACACCCGGCAAGCCGCTACTCAAGATCACCGATACCGCCGCCGGCACTCGTTTGCTGGTGAGTGTGCCGGAAACCCTGCATCCGGCGGGGTTGCGTATCGGCGACCAGATGCTGCCCCTGACCCCATGGCCGGAAGCCGGGGCGCAAGGTTTGCGGCGTTATGAGGCGCGTAGCCAAGACGCCGCGCTGTTGCCGGGATCGCGCATTGACGCCCGCTTGGTGATTTTCCGCTCACCGGAAGCCGTGTTGCTGCCACGCGTATGCTTGTTGAACGACGACGGCCACAGCGCCACCGTGCTGGCGTTGAAGGAAGAGGGCGGCGAAATAATGCCGGCCCAGGAATCAACGCATCAACCGGCGCATCAGCCCGAACACCCCGGACAAAACCACCATCAGCCTCACGACCAAGCACCGGCTCACGCGATGGTGCAACCCGCCGCAGCGGGCGGGCATCATCGCCAGCCGCAAAGCGCCGGTCAGATCGAAGCGATCCGCGTGACCTTGACGGCCCAGGGCGAAGAAGGTGCGGTCGGCAGCGATGCGGCACTGGGTGGACGGCGCGTCGTCTGCGCCAGCCCGGATATCCTGTCGCGGCTGGTGGCTGGTGCGCCGTTCTCTATCCAAGTCAGCGGAAAGTAATCCATGTTCAAATACTTTCACGACCGCCCGCTGCTGCTCAACGTGATCCTGGTGATCGCCTCGCTGCTCGGCGTCATCGGCTACCTCAAGATGCCGCGCAACATGTACCCCGACGTGGAGCGCCCGCAGGTCACGGTGATTACCCAGTTGCCCGGTGCGGCGGCGCAAAGCGTGGCGCAGAAGGTGTCGCGCCAGGTCGAGCAGGAGTTGTACGCCATCGCCAAGGTGCGCGACGTGCAGAGCACCAACAAGAACGAGGTGTCCATCGTCCGCGCCGAATTCGAGTATGAAAAAGGCCTGGATGCGGCGCTGCTCGACGTGAATAACGCCCTCTCGCGAGTACGCGCCAAACTGCCCGCAGAGGCGCCTCCCTCCTCAGTCTACGCGGTGGGCGCTTTCACCAATCCGGTGCTGGTGCTGACGCTTTCCCCCAAACCCGGCAGCACGATTTCCCTGGCGCAAATCCGTTTGCTGGCGGAAAACGACATTCGCGCCGCGCTGGTCACCCAACCCGATGTCGCCAATGTCGAAGTGTTCGGCGGCTTTGAACCTGCCGTGCGGGTCGAGTTCGATCCGCTCAAGCTGGCGCGGCTGCACATCGGCACCGCGCAATTGCCGGAACTGGTCGGCAAGATCAACCGCGACTGGCCGCTCGGCACCCTTCAAGGACATGGCAGCAGCTACACCCTGAGCATCTACGGCGAACGCGCCGATGTCGAAAAAATGCGCCTGCTGCCGCTGACCCGCGACGTGAAACTGGGCGATGTAGCCGAATTGAGCCTGTCCCACGCCGAGCGCTATTCCGCCTACCACGGCAACGGCCAGCCGGGCATCGCGGTGGCGGTGCTGCGCGCACCGGGCGGGGCGGTGCAGACAACCATCGAGAGCGCCGAAATGGTACTACCGGCGCTCAAGGCGCACTATCCGCAAATCGAGTTTGCCGTCAGCGACACCCAGGGCGAACTGATCCAGATTTCCAACGACAACATGGTGAAAGCGCTGCTCGACGCGATTCTTTTCACCAGCCTGGTGATCCTGCTGTTCCTCGGCAACTGGCGTGCGGTCGCCACTGCGCTGGTGAGCATACCGCTGGTATTCCTGGTGACGCTGGCGATTCTGTGGCTGCTCGGCAAGGAGCTCAACATCCTGGTGATGACCGGCATCATCCTGGCGCTGGGAATGCTGGTGGACGACGCGGTAGTGGTGCTGGAAAACATCGAGCGGCATCTCGATGTGCTGCACGAGGACATGCAAACGGCGGTGAAGAAAGGCACCGAGGAAGTGCTCTACCCGGTGTTCGTCGGCACCCTGGCGACGGCGGTAGTGATCGCCCCGCTGATGTTCGTCGGCGATTTCCCGCAGCAGATTTACAAACACATGATCCTCACCGTGGTGATCGCGGTATTCGTCTCCTATTTCATCGCCGTGACCTTCATCCCGCGCCTGTCGGCCTTCTGGTACCGCAACGGCCTGCCGCCGAAAAACCGCTTCGAACTCGCCATGGAACGTCTTTATGGGCGGCTGATCGCGCCGGGGGCAGGCCTCTATACCGGGATGCTGGGTTTCGCCTTCAAGGGCGGCTTCGTCCGCCGCCTGTTGCTGGTGCTGCCGCCGTTCGCGCTGCTGGCGTTCAGCTTCAATACCATCATCCCGGTGATCGGCAAGGAAGCCATGCCGCCGATGGATACCGGCAACGTGCGGGTACATGTGCGCTTCGGCGCCAACCAGCCGGTAGCCGTTGCCGAAGCACGCCTCAAGGAATTCGAGGCGCGTCTGATGCAGGACAAGCGCGTGAAACGGGTCAGCGCCATTTTCGGCTCCGAGGCTGGGGTGATTTCGCTGGGTTCCGGCCAGATACCCGCCGAGGCGACGCTCAACATCAGCTACGTCACCCGCCTGGAACGCAGCGAAACCAGTTGGCAAATCGAGGCCGACCTGCGCCGCCAGATCGCCGCGTTGCCCGGCGTAACGGTCGCCGACGCCTTCGACTCGGGCACCACCGCGCTATCCACCATCAAGGCGCCGCTCGATTTGCGCCTTTATGCCGACGACTGGCGCCTGCTGCCGGGCGCCGCCGAGCGCGTCAAAACCGCGCTGCAAGGCGTGGCGGGGCTGTCCTCGGTGTCCGCCACCTGGGACGGCTACACCACCGAAGTCAGCCTGGTGCTCGATGAAAACAAGCTGCGCGCGCTGGGGCTGACGCCCGATGCGGTGATGGCCCAGTTGCCCCTGAAAGGCGCGGCCATGGCCAGTCTGAGCAAACTGCCGACGGTCGGCGCGGTGCCGTTGCGTGGCTATTTCGCCGAACCTTACCGGGCCAATCCGCAGGCGCTTACCTTGCTGCCGATCCCGTTGCCCGATGGCACTTCGGTCGCGCTCGGCGAAATCAGCCGCATCGTCCACCAGCCGGGACTCAACCTGCTGACCAGCGACAACCTGCACTACACCGTCGATGTACTGGCCTACCGCGACACCATGCCGGTCAGCATCCTCAGCGACAACGCCGTCGCCGCGGCGCGCCAGGTATTGCCGCCCGGCGTGACCCTGAGTGATGAAGGCGACAACGGCGCCGGCGGCCACTCGACAAAACGCATGATGATTGGGCTGGCGGTGGGCGTGCTGCTGCTGTTCGGCGTGCTGGTGCCGTCTTACGGCAGCGTGCCACTGGCGCTGCTGTCGGTGCTGATCCTGCCGCTCGCCGCCATCGGCGCGATCTGGGGGCTGCTGGCCTTCGACAAGGCGCTGGGCATGCCCGCCACGCTGGGGATTATTTTGCTGTGCTCGATCATCATCAAGAATTCCATCCTGATGGTCGATTTCATCCAGGAACGCCGCAAGGAAGGGATGGAAGCGTTTGCCGCCGCGCTCGGCGCGGTGCAACTGCGCTACCGGCCCATTCTGATGACCGCCTTCGGCACCATCGCCGGCATGATCCCCATCGCCATGCAGCGCGCCATTGGCCTGGAACGCATGTCGCCGCTGGCAGTGGCGGCCATCGGCGGGCTGCTGTTGGGAACGGTGCTCAGCTTGTTTTATCTGCCGATGCTGTATGTGTGGGTGACGGGGAAACTGCGGGAGTGATGGGATGGAAAACGATTCGTTCCGGCATTTGCCATGGATAGCGAAACCTGTATGACGTACAATCAATAAACAACTATACGTCAAAGGCTAAGATCATGTCTTCCAAACTGACCCTGCGGCTTGATGAAAACCTGATTGAACGCGCCAAACGGGTGGCGGGGCATTCCGGCAAATCCGTCTCCCAGATGGTGGCGGATTATTTTTCCCTGCTGGAAGCACCCGATGCCGGCCCGCCGCCAGCCAATGCACCGCGCACCCGCGCGCTACGCGGCGCATTGCGGGGTGCCGTTGTGGATGAAGACGACTTTCGCCGCCATCTTGAGGAAAAATACCGGTGAGGATCCTCTTCGACACCAACGTCGTCCTGGATCTGCTGCTGGATCGCGCCCCCTTTGCCGACGACGCGGAAACGCTGTTCGGCTTCGTCGAGGAAGGCCGCCTTCAGGGCTATCTGTGCGCAACGACGCTGACCACCCTCCACTACCTCGCGGCGAAAGCCGTCGGCGCGGCCAGGGCGAAGGAACAACTGCAAACCCTGCTCGCCCTCTTCGAAATCGCCCCCGTGACCCGCTCCGTGCTGGAAGAAGCCCTGGCCGACAAGTGCCGCGATTTCGAGGACGCGGTCTTATGCCGGGCGGCCATCCACGTCGGCGCAACCCAAATCGTCACCCGCAATCCCGCCGACTTCAAGACCTGCGCCCTGCCCATCGTCAGCCCCCGCGAACTGGTCAGCGGTTTACGGGCGGGGTGAGCGGCGGTAAATTAATGGGGCTGAGCGAGGTGGTGGCTAAAACGTTAGCCGCCGCACTCGGCGCGGTGCAACTCTGCGCTACCAGCCCATTCTGATGACCGCCTTCGGCACCATCGCCGGCATGATCCCCATCGCCATGCAGCGCGCCATCGGCCTGGAACGCATGTCGCCGCTGGCGGTCGCAGCCATCGGCGGACTACTGCTGGGAACTGTGCTCAGCTTGTTTCGATGCTGTATGTGTGGGTGACGGGGAAACTGCGGCGCTGATGTTGAGGAGCGGGCAGGCAGATAGCCATCCAAGAGTCGCAAGAAGCTGATCTCAGCGAAACGTCGGCGCGCCCTCTACCCGGCAAAATGCCCTTCACTGTAGCCGGCTTCACGCTGACTTCGTATCGCCAGCACGAACACGGTGTCCATCTCGGGGACGTAGCGATACAAAGCCACATAACCATGCGAGCGACGACCGATCACTAGTTCGCGCTTTGCATTGGCCACTGGGCGACCGATCAACGGGTTCTGCACCAGAACATCCAAGGCGGCCATGATTTCACCGATGCGCTCCCCAAAATTTTCTACCTCATGACTGGCCAGATAATCGAGGATACGATCAAAGTCATCTGCAACCTCAGGCGCCAACTCGACGCTGGACAATTTCAGCGCACCAGCTTGCGAGCAACGGGGCGCGTCGCAACCTTTCCGGCAATGCGCGCCTCCAGATAGCCACGCATTTCCTGCCACGGAATGGTGTTGCCCGTGGCCACAATATCGGCAAAGCGACCCTCCGCAACGGCATCGAAATCAGCGCGACGTTCAGCTTGTTCGGCTTTCTCGGTAATGGCTTCCAGAATGAAACCATGAGTGGTTTTTCCGGCGTGTTTCGCCGCAGCAGCAATACGGACTTTCAGATCATCCGGTAAGCGAATGGTGGTCGTGGACATATCAGGCTCCAGGCAAAATACGAAGGATAATGTAGCACATTGGTGCTACGAGGTGAGGTTTGGAGGCAAAACTTAAGGCAACAACTGAGTTTTATCGTGCTTGCGGACTCGGCTGAAGTGCCGATTGCCGATATTTGTCTTTCGTTGAAATTGGCAAGATTAATGGCAGGGCGGATTCAGAAACCAACCGCAACAGTTGATGTTTAGTAGCAGTTTTAGCCAGTTCCACGTTGAGCAGAAAACTTGTGTCACACAAAAAGCGCCGATGCCCAGCTAAGCATCGGCGCGGTCAAAGGACAACCTCATTTCTGAGGCAATGACAGCAAGTTATCACTCTTGCGGCCATCTGCAACGGTCTGAACGTACTTGATGTGACCGTTGCTATGGACATGAACCCAAGCCCCCTTAAGTTGCGGATTTCGGTCAGGACACCACACCGAGTTATTCCCGTTCTTCTCAATGTAGGCAACCATATCTCCCCGCGTACAATCCCCACTCTTAAGAACCTTCCCAGACTCTTCAATCTGATCCCACCAGAGGTGGCTGATGTGCTCATGTCCTGTCCCACCTGCCATGTGACGTGCCGTGCATTTAATTGTCGTTGCCATAATATATAGCCCTTTATGAAAAGCGCCCAAGATGAAAAGTTCTGTATAGGCGTACATCAAGTATCTGACTGTAGAATTCAGTTGTCAAGCAAAAAAAATAAGCCTACTCTGAACTCCTGGATCAAGGAGAATGCCGTGGCAACCATTGTGGGTGAAAAGATACGAGCACAAAGAAAGCGCCTAAAGTTGACGTTGGAGCAACTTGCTGAGAAGACAGGATCAAGCAAGAGCTACATCTGGGGGTTGGAAAATGGGCCGGCAGTAAGACCATCTGCTGAGAAGATAGCCCGCATAGCCGAAGTCTTTGGGGTCACGGTGGAGTTCCTCCTTGATG
>JAGXQV010000028.1 GCA_018336195.1 Sulfuricella sp. | reverse complement strand
GCCGCCAAGGTAAGGCTGGTCACGCCGGTGGTCTTGTCCACCGAGGCCGTCACCTTGGCATCGGCACCCGAAGAAGACACCACCACCGCATTGTCGCCGCTACCCAAGGCCATCAGCGGCTGATTGGTGCCGCTGGCCTTCATCTCCGCCTTGCCGGCGGTGACCGTCAGCACCGTGGTATCGGCGCCGTTCACCTTGACGGTGGCGGTCTTGACCACGGAGCCGCTATCCAGCGGCTTGACGCCCATGTCCATGCCGCCGATCTTGAAGGTCACCGGCTTGGACGTGTCACTGCCGGTTGACGGCGTGGGCAGGTTGATGGTGGCACCGCTGGTGCCGTCGGTGACGGTCAGCGTGCTGCCTTCGCCGGCTTCGACCGGGGTGGTGCTGTTGCCGATGGTAAATGTGCCGCCGGGGGCGACGGTGGTGGTTGAGGTAGTTGAGGTAGATGTTCCTCCGCCAGTATTGCCAACCACTACTACCGGCGCAGTCGTTGCAAACGCCACGGCTTCAACGGCGGCAATATCATTTCCAGCCAGGTCGGTTGCAACCAGATACGCTTTGTAACTTGTGTTTTGTGTTAACCCTGTCAGAGAAAACTGGGTAGCAATGCCAGACGCCATTGCCACATTTCCCTTAAGTGCAACGGCATTACCAGAGTCATCCTGGCCGTTCTTGATTTGCGTTGCCGAAGGCGCATTGGCGGTGTCGGGCAATACCACCCAATATCCTGTTCCAGCCTCGTTTAATGTCGCCGCCAACGTGGCCGTCGTAGTACTGGCACCCGACACACCTACGCTGGCAACGCTGGGGGCAACAGTATCGATATTCAGTCGGTGCTGTGAAGTCAGCGCAGTTACCGTGGGACTGTCGGCACTCAGAGCAACGCCATTTCCGGCCATATCCAAACGGAAGCCGGCGCCATGCGTGGGAGCCGTTGCCTTGATATTTGCAACGACTGCAAAAGTCGTGGCTGTTGACAGGTCTTGTGTTCCAGCCAAAATAGTCGTTGCCGAACCGCTGATCGCAACTGAGGTTTGTGCCGAACCTATAAGGGTGAGGGCATTGCCTGAGCCGACCTTGGCCAGGACGAGGCTTTCAATATCTCCTGCCTGAAGCCCGCCAATAATTCCCGAAATGGTAACGCTGATTGAATCCAGTGTTTGGCCACCGTCACTTTGCAAAGTAAATTTCAGCAGCGCAGTGGCTGCCCCTGCTTTGGTGTACCCGTCGGCGGCCAACCATTCGGCAGGCTGAAGTGAAACGACCGGCTTGATGGCAACAACGCCATTAAAAGCATCCGTGGTGGCTGGGTTTCCGGCTAAATCCTTGAGGAACCCTGAAGTAACGACCACCTTGTCTGCTCCGCCGATTGCGCCATAACCAGTCAAAGCTTTCAATGCATTTACCGATGCCGGTGTTAACGTGATAACCAGCGATGTAGCCATCGGAACAGTAACAGATGCAATGTCGCCCAAAACGAAGGTCTTGTCCAACGAGCCGTTGCCATCGACATCCCAGGCCAGCTTGCTCCAGTCGAGGCGTGCCTTGATATCGGTTGCGCTGTTCTCGCCGGATTCCAACAAGGAATTCATTTGTGCTCCCGTAAAGGTAAGCGTGTTGGTAGCCGGATCAAATATGACACTCGACAGAGTCGTCGTGGGCGCTACGGCGTCCACCGTCAGGGCATTGTTGGAAGCGGATGAAATGTTCCCGGCTGCGTCCACCCAGTACAGCTTGTACGCTCCGCCGCTGGTCGGCGTCACTATCGCGGTGCTGCTGCCGTTGCCAACCAGTCGCGTCATGGTTGGGCCCACAGCAAACACGCTGGTTCCCGCCGGAGCCAGCCAAGCGGTAATCCCCGTCGGGGGCGCGGTGATGGTAATCGTGCCCCCCAGTCCGTTGACCGTTGAAGTACTGATGATCGGCGTCGCCGGGCTGTTGGCGTCAATCGCATCGCCATTCTGCGCAATCGCAGTAGTGTATGCCGCACTTTCATTCCCCGCCGTGTCGATCAACGTCAAGCTCACCGGGATGTCAGCCCCTGACGCCACGTCAGTGCCACCTTCCGTCACGGTAAAGGTGGCGGTATAGGTGGTAGCGTTGGTCTTACTCAGGCTGCCCAAGGCAAAACCGCCGATGGTCGCCCCCGCTTTCAGCGTGTAGGTGTCCGCGTCGCTTGCTACCGTGAGCGTGGCGGTGACAACATCCCCCACCTTCATGGTCGCGTTGGGAATACTCACCGCCGAAATAACCGGCTTGTTGGCATCAATGGCGTCGGCATTTTGCGATATCGCGGTGGTATAGGCAGTGCTGTCGTTGCCTGCCCCGTCGGTCAGGATGACGTTCACCGGAACGTTGGCACCTGCCGCAACATCTGTTCCACCATTGCTTACCGTGAACGTGGCGGTGTAGCTGGTGTTGCTAATCCGCGTCAGGCTGCCTAGCGTGAACCCACCAATGACGGAACCCGCCTTCAAGGTATAACCAGTGTCAGGGTCGCTCACCACCGTAATCGTTGCCGTCACCGTGCTGCCTACCTTCATCGCAACATTCGGAATGCTGATGCCGGTGATCGTCGGGCCGGTGGCATCCACCGTCAGGGCATTGCTGGAAGCGGAAGAAATGTTCCCCGCCGCATCCACCCAGTACAGCTTGTATACCCCGCCGTTGGTTGGCGTGGCAATCGCGGTGCTGCTGCCATTGCCAACCAATCGCGTCATGGTCGGGCCAACCGCGAACACGCTGGTTCCCGCCGGGGCCAGCCAGGCCGTGATACCCGTCGGGGGCGCGGTTATGGTGACCGTGCCTCCCAGCCCGTTGACCGTCGCGCCGGTGATGGTCGGCGCCGCCGGGGTATTCGCGTCAATCGCATCGCCATTCTGCGCAATCGCAGTAGCGTATGCCGCACTTTCATTCCCCGCCGTGTCGATCAACGTCAGGCTGACCGGGATATCAGCCCCTGACGCCACGTCGGTTCCACCTTCCGTCACGGTGAATGTCGCTGTGTACGTCGTGTTGTTGGTCTTGCTCAGGCTACCCAAGGCAAAACCACCAATAGTCGCCCCCGCTTTCAGCGTGTAGGTGTCCGCGTCGCTTGCTACCGTGAGCGTGGCGGTGACAACATCCCCCACCTTCATGGTCGCGTTGGGAATGCTCACCGCCGAAATAACCGGCTTGTTGGCATCAATGGCGTCGGCATTTTGCGATATCGCGGTGGTATAGGCAGTGCTGTCGTTGCCTGCCCCGTCGGTCAGGACGACGTTTACCGGTACGTTGGCACCCGCCGCGACATCGGTCCCGCCGTTGCTTACCGTGAATGTAGCCGTATAGCTGGTACTGCTGGTCCGGGTTAGGTTACCGAGGGTAAAGCTACCAACGGTCGATCCCGCCTTCAGACTGTAACCGATATCCGAATCGCTAGCCACGGTAATCGTTGCTGTCACTATATCGCCGATATTCATTGCGGCATTAGGGATGGAAACACCCACAATGGACGGTGCGGCATTGTCAATAACGAGATTCTTTGCGTAGCCGAGCGACCCCGTGGCGCCCGGCGTCGCCAATGTCAGGCTGGCCGCATCCTTGGTAGTCTTATCCACGATCGTCCCGCCGTTGAGCGTCAGCGAACCGCTCGCCGAATAGTCAAGATCCGCCGCCGTATCGCTAGCCCCCACCGTGTACCGGAAGGTCAGGGTATTGGTGCCGTCTCCCGATAGATAGTCCGCATACCCGCCGCTATTGAGGGCGAGCCGCGGGGTACCGGTGACGTTGACCGCCTTGGTGAATTGAACCTGGATATCCACGACCTCGCCCGATTTGTAACGCCCGTTTGTCTTGGTGGACGTGACGGAAATCGTATCGCCCGGATTGGTGGTGTCCACCGTGGTCTTGAACATCCCGCGGCCATGCGTGGCGGCCACCAGCGTGGAATTGTCGTACCAGAAAAGTTCTTCTACAGAAACGTTGGCCGGCCCGTCGTTGGTGGCGAACCAATTGCTGCCGCCGTCGGTACTGTTGAATATTCCCACTTCGGTGCCGGCATACAGCCAGTTTGCATTGGTGGGATGGCGTGCCAAGCCCCGAATAGGGACGGCGGGCAAGTTACCGGTGATGTTGGTTGCCGTCCATGTGACACCGCTGTTGGTGGAAATCAGTTTGTAGAGGTTGTTGGAACTGTAGCCGCCATAGGAGACGTAGACCAGGAAGGGGTTGGTCTTGTCAACAAGGATACGTAGCACCATGCGCCCAGGGGTACCCAAGACAAGTTGAGGAAAACTGGCCCCATTGTCCAGTGAATAATACAACCCGCCACTATTGGTGCCGTACCATATCTTAGTGGAATCGCTTTCCGCAATGGCAATCGCGCTGACATAGTCACTCCCAACGCCTGAGCGATCCACCATTTTGCTCCACGATGGCGTACCCGCCTTGACATTGCCGCTAACCCAAAGCGACTGGCCGCCCGCCAGCATGCGGCTGGAGTTGTTGGGGTCAAGTATGAAGGGGGCAATAAAGTTGGCAGTACTTCCACTACCGGCATCACTAATCCCCGAATAAATATAACTGCTTTGTGACGCACCGCCAGAGGAATTCCGATGAAGCTGAAGGTAAACATATTCTCCGTAGAGATAATTTCCATCCACCGGATCAACCGCGGAAAAGCCGCCATCCCCGCCAAAAAAGGTTGTCCAACTGGTGCTTCCCGTCGTCATCAAGGAACCATTGTCCTGGGTTCCACCAATGATGCGGTTGATCGTGGAATTGCCCGCACCGCTGTAGAACTGGGTGATCGCCAAGCCGTTGTTGAGGTTGGTCCAGCCGTTGCCGGAACCGTTGCTGTTGGCGGCGGCCACATCCTCGGTTTTTTGGATACCGCCATCGTTGCCGAAGTACACGCGCTTGTTGCCGGCGCCGTCATAGCCGGGGTCGGAGAATATGATGTGCTGGTCGGCATGGGCGGAAGCGGGGCTGTAATACCAAGTGCTGATTTTCGTCGCGGCAGGCGTCGCGCCGGTAATCCGGTAGATGTCCAACCCGCCCACCAGCAAATGGGTACTATCGGTAGGGTCAACCCAGATGGTATTGGCATACCACCCCTGGTTGCCTAAATGAGCGGGGGTAACGTAACTCATCCAGGTGGCACCACCATCGGTGGACTTGAACACCTCGCCGGAACTCTTGTCCACCGAAGCGTATACCACCCCTGAATTGGCCTTGGCATAAGCCAACTCGACCCGACCGCCGCCGGAAATCGCCGTGGTAACCCAAGTCGCCCCCGCGTCGCTGGAGTACGCCACCAAGCCACCTGAACCACCGCCCGCTACCGCCTTGGCAGGATCGTTCGGATCGAAACGCACGTCGAGATATCTGCCACTCGCCTTCAGCGTCCAACTCGCGCCGCCGTCGGTGCTGCGGTAGATGCCCTGGGAGCCTTGTCCAGCGGCGGCGAGCAGGACGCCGCTGCTATTCATCGCCAAGCGGTTGACGTAATACCAATTCGAATTGTTGGTGGAGGGAAGTTGGCTCCACGTGGTGCCGCCATCGGTGGACTTGAACACCCCCGCCCCACGCACTGAATCCCCGTTGAAAAAGCCCTCTCCAGTACCGGCATACAGGGTGTTGCCGGTAACATCCGTAGGATCGAACACAATCGAACTCACCGACAGATTACCCATGAAATCGGCAACCGGCGCCCAGCTTCCACCGCCGTTCGTAGTTTTCCATATGCCGCCACTGACGCTGCCGATAAAGATGATGTTGGCGTTAGTCGGGTGAATAGCTGCCGCGCGAATTCGCCCGCCAACATTGCCGGGCCCAGAGGCTGTCCAACCGCTCTGGCTGATCCCGGCAGTCGGTTGTATTCGCGAAACGATTTGCTTGCGTTGCGCCAACCCCGCCGACAAGCCGTCCGGCTTCACCGTTCCGCTTTCGTCGCGCTGCTGGAGTGAGCGGAATTTCGCCCACTCCTGGGGACTATCCGGGCGCGGCGGCGCCGCAAACTTGCCGATGGAACGCTGCAACTGGGAGGGCGAAACCGTGCAAATCAATTCGTTAGTGTAGGAACGCGCGAGCTTGAATTGGTTGAGAACGTCCACCGATGTCTCGAAAATGCTTGCCAGCAGTTCATCGGTTAGCGGAACGTCCTTGGGACAGCGCTTTTCCGGGGAAAGCAATGCCGCGGCAGGCATGGCATTCGCTACACAGGGATACGCCAGCATCAGCGCAATCGTTACGGCCTTCATGACCTTACCAGCCTGAGACAGTGCCATTTTCTTCATTTTCCCTATTCTCCCTTTATGACTATCCGACGCTTGACGGCGCCACAATCGGCTTGGAACACCACGGTAGCTGCATACGTACCGGGCCGCAGCACCTTGACTTGAAAATTGACTATCGGCACGACTCCCAAAGCGGGAGGGTCGGGCGGCGATGTCGCCGAAGCGCTCCCTGACGTCGGGGGCGACAAATTGCCTAGAGGCATGCGGACGGGGGTGATTTCCAGTGCGTCGCTGGCGGACACGACTTCCAGCGCAGCGACGTCAATAGACACGTTCGGAATCAACTGGACTTGGATATGACCATGTTCCCCAACTCGTAGCGGGGAGGGAACCGTCGTGACGATGAGATCGACGGGATTTGCAGGTTCCGCCGACGCAATGGAAAAATGAGCCGACGAGGAGGAATAATCCAGATTGGCGCTGTAAATATCCATGTCTCCAGCTGGCAGCACCACCTGCACCGCCGGGATGGACAACCGTCCATTCTGAAAGACGGGAAGAGTACAGCTCGCGGATGCGATTGAACTGAAATAGAAAAAGCATGACAACGCAAGCTTTCCCCTACAAAAGCCGGCAGGTTTCTCACCGCATTGTTTGCGCTGTCCGTTTACCCGGAATCCACCATGCCACACGGCACCTTGCTTCCCCGATGATGCCATCCCAAACATCTTCAACTCCTTGTGGCTTGTTGAAAACGATACCAAATTGAAATGAATCAGTCGCATTGGCACTTTTGACACTTGAGTCCACGCCCCTAAAAACAAGCCGTCGCCATACCACAAATCAAACACACTGTCTAGCTGATACTTTTAACAGGTCACAAACAATTTTGAACCTGTTACAGTGCATGCCACAGGCTTGAACGCTGCCTGTCTACAAAAAATCATTTCCGGAAAAATCTGGAGAACCAATAAACCTGGGGAGCAACACATGCGGTTAACCACTCTTTTGGGGTGCGACTGGCGTCATCGCCTGCCGTTTCCCGGTTTTCACCATTAGCGCCATCGTGTTCATTCACTATCACGAACAACGAATCGGCTTTGGCAACGTCGCTCTGAAAACCCGTAGTCGCGAGTTGGTGCGCTTCGTGGGCTACCTCGCTTGGCGGTATCGCCAGCGCGGCGGGCCGGAGTGGGTGGGCATCGAGGAAATGCGCGGGGTGACGGGTAGCGCGGAACCCAAGCAATACCAGCGCTATCTCGACACCCTTGCCAAGAAAGGCTTGCCGGTGGTGGAGTTTCGCCACAAGACCAAGGGGCCATGGCGGCTTTCCGAAAAGGTCAAAAACGTCTCCTTCGACCTCACCGGGGATGAGTTGGCACGCTGCTTTCCCGCGGCGGAAGATGAAATCGCCGAACCGGGGCACCATACCGACGGAAACGACGGCCTCTATGATTTCGTCAGGCTGTGCGCCGAAGCCGACACCAGTTTCCACGATGGCAATCTTGCCACCGACGACGACCATTCGACGCTCGCCATTCTGGCCGGCAATCAGTTTTTTGCCCCCCCTCCCGACATTGAGATTCTGCTACACCTGAAAATCGCCCGCGCCGCGATGCGGGCGAGCCGCCACGTCGAGGCGGCGAAAAGCATCAAACATGCGGAGGCGGTGGCAAACCGCCATCCCGTACGGCACGGCGAACTGGCTGTCCGGATCAAGCTGGCCAAATCCAAGCTGCTGTTCGACCAGGGCAAGACGGCGCAATCGGCGGCGCTGCTCGACAGCATCCCGATTCACGAGTGCCGCGACATGCACGCGCTGGCGCAGTATCACAATTTGCAGGGATTACTCACCAAGCGCCTGCTTCGCCTTGCCATCGAGGAGGGAAAAAAACAGCTCGAAAATTCGGCTCCCAAATCTTTTGAGCAGAGTGCCGACCATTTCCGCCGCGCCATCGCCATGCATTTGTTCATCAATGACTACGACGGTGTCCAGGCAGCCTGTTTCAATTTGGGCGATTTGTGCGGCTTCGCCTACCGCAACATTGCCGGGCTGCACAACGAATCTCTGCTGGACCAGGCGCTGCACTGGCTGGCGCTCTCGGAAGTCATCTGCAACAAAGTGGGGGTAGGAGGCGATTCGATTTGGGCGTTGTTGACGATGTTCGATATTGCGGTATCCACCGGGCTTTCGCTCGATTATTTGAAATCCAAAACCAGCGGCATATTCAACCGCTTCGCCAATTATGACGCCATCGCCGACGATATCTGGACCGAGGCGCAACGCATCGGCAACAGTCAGGAAATGGCGGAATGCCGCGAGCTCATGTACCGCCTTACGATGCAGCGCGGTGACACCGCGCAAGCCCGCGAACATGCGCTCGCCGCGCTTGACCTGTTCCACGACTTGAAACGGACGGACATGATCCGCTCCCTGAAAAAAATGATTGCCCAACTGGAGGAAAAAAATGGAAAGGGGAAAAAAACCGGGACTTGATCGACGAATCCTGGGAGGGATTTCGCCGGTTTTGCGATGCACGTTGCTCGCCTGCTCTATCGCCGCATGTTTCAATGCGGTCGCCGATGATAGCCGGTTGGCGCCGGTCACTGTGGTGGGCAGCCGCGAAGTGCGCGACCTCACTGCCGTGGAAGGCGCTGCCTTGCGCGAAGCCGCGCCGGGCAGCGGGCCGTTGAAGCTCCTCGACAGGCTGCCGGGGGTGATGTGGACAGGCGCGGACAACCTGGGCAATTACGAGTGGACCAACGATCTTTCGGTACGCGGCTTCAGTCTGAACCAGATCGGTTTCACCCTCGACGACATCCCCTTGGGCAGCACTCATTTCTGGTACTACAACGGCATCGACCCGAACCGCGCCATCGCCCCGGAGAATCTGGTACGCATCACCCTCAAGCCCGGCAGCGGCTCGCCGGAGGCGGCTTCCTACAATGCGCTGGGCGCCACCGTGCAATTATCGAGCGGCGAACCGGAAAAGGAATTCGGTGTGAGAGCCCGCCAAAGTTTCGGCGAATACCGCAATCTGCGCACTTACGCCCGCCTCGATACGGGCGAACTGGCTTCCGGCGCGACCGGCTATCTCAGCGTTTCCGGCACGGTGGCAGACAAGTGGAAAGGCATGGGCAATCCCGGCCAACAGCCTTTCGCGCTGTTCTCACGCGATGCGGGCGAGGCCATCACCGGGGCGGGCGGGCGTTGGGGCAGCTATCACGACCAACTCAATCTGAAGCTCACCCAACCGCTCGGCGAGCACAAGCTGACGCTTTACTACGCCTATTCGGACAAGCGCGAGAACGATTACGCGGATCTCACCCTGCCGGTTTACCGGACAGCCGGGCGCAATTTCGACAACTACAGCGACTGGCGTGCCGCGCTCACCGATGTCAACGAGGATGCCTATTACGGCTCGGCGATGAGTTACCGGCGCGACCATCTGGCGGCGCTGACCGGAGAATTCCGTCTGGCGGACCGGACCACCCTGAAGTTGACGCCTTATTTTCAACACGATTGGGGCTACGGCGACTGGCATATGCCATCCAGCGACAACGGGTTAATGACCGACATGCAGTACCGCCGCTCCGCGGTGCAATCCGACCGTAGCGGGGTGAATTCCAGCTTGGTTTCCCAACATGGCGCGCACCGTCTGAACTTGGGATTATGGTTCGAGGAAAGCCGCTTCACGCGACGCCGTTACCTGTATGACCTGGTGGACTGGCGGGTTGCACCGGACGTGGATTTAAGCAGTCCGGCCACCACGTTGCTGGACCGGATTTACGATACCCGCGCCACCCAGTTCCACGCTCGTGACGATATTCTGCTCGGCGAAAAATGGCTGGTTTCCTTGGGAGCCAAGGCCAGCCGGGTGGAAAGCCATTTCGAGGATAGGCTCGGGGTCTATGCCACCAACAATCTGGTGAGCCAAAGCGCTTTCCTGCCGCAACTCGGCGTCAACTATCTGGCCGATGCGACCAACGAGTATTTCGCTTATTACGCGGAAAACATCGGGGCGGTACCGATTACCGTTTTCACCACCAAGGTCTTCAATCCCGACGTGAAGCCGGAACGCACCCGCACCTTGGAAGGCGGCTGGCGCTACAGCCGCGATGGATTGAACGCGAGCCTGGCAGCTTATGTCATCGACTACCGCGACCGCTTGCTGCAAATCAACAATTGCTCGCTGCTCGGTACCTGTCCGTCGCTGGTCGCCAATGTCGGCGCGGTACGCAAGTCCGGTATCGAAGGTACTGCCCAATGGCGTTTCGAGAAAAACTGGACGGCTTTTACTTCACTGAGCTATAGCGATTCGCGCTATCGCGACGATTACCAGTCGCAGGGCAAAACCGTGGCGACGGCTGGCAAAGTGACCGTGAATTCGCCAGAGTGGCTGGCTGCTTGGGAGTTGCGCTGGCAAAACAGCGGCTGGTTTACTGCGCTCAAGGGTAAATACGTGGGGAGCCGCTACGCCAGCTACACCGATGATCTTTCTGTACCCAGCTTTACCCTGTGGAGCATGGTGGCGGGCTACGAGTGCAAATCCTGCTTGGGCCTACGGAATTTCCGCGCCCAATTCAACCTGGAAAACCTCACCGACCGCGATTACATTGCCACCATCGGACAAAGCGGCTTCTCAGCCAACGAGCCGAGTGGGGCGAATACCTATGTGCAGGTCGGGGCGCCAAGAATGGGATTTTTTAGTGTGGCGGGGCAATATTGAAACAATTGAGTTCCCAAACAAACCATACGTAGTCCAATTCAGAAATGATTCCCTCCGGGGGCGCGGTGCGCTCCCAAGGGACTCATCAGTGGCAACTGGCCAGGTAGACTTTCAGGGAAGGCAAGGCAAGAATCGCGGCATTGACCAGGGCGCGCAGCTTGGCGTCGATCTTGCTATCGGAAATGGATTCGAGTATCCGTGCCTCGTTGTTCAGGCTTTTGAGTTCGGCATCGTCGCATTCGACAACGACGCATTTCGAATGGGATTCGACCACCTTGCAATGGGAAACCACGTGATGCCCGGCCACGAAATCCTTGGGCAACGACAGAGTGTGAGTACGCATTTTTATCCTCCAGTTTGACTGCATGGGGGAATTAACGCGCAGCTTGTTCATCAGGATGACAAGGAATTGAAAAACATCTGCAATGTGGCGCGCCTTGATTTGCCCCGCCGAATTCTTCCCAAATGTGGCTTTTTTGATGAGTTCCTCAGCCGGAGTTGAAAAACAACTCGTAAGACAATGACATTTATCTTCAAACCCTGATAAAGTTAGGGAATTGGGATTTTGTCGGTCTTTCTTCGTGCGGCAATCCCAGAGGGAGAAAAACATGTCGGACTTGCTCAGAAAAATCGACGAACGCACCAAGCTGGCCGGAACCAACCGCCTGGAAATCCTACTCTTCAGCCTGGGACTCGACCAGCGTAGCGGGCGGCGTGAAACTTTCGGCGTGAATGTCTTCAAAGTGCGCGAGGTCATGCGTGTACCGCCGATCACCTCTGCACCGGAAATGCCGGCTTCCGTGGAGGGGATGGTGAGCCTGCGCGGCCAACTGGTACCAGTAGTCGATCTGGTCCGATACGTCGGGGTGGAAACCGACCAGAAGCCGCAAATCATGATCGTCACCGAATACAACCAGCACGTTCAGGGCTTTCTGGTCGAGGCTGTGGATACCATCATGCGTCTCGAATGGTCGGCGATGCGGGTACCGCCGGACATGGTCAACGTGCAGATGGCGGGGCTGGTGACAGCCGTGACGGAGTTAGCCGACAAACGGCTGGCAATGATGGTGGACATGGAAAAAATCCTCTCCGAAACCACCCGTTACGACGATAGCCGGATGTTCGAGGCGATCCACGCCATCGAACAACCCAAGAACAAAACCTACACGCTTTTTTACGCCGACGATTCAGCCACCGCACGCGCCCAGATCCAGCGCACCCTCGATGCGCTAGGGGTGAAATCCGCTCACGCCAACAACGGCAAACTGGCCTGGGAAGAATTGCAGCGGATTGCCGCAGCAGCCGAGGCGCATCACGAATTGGTGAGCCAATACATCCAGGTGATCCTGACCGACGTGGAAATGCCGGAAATGGACGGCTACGTGCTGTGCAAGAACGTCAAGAGCGACCCGCGCTTCGCCGGTATCCCGGTGTTGATGTACTCATCCCTGAGTTCGGTCAACGAGCACATGGGGCGAGCCGTCGGGGTGGATGCCTACGTTTCCAAGCTGCAACCGCAAAAACTCGCGGAAGCCATCACCTTTCACCTCAAACTGGCGGAGGGAGAGCCGGTCCAAGCCTGAGAAGCTGGTTCAATACTCCACCGGTTCCGGGTCGAGGCTGCGCCACAAATACCAGGTCGCCACCGAACGCCACGGCGCCCAGGCTGCGGCGATTTCGCGCAGGCGCGCCCGGCTGGGCACCTCGCTGTTGCCATAATGGCGCGCCACGGCCTTTTGCAAGCCGATGTCGTCGAGAGGCAGAACGTCGGGGCGGAGCAGGTTGAAGATCAGGAACATTTCCGCCGTCCAGCGCCCGATGCCGCGCACCTCCGTCAATTCGGCGATGATGGCCTCGTCGTCCATGCTTTCCCAGCGAGCCGGGTCAAGCGCGCCGCTGTGAAAATGCCCCGCCAAATCCTGAATGTATTCGGTCTTGCGGCGCGACAGGCCGCAGCCTTGCAAATCCTCGGGCACGGCAGCGGCCACGGCTGCCGGGACGATTTCGGGAAACAAGGCGGCAAACCGGCCCCACACGGTTTCCGAAGCTTTTACCGAAATTTGCTGGCCGACGATGGCGCGCGCCAGGGTCTGAAAAGCGTCGCCGCGACTGCGTAGATTCATCCCCGGATAGCGGCGGATGATGGCGGCGAGCACCGGGTCGTTACGCGTCAACTCTGCACCGGCGGCCTCCCAGTAAGCGGGCACCATCAGGCGGCGCTTTCCCAGCCGGCGGCCAGCCTTTGGGTGAACGCATCGACGCTCATGGGGCGGCTGAAATGAAAACCCTGGATCATGTCGCAACCCTGGCCGCGCAGAAATTCGAGCTGTTCGGCATTTTCCACGCCTTCCGCAACCACCTTGAGCTTCAAGCTGTGCGCCAACGCGATGACCGCGGCGGTGATGGCGGCATCGTCCTGGTCGGTGGTGATGTCGCGCACGAAGGAGCGGTCGATTTTCAGGGTATCGATAGGGAAACGCTTGAGGTAACTGAGCGACGAGTAGCCGGTACCGAAATCGTCGATGGAAAGCTGGAACCCCATGGATTTCATACAGGCCAGGGTAGCGATGGTTTCATCGGCATGTTCCATGATGACACTCTCGGTGATTTCCAGTTCCAGGTATTCCGGGGACAGTCCGGATTCGGCAAAGGCCCGTTCAATCATGCGCAGCAGGTCTTTTTGCTTGAACTGCCGTCCCGAGAGATTGACGGCGACGTGCAGCGGCGCGTGGCCAGCTTTTTGCCAGGCTTTGTTCTGGGCGCAGGCGCTGCGCAGCACCCATTCGCCGATGGGAATGATGAGGCCGGTTTCCTCGGCAATCGGAATGAAACGATCCGGCGAAATCAGCCCCATGTCGGGATGACGCCAGCGAATCAGCGCTTCCGCGCCGACCACCCGCCCCGTCCGAAGATCGAGCTGGGGCTGGTAATGCAATTCGAATTCGTTGCGCTCCAGGGCGCGGCGCAGGCTGTTTTCCAGGGTCAGGCGCTCGAAGGCGCGGGTATTCATTTCCGTCTTGAAGAACTGGTAGTTGTTCTTGCCCATTTCCTTGGCGCGATACATCGCCACGTCGGCATGACGCACCAGCGCGTGGGATTCCACACCGTCGTTGGGATAGACGCTGATCCCCACGCTGGCGGTGATGAACATTTCGTGGTCCGCGAGTTTGATCGGCTTGGCGAGGATCTCGATGATTTTTTGCGCCACCATCGCCACGTATTTTTCTTCGCCGATACCTTCCAGAATGACGGTGAACTCGTCGCCCCCCAAGCGCGCTACCGTGTCGTCCTCGCGTAAGCAGGTGCTGACCCGCAGGGCGACTTCCTGCAACAACTGGTCGCCGGCGGCATGGCCCAGGGTGTCGTTGATGATCTTGAAGCGATCCAGGTCGAAAAACATCACCGCCACCATTTTCTGGGTGCGGTGAGCGCGTGCCAGGGACAGGCCCAACCGCTCCAGGAACAGCACGCGATTGGGCAGGCCGGTGAGGGCATCGTGGTTGGCCAGGTAATTGAGACGCTCCTCGGCGAGCTTACGCGAGGTGATGTCGGAAAACACCGCGACGAAATTGACGATTTCACCCTTGTCGTTCTTCACCGCACTGATGGTCAGCCATTCCAAATAGGTCTCGCCACTTTTCCGGCGGTTCCAAATCTCCCCGCGCCATTGGCCGGTTTCCCGGAGGGTCCGCCACATTTCCCGGTAAAACTCCGCGTTGTGTTTGCCCGATTGCAGCAAGGCCGGGGTATTGCCGATGGCATCCTCTGCCTGGTAGCCGGTAATCTGGGTAAAAGCCTGGTTCACCGTGATGATGCGGCTGGCGGCATCGGTGATGAGAATGCCTTCGATGCTGCTGTCGAACACCTTGGCGGCAAGCCGCAGGTTTTCCTCGGCCTCGCGCTGGCCGCTGATGTCTTCCACCATCCACAGGGTGCCGTTGGGCAGATCGGAGGGGTCAATAGCCTTGCCGACGATGCGGCACCAGATCAGTTCGCCGTCCTTGCGCCGCATCAGGCGTTCGGTGCGGTAGGGCGTGCCCTTGCCCATCACCGCGCGGGCTTCCTTGCGGAATTCGTTGAAGGCCTCGCGGGACGGGTGGATCACCCCGCTCAAGCGGTCTTTCAGTTCGTCGCGTCCATAACCGAAGAGCTTCTCGAACTGGCGGTTGCAGCGCAGGAATTTACGGTCGCCGGCGAGGGCGATACCCATCTCGGCGTTTTCCAGGATGATCTTCTGTTCGCCCAGGGTTTGGTGGAGTACATCTTCGGCATGGCGCAGTTGCGAGACATTGGTGATGAAGGCGAAGGAATGCAGCAGTTTGCCGGACTCGTCGTAAACCGAGGTGGCGCTGATATGGGAATGAACTTCTTCGCCCCCCTTGGCTTTGAGGGTGATGTTGTAAACCCGGTGCAGGGTTTTGGCGGCCAGGGCGATTTGCGAGCGGAAAATCGCCAGGTTTTCCTCGTCGACGAAATCGAAAGGATGCTTGCCGATGAATTCCTCGTGCCGGTAGCCGAGCATGTTCACCAGGGAATCGTTGACCTCGACGATATGCTGATCCGGCCCGAGCAGCCAGTATCCCTCGGTAATCCGGTTGATAAGGTCGCGGTAAAAACTATCGCCGGAAGTATCGAGTACCGGACTCATGCCGGCTCCTCCAGGGCGCGCCGGGTTTTCACGGCGAGACACAAATCCTGCCAGGCCTTGGCCTTGTCCGGCAGATTGCGCAGCAGGTAGGCGGGATGGTAGGTGACGATCAGCGGGATGCCCCGATACTGGTGCACCTTGCCGCGCAGGCTGGCGATGGTGGCTTCCTGGCCCAGCAGGGTCTGGGCGGCGAATTTGCCCAGCGCGACAATCAGCTTGGGCTGGAGAAGTTCGACCTGGCGCACCAGGAACGGCTCGCAGCACTGCACTTCACCAGCCTCGGGATTACGGTTGCCGGGCGGGCGACACTTCAGCACGTTGGCGATGTAGACCTTCTCGCCACGCTTCAGGCCGATACCCGCCAGCATGTTGTCGAGCAACTTGCCGGCCTGGCCGACGAAAGGCTCGCCCTGCACATCCTCGTCCGCGCCGGGCGCTTCTCCGACGAACAGCCACTCGGCCTGCATGTCCCCGACACCGGGCACCGCTTGGGTGCGGGTTTTGTGCAGCGGACAGGCACGGCAAGCGCGGATCGCCGCATTCAGCGCCGGCCAATCCAGGCCGGCAGGCGATGGGCTTTCCAAGGTGGGCGGCGGTATTGGGATGGCGGCGGACGGCGGGGAAAACCGGACGGGTTCCGGCACGGCCTCGACCACCGGCGGCACGGCCACGGGATCGGGTTCACGCTCGACTTCGGGAATATCCTCAAGCGGCGCCCGGCGCAAGCGCCAGCGCGGCCCCAGCCCCATTTCCTTGAGATAAACATCGTGACGGGAATTCACAGCGCCAACTCCATCACTACCGCATCTTCGCGGCCCTGCGCGGCGGGATAATAGTTCTTGCGGATGCCCAGTTCGCGAAAACCGGATTTCACGTACAACCCTCGCGCCGGCGCATTGGAAATCCGCACTTCCAGGAGCATGATCCCGGCAGAGTGGTCGCGCGCCACCTCGGCCAGATGGAGGAGCATTTCCCGGCCCAGCCCGCGTCGCTGCCAAGCGGTGGCCACGCCCAAATTAAGCAGTTGCGCCTCGCCCGCCGCCACCAGCATTACCCCGTAGCTGGCAGTTTCACCACCGAAATCGTTGATCCAACAACAGTAGCCGGCCCGCAGCGAATCGGCGAAATTGCCGGGTGTCCACGGGTGGGGATAAATTTCGCGCTCGATTTGCACCACTTCCTCGACATCCTCGGGGGACATCGGGCGATAAAGCGAGGCGGGTTGCAGGACGGCGTTCATCGTTCGCTGGTTTTCAGCGCAACCTTGTTGCGGATATACAGCGGCGCGACCAGCGCGGCGTCCATGCCTGCGCCGCTAGCGAAGCGGGGTGCGGCCAGCGCGGCGATATTGGTAGCGCACGGATAAAAATCGGGAAGAACACTATTCAACATGGCGCCGTAGCGCGCTTTCAAAGCATCGCCATAGGCGGCGAAACCACTGCCGCAACCGGCCCAATCACCGGACTCGGGGAGCGGTGCGGCGGACGGCGCATACAGTCCCGGTTCGCAGACTTCCCGCCAGTCTTGTCCATCGCGCTGGTAGGCGGCGTGGTAGACCTCGCCCATCCGCGCATCGAGACAGGCGATCACCCGTTGCGCGCCACTACCCTGCGCTAGCGCCAGTAGGGTACACACCCCCGCTACCGGCAAATCCACGCCCAACGCCAATCCTTGCGCCACTCCGCAGCCGATGCGCAGGCCCGTGAAGGAACCCGGTCCGCTGCCGTAGGCAATCCCGTCCAGCGCAGTCAAGGTTGTCCCGGCTTCGCCCAGCACTTCCTCCACCATCGGCAGCAATAGCGTGGAATGGCGCTGACCGGCGTGGACTTCGCGTACCGTAACCGCGCCGTCCGCCCACAGGGCGACCGAGCAATATTCGGTGGAAGTATCGAAAGCGAGAATCTTCATGAGAAGCGCGGATTATAACGCAAAGAAAGCACTTGCCATGTTCATCTGTCGTCTCCCGGATAACCATGCTAACATCCTCCGAACTCAGCGTTTCCGCAAGGGGGAGACAAGAAAAATGACGGAACCGGAAGAAAACCAGGTCAGCCAGGACGAGATAAAAAAACGCGCCATCAAGCGGGTCGGCGTCGCGGTGGCGCTGGCTGCCGTCGCGGCAGTCGGATTGACCATGCTGTCGCATAGCAACAAACCGCCCCCCCAGCCGCAACACACCGTTCTACCGGCAGAGCCGGTCCCGCAACGTCTCCCCGCTTCCGCCGTGGAAGCCGCCGAACCGTCTCCACCTGCGGTTTCCGCAGTTGCCGAAGCCCTGCCGGAGAAGGACGAGCCGCCCACCACCGCGCCGCCCCCTCCTCCTCAGGTAATCAACCAGCAGGCCAGTGTTCCCGCCGCCAAATCGGCCAAACCGCTGCCGCAAAAATCCAGTCATGAAACGGAAGTTTCCGCTGCCCCCACCCTGGTGCCGGTGACGCCGGACAAAGCCGCCAAAGCGCGAGTTGCTCCCGAGGCCACCCCGGCGACCAAGGACACCGCGGCCAAAGCCAGCGAGGCGGCAGCCCGGGTTGCTGAAGCCAAGAAGCCGCTGGAACCGCAGAAGGCTCCGGCACCTGTGCCGCCCCCGGCCAAACCGGCGCTTGTCGAAAAAGCGCAGCCGCTCCCTCCCCCACCTGTTTCATCTGGAGGTGGTGGCGGCAAGGGATATGCCGTGCAACTGGGAGTCTTTTCCAACCCGGCGAATGCCTTGCAGATGCAGGAAAAGCTGACCCAGCAAGGCATCCAGTCGTATACCGAAACCAAGCTCAACGTCGGGCCGTTCAAGAACAAGACGGAAGCCGAACAAGCCATGGCGAAGGTACGCGGATTGGGGATCAACGCGGTACTGGTGCCACTCAAATAAACGTGGCCGAGCCGCTCGCCCCGCTCAAAGTCGCCTTTGCCGACCTCGGTGACTGCCTGCGTCACGGCTGGCTGACCTTCCGCCGCACTCAGGGCATCAGCTTCGCCTATGCCGGCCTGTTCGCCGCGCTGGGTTTTGTTCTCCTGTATAGCGCCACATCACTGGGCTTCACCCCGATGGTTTTTCCCATCGTCGGCGCCTTCATGCTGGTCGCGCCGATACTCCTGTGCGGTTTTTTCAGTGTCGCGGATCGCCTGGAAAAAGGTGAAGCACCGCAGCTCGGAGACGTCTTTACCGGGTTTCGTCTCAGTCCGCCCCGTCTGTGGGTACTGGCATTGGTCTGCGTGTTCCTGTTTCTGGTATGGCTCACCGATGCGACCACGGTGTACAGCCTGTATTTCGGTACCACCCCCACTTTTTACCTGGCGCAATTCCTTGCTGCACTGTTCAGCGAGTGGAGCCTGATTTCCTTCTTGCTATTCACTTCGGTGATGGGGGCGGCGATCGCCCTCGCCATTTTCGTGATCAGCGCCTTCGCCGTGCCGCTGCTGTTTTACCGCCGCTGCGACCTGGCCGGCGCGGTGGGCGCCAGCGTGCGCGGCGTGTTTGCCAATTTCCTGGTCGCCATGACATGGGCGCTGCTCCTGACGCTGGGGATTTTTGCCTCGCTGTTGCTGTTCCTGCCGGTCTTCGCCGTGGTTTTTCCGGTGCTGGCCTATGCCGGGAAGAAACTCTATGAGCGGGTGTACCCCGGATAAATTGCGCTGCGGCTGCTAAACTTTGCCTATGAACCGGTTCGTTTGCAAAGGATCACCTCATGTCGAAGCCCCCCATTTCGCTTGTCTTGGCGTTTCTCCTGCCGGTATTGACCACAGGCTGCGGCGATCTGCTGCCCCGCGGCGAAACCGTAGCGGAAAGCCCCTGGCAGAGCTTTGAAGATGCCCAGCAGACCTTCAACCAGATCGTCCCCCGCGTCACTACGGTAGCTGATCTCAAGCGCCTCAAGCTTGATCCGCTCTCCAATCCCAACATCACCCTGCTCAATTATTCAGACGTGTTGCGCCGCTTCATCCCCAGCCCGGCCATCGACCCCAACGACTTGGAAGCCGGGGTTCGCGAATGCCTGCAAGCAAAATCCGCATGTAGCGGCTACGAAGTGGACCAACGTTCGCTGAAACGCAAGCGCTTCGGCAACTTCTGGGTGGACTTCCTGAATTTCCAGCGCAAGACCGATATCGTCGGGTGGCGCTTCAACGGCGTCATCCTCATCAAGGACGGCGTGGTGATCTACAAGCTGACCGGCGGCCAGCCCCACATTCACGAGCACGAGGACAGCCGCAATCCGCTCGGGCCGTTCCAGGGAATCGGCGAGTCGCGGTTGCTCAACGTCCGCTAGGAATTACTTGGATTCGAGAGTAGTCACGCCGTCCCAATTGTCGGGCCAGCCATTTTCGCGGTAGTGCTGCAGGCGCCCCAGAAAGGTCAGGGCAACGGGATCGTCGGGATATTCGGCGAGCACCGCCTGCCAGCGTTCCTCGGCAAGTTCCCACTGGCCGGCGCGGTAAGCGTCGAGTCCGAGGGTAGTGAGGTTGACCAGGCGCTCGTCGAGGCACGGCGTATAGATGCCCACCCCCTGATGCTTGCCCTTGACCCGCACGCTATCCACCTGGCGCAGGCCGATCTGCCCGGCCACCGCTTGCGCTGCGGTTTCCGAGATGAGGATGCCGGTGTGGTAGACCTTGTTCACCCCTTCCAGGCGCGACGCGAGGTTCACCGAATCGCCGATGGCGGTGTAGTCGAAACGGTTGTCGCCGCCCATGTTGCCAACGATACAGTCGCCGCGATGTACGCCGATGCGCATCTGGAGTTCCGGACCGCCGTTGGCGAGCACTTCGGCACGCATCGCGGCGATTTTCTCCTGCATCTCCATGGCTGCCTTGACGGCGTGCACGGATTGCTCGGCATCGAGAATCGGCGCGCCCCAGAAGGCCATCACCGCATCGCCGATGAACTTGTCGACGGTACCGTGGTAGCGCAACACGATTTCGGTCATTTCGGTGAGATGGCGGTTGAGGATCGCCGCCACCGCTTCGGCGTCGAGCGCCTCGGAAATGCTGGTGAAGCCGGCCAGGTCGGTGAACAGCAGGGTCAGTTCGCGACGCTCGCCGCCCAGCTTGAGGCGTTCCGGGTGGGCGATCATTTCCTCCACCACAGCCGGGGCGACGTACATGGAAAACGCCATCTTGATCTGGCGGCGCTGGCGCTGTTCGAGGAAATAGGCAACACCACCCTGTGCGAGATAGACCAGGAACACCGTCAGCATCGCCCCGGCCGCAGGTATCCACAGCAATGCCTGGGTCAGCAGGGCATATCCGCCACCGGCGATGGCAGCGATCAGCCCGAGGCCTATCGCCCCGCTTTTCACCGGCGACCAGCGGCGCATCAGATACACCGACAGCGCCGACGTTACCAGCCACAGCAGCAGCGTCCAGCGCACTGCGGCTTCGCGCAACGGCTCGCCGGCAACCATGTTGGCGATCATGGTCGCGTGGATTTCCACCCCTGGCGTCAATTCGTTGGCGAGCGAGAAAAACGGCGTCTGGAACATGTCCGACTGGGCGCTGCGCACTTCGGTGGTAGCCTTGAGGTTGCGCCCGACCAGGACGATGTTGTCCTTGAGAAAATCCTTCCAGTGCGGCGGCAGGTATTTGTCCGGCTCGAGCATCTGGTAATAGGGGATGTAGTTGAAGGTATGCGGGCCGCCCAGGTAGCGGATGCGCATATCCGGCGAGGCATCGAGTTGCGCGACCACGCCGGGATTCTTGCGGTCGAACAGGGAGAGGATTTCACGCCAGAAGGCGTCCCGATAATCCGGCACCTGGCGCTGCACACCGTCCGGGTCGATCTGCACCGAGATGAAGCCGGTCACGGCCCCGGCATCGTTGAAGGTCTTGAGCGGCTCGACCCGTTTCCACTGACGCACCGCGCTGGTTTCCTCGTAGAACATGTCCGCCGCCAGCACCACGCTGCCGTGGCGTTTGATCGCCTTGGCGAAAGCACCGTCCTCGGCAAGTGTGGTGGCCTCGGAAAACAGCACGTCGAAGCCCACCACGGCGACCCCCGCTTCCCTCAGGTTGTCCACCAGCTTGCCGTGCAGACTGCGCGGCCAGGGCCATTGCTGCTTGATTTCGGCAAACGACGGTTCGTCGATGCCGATGAGGGTAATCGGCAGGTCGACCCGGTTCGGCGCGGTAGCCACGATCAGTTCGTCGAACAGGCGCAACTCGACGTTGCGCCACAAGCCGGTCAGGCTAAGCAGCAACGCCAGCAAGGCCGCCGCCATGCCCGCCCAGGGCAGCCCGAAACGCTTGACCAGCGCTTGCAGGCGGGGCGGGACGGCGGGAAAACGGATCATCAGAAGCGGTACTGGACTTGCGCGCCGATAACCGGGGAATGAATCGGCGCGGATTTTTTGTCGGCGTGCAGATTTTCAACAATCACCTCCACCGAGGTACGCTTGTCCACGCTCTCCCAGTAACTGCGGAAGCCGAGGTTCCAGCCGGCGTTGAGCAGTTCCGTGTTGGCTTCGTCCATGTAGCGCTTGCCGCGATAAGTGGCGGTGGTGCCGAGTTGCCAGCGCGCCATGGGTAGCCAATTCAGACCCGCGCTGGCGAGATGGCGGGCCAGCCAGGGAACTTGGTTGCCTTCCAGGCCGGGACCGGTATTGCGGCTGTAATTGTAGTTGTAGCGGAAGGTGCCCGACAGATTGCTGGCGATTACCCGGTTGGCCGAAAAGCCCACGGTGCGCACATCGGCTTCACCGAAAGAAGGCGTGGCTTCCCAGAAATCCAGCGCTGCCGGGGAAAGCCGGCTGCGGTTGCGCAGGCGCTCCAGGTCTTCAAGCGTAGCGTCGGCAACCAAGCTTGAGGAAATCGCTCCAGGCAACACCGCAAGTGGGACATTGCTCACTTTCTTGCTGTCCACGAACCCTTGGACAAAGGTGCTGGTACCGATTTCCCACTCGTACTGGGCACGGATTCGTTTGAGTTCACCGCCCAATCCGACCAAGCGGTCATCAACCGCAATCCCGGCAGTATCAGTTGGCGCCAGGGTGTTGACGGAAACCGGGCGACGCCATTTCTGCGCCGCGACACGCAGTGTCTGACCGTGAATCGGATTCCAAGCCATTCCCAAACTCGGATTGAATTCCGCATACGATACATCGCTCCTTGCAGAGGAAGCTTTACCATACGGAAACGTCGAGCCAAGCGAAGCGTAATATGTTTGGCTCGTGAGCCACTGCTCTTTGGTTACGTGCGAATAAACCAAATCCGCCTGCACGAGAAGATCATCTCTGACCTTGACCTTATTCGACACATACGCCAAATCCGATTTGCGGATATCGTCTCCATTCAGAGAGAAGCTCAACGGAGAAAGACCCAACCGATTTTCTACGCTTTTGTCTTGCCGAGCAGATTCCCCCCCCCATGAAAGTTGCCAATCCGATGCCAAGTCGAAGGTATGGCGAAACTGGAGGTCGTTTTGGTCGGTTGCGAGCAAATTTCGGTCTATCCGTCCGTTAGTGGACAGACCGGGAATGGAACCGGCGGCGACAAAGCTCCCACCGACGTTGGTTTCATCCTTTTCTCCGCCTGCCTTCAACCACATCACTGAAGTCGGCGAGAACTTGTAGCTGAATCCGCCGTCCACCCGTTTATTTTTCATGTTCACCGATGTGTCATTCAAGCCCAAGTCAACGGAAGTGGTTCGAGAATCGAGGGAAAAATCGTTGGCAAAAACGAACAGCCCCAATTCATGGCTGGGCTTGGCCCCCAGGCCGACGGTGTAGTTGTCGCCGTCGACGCGCAGATTGTTGTCGCCGGGGCGTACCCGCGCGAAATCTCCGGACACGTAATAAGTGAACGGCATGGAGGTCACGCTGTAACCGTTGGCCGTCACCGATACGCCGCGATCATGCAAATCCTGCTCGACCAGCCGGGCGCCGAGAGTCGCGTAATTGCCGGGCGAAGCGACCAGGGTGTTGAAGCGGTTGGATGCACCGAATACCGTGGGATCAGCGAGGAAACCCTTGAATAGTTCGGAGTTTTTATTGAAAGTGCCGCTGTAACGGTCGGCGAGGAATAGCGGACTGCCCGCCCAGTAAGGACTGTAGGCGTTGTAGGCATAGGCCAGCGCCCAGTCTTCCATGCCGAACTGGGCCAGCGCGGCCCCCACGTTGGCGTTACCCTTCTGGTTGTTGAGCAACTGGTTGAGAGATTTCAGATAAGGCATCAATTCCGAGGCGCGCCGCGCGGAAGCAACGGCATCGCCGAGTTCCATGCGGTCCGATGCCACCAGGCTCAGCATCATGTGCGGCAACGGATCCTTCGGGTCCAATTCGGCGGCGCGGTGGAACATCTCGACGGCGCGCCGGTGATTGTTCAACTGGTAATAGGCCACGCCGGTATACAGCGCGCCGCGTGCATAGCGCGGCTCGATGACCCCGGCCTTGAGGAAGTTTTCCATGGCCGCTTCGGGATTGCCGCGTTTCAGGTCGAGGATACCCAAACCGGTAAGCGCCACGTAATCGTCGGGCTGCTGCGCCAGGGCGTCGCTGAAGGATTTTTCGGCGGCGGCAAATTCGTTGGCAAACGATTCGAGGGTAGCCAATTCGCCGCGATAGCCGGGACCGGCCGGATTGAGGGAGATCGCCTGATTGAGCATCTCGCGGCCGTCCTTGACGGCTTCGCGCTCGGCTTCGATACGGCCCAGGCCGAACCACCCCTCGGCATTCTTCGGGTCGCTCGCCAGTGCCTGGCGGAAGGCGGATTTCGCACCCGCCGCATCGCCTTCGAAGCGCGCTAGGTCGCCCTGGGCCAGGCGGACTTCCGCATCGCCGGGAAATTTTGCGGCAGCGGCGGCCAGCACCTTGCCGGCATCGGGAGCGCGGTCGGAGATCAGCAGGGCGCGTGCCAGCAACGCGGCGGCACGAGCATCGTCAGGTTGTTTTTCAAGAAGGGCGATGGCTTCGGGAATCCGCCCCAGGAAAATATACATGTCGGCCAGCAGGCGCGCGGCAGCGGCATCGCCGGCACGGCTTTCCAAGGTGCCCAGCGCAGCGCCGTAGCGCCCGCCTTCGATGGCATCGACCAGCGGCTGCAAATCGGTGGGAATCGTGGCGAGCCAGCGGCGCGGCTGGGGCCGGTACGCCGTCACCCATTGCACGCGCTCGCGGGCATTGGTGAGCAGCACCTTGGTCGGAGCCTTGCCCTTCTCGACGCGAGCCTGCTCATTGGGCAGCACCTTGACGGCGCCCAGGTCGTTGTAAAAATCCACTTCGCCGGAAAGCACCGTCAGGATGGCGGTGCCTTCCTTGTCGACCACCAGTTCCCAATCGGTGCCGCGAATACCGGCGGTGGCGTTCGGGGTACGGATAGTGACGGCGGGTTGCGCGCCGAGGGCGAACACCTTGCGCTTGGCCTGGCTCCACATGCGCCCCAGATTCAGGTCGAGCTGGGTGGTGCCGCCCGGCGTCACTTCCTTGATCTGCACCATGCTGTTCTGATTGAGGCGCAACTGGGTCTGGTCGCGCAACAGCAGCGCCATCTGGCTCAGGTCGCCGGTACGCACGAAAGCGCCCTGGTTCAACTGCTGCTTGAGGGCCGCCGCTTTCCAGTCATCCTTGGTGGTTGCACGGGTCTCTCCCTTGCCGATCAGGGAAACGATTTCGGCTTCATAGGCGTAGGCCGGCGCGGCAAGTACGGCGAGCGCCCCACACAGCAGGAGCGGTAAGGGTTTGCGGCTGAACTGGCTGAGATTGGGGCGCATGGCAATTCTCCTGAGTTATTGCACGACGGCCATGCCTTGGGCAGTGCCGTCACTGTAGGGCAGATAGATTTTTCCGCCGTCCAGCCACCAGTTTTCCGTGGCGTGGGCGCTGGGGGCGGCGGTGACCAGATAATCCGGCTGGAGCTTGTAGGTGGTCCCATTCGCGACGAAGTTGGCGGTACCGTTGCCGTTGTCGGTTAAGGACAGGCTGACCGAGTTCTTGGCCGCCTCGGCCTGCACGGTGCTCTGCGCCGCGGCAAAATCGGCATAGGTCGGATAAAGGACTTGCAGCGCGCCATAGCTGTCGGTAAAGGTAATCAGGCCGTTATTATTGATCTGGAAGCCGGGGGTATTGGTGGGCGTCGCCCCGCCGCCACTGGCCGCACTGCCCGGCGCGCAAAGGTAATCGGCCCCCAGCACGGTAATCTGGATCGCACCGCTGGAACGCAAGCGCAACTTGGCTGCGCTATCGAAAGTCTTCACCGACTTATTGAGGTCGTCGAAGTAACCGAAGGTGCCGGCCAGGGTAATCTGGATACCCTGCGCCGCCAGGCTGAAGGAGCCGCTGGCGGTGGTGGCTGCGCTGGCCGCCTGGAAGCCGCTGCCGCCGCTGCCGGTCTGAACCAGCGGCGAGCCGAGCGGAATGAAGCGGTAGGTCTGACCATTGACAACATAGGTAACCACGCCGCTCGTCGCGTCGTAAGTCGCCTTGCCGGTGGTCGTGCCGAACTGGGTATTCAGCGCGCTCTGGATCACGTCAATCAGCGAAGCGGTACTGTTGAGCCGTTGCAGGTTGCCGCTCAGCAGCGGAACACTGGTGCCGCTGTCGATGACCAGTCCGGTAGTCAACGGCGCGGGATCGCCGGGCAACCCCTTGTCGCCGGAAAGAGAACCGATACGCACCAGTTGCAGGCTACCAGTGGTGTTCAGTTCAGCAGTTTCGCCTCCGTAAACATCCACCCCGGTACTGGCCGCAAAGCCGCTGCCGCCAACTGTTCCACCGCTGGAATAGGTCACCCGGCAGTTCTCCACGAACGCCGAAGTCAGCGCTCCGGTCCGGGCAATGGTCATATTGGTCTGGCAGGAACTCCCCGTGGTCAGCGTGGATGACGTCGTACCGGACGAACCGATCGGCACCACCCCGGTTGTGCTGGACTGGACGTTGAAGGTGCCGCTGGACACTTGCAGGCCGGTCTGGGTGGAGGTGATCGGCTGCACGGAAAGCTGGGAATTCCCAATCACGTCGGTATAGGTCAGGGTCTGGGTGCCGCTCTGAATTTGCACCGGAGTACCCGTGGGAAGCTGGACGATGACGTCGCTAGTCGCCGTAGGACTCAGCAGCAACGGAACGGTCGGCGTCCCGCTCACTTGCAGTATCCCCCCCACGACCTGAACACCCGATGGGGCGTTTTGCAACACTTGCGTAATCGAAGTAAGCGTCACCAGCTTGAGCGTCGTCACCTTGAAGACGGCGCTCTTCTGCCCCACCGTCAAGGTGGCGCTGGTCGCGCTATCGTAAGACGCGGACGACCTGACCCGCACCCGGACCACCGCGCCGTTCACCACGAATCCCGGCACTGCGGTGAACTCCCTGCCATTGACTGAATACTCGCCACCCGTAATGCTGATGGCGGCCGGCCGGCTCAAGCCGGTAACGGTGGCGGAAGCGGAGACGATCTGGGTGTCGCGCGGCACGCGGGTAATTTCGGCAAAGATGATATCGCCCTGACTGGTTGTGGCGCCAGCTTCATAGCGGAACAGACCGTTGCCGGTGGCGGCGACCAGCATGTCTGCCTGGTCGGCGGGAACCGCCAGCGCCGCCACCGCACCCGAGATGGTGGCGTCGGACAGGGTCGTCCAGGTCGCACCGCTGTCGGTGCTTTTGAAAACGCCACTGGCGGCATCGCCGGCAAACACCACGTTGTCCTGAGAAGGATGAACGGCAAGCGCCGTCAGTGAACCGCTGGGCGACGACAGCAAGGTCCAGTTGCTCCCACCGTCGGTGGATTTGTAAAGGCCGGTCGCACCCGACACAACGCCGGCATAGACAGTCGTACCCTTGGTGACCAGAGCGCCGACCTTGTTGCCGGACAGGCCGCTGGCCGTCCAGTTCACGCCGTCGTTGCTCCGGTAAACCCCGGCCATGGTGCCCACCAGAAACGCGCTGGCGGTGCTGGTGGCGGAAATGGCGGGATACTTCAAGGAGCAGGATCCAAATATACAGGATGACGGATCATCCGGAAGCCCGTTGAAGGTGCGTTTCCAGGTGGCGCCGCCATCGCCGCTCAGGTAACTCCCGGCGAGGATGTTGCTCCCCAGCGTGGCAAAGGTGTAAACCGGATATTCGATCTTCTTGGTAAAAAAGTTGCTCATCCCGCTATTGCTGGCGGTCCAGCTGGTGCCGGAATCGGCGCTATAGGCCACCCCCTGCGCGGCACTGCCAACCCAAATTCGGCTATTGAAATACCCCAGCGAGGTATTCGCAGCGAGAGTCGTCCCGGCACCGGCCTGCCAAGTCTTTCCCGAATCGCTGCTGGCATAGACACTGCCGGCATCCGCGCCATACATCGTACTGCCCTGCCCGGCGACCAGCCAGCCTGGCTTGCTGCTGGAAACGGCGGTCCAGGCGGCCCATGAAGGACTGGCCGTCAGAAGACCGCATAGACAGGCGAAAAGGATTGAATGGCGGGCTTTCATTTTGTTTCTCCTCAACTGAATCGATGGCTTACCCGGATAACGCGGAATTAAGCTTGGACGCTCTTTTTTCAATAATTATACATACTAATCTTTTACCCGCTGAAAGCAGTGAAAAAGATCACAGGTTATTTTGAATACGAAATCGAAGCGGTCAAACAGGCTACGTCAAAAGCCCATCAGCAACAGCCAACCGGGGAGGGTAGCCATGGCCAGCAAAGTGGTCAGCATGACCTGGGCGGCGGCAATGTGACCGTCGCCGCCCATGCGCACGGCGAGGACGTAGGAAACCGTGGAAAGCGGCAAGGCCGCCATCAGCACGGCAACGTGAAAATACACTGCGTGTAGAGAGAACAAAGAGGCCAGCGCCCAGGCAATGGCCGGCAGCACCGCCAGTTTGACGGCAACCCCATACCACAGGGTGCCGCGATGGCGGTTCAAGCCCTGCAGGCGCAAGCCGGCGCCCACGGCGATCAAGCCCATCGGCAGGGAGGCTTGCGAGAGCAAGCCGAGGGTGGTACGTAAAGTATCGGGCAGGCTCCAACCGGCCAGACTGAAGGCAATACCGCCGGCAGTCGCCATGATCAGCGGGTTATAGGCGATTTCGCGCAGCCAGTTGCCTTCGCCGTGCCTTGCCAGCGCCCATACCGAGGCGATGTTCGCCATCGGCACCAGGAACCCCATCAGCAAGCCGATGGCCGCCACCCCGTCCTGGCCGTGCAAGGCGCCCGCCACCGCTAGGCCGATGTAGCTGTTGAAGCGGAACGAACACTGGAATGCCGAGGCGAATACCGGGGGCGGATCGTGGAAGAAAAATTTGGCGGCATAACCCAGCGCCATGCCGGCCAGCATGAACAGCACGCCGACTTCCAGCATCGGCAGGGCGGCGGCAAAGTCGATACGAAACCCGGACAGCGAGTGGAACAGCAAGGCCGGGAAAAACACGAAGTAAATCAGCTTGTCGAGTTGCGACCAGAAATCGTCGCGAAACCCCATGATCCGCCGTAGCGCATAGCCGAGCAGGATCAGGGTAAAAATCGGGGCGATGACCAGGATGACGTTCATTGGCGGAAGAAGGGGGACGGACCGGTCCGCCCCCCGTTTTTTGCTACTTGACCAACCCGAACACTCTGGGCAGCCACAGCGACAGGGAAGGGATATATGTCACCATCAGCAGGAACCCGATCATGGCGAGCAGCCACGGCCAGACCGCCACGGTCAGTTCGGTAATCCCCATCTTGGTAATCCCCGAGGCGACGTAGAGGTTCAGCCCCACCGGCGGATGGCACATGCCGACTTCCATGTTGACCACGATCAGTATACCCAGGTGCACCGGATCGATGCCCAGCTTCATGGCAATCGGGAACAGGATGGGCGCCATAATCAGCACGATCGAGGACGGCTCCATCACGTTGCCCGCCAGCAGCAGCAGGACGTTCACCGCCAGCAGGAAGGTAATGATTCCCAAGCCCCGCCCGAGCATCCACTCGGCAAGTATCTGGGGAATCTGCTCGTTGGTCATGATGAATGAGAACAGCACCGCGTTGGTGATGATGTACAGCAACATGGCGCTCATGTTGGCCGACGACAACAGCACCTGCGCCACGTCCTTGAGCTTCAGGTCCTTGTAGATGAACACCGCGACGAAGAAGGCATACACCGCGCTCATCGCCGCCGCTTCGGTGGGCGTAAAGATGCCGCTATAAATGCCGCCCATCACCACGATGATCAGCATCAGACCCCAGATGCTGTCCCAATAGGCGCGCCACACCACCAGCGCTTCCCAGGCCAATTCGAACTTGAAGGTCGGGGAAATATCCGTATAGCGCCCACACACGCTGATGATCGCCAGCCACACCCCGGACAGCGCGAGGAAGGAAGCGGTCAGTCCGGCAGTCGAATCCGGCAGGTATTTCGAGGCCATCAGCGTCGCGAATAACGGCATTCCCACCACGATGATGGCGATGTAGATGATCCGCGTCACCCATTTGTTGCGGGTCGTCCAGGGCACCAGCACCAGCCAGGCCAGGCCGCCGAGAAAATAGGCGAAACCGCTGTTTGCGAGGTAAAAGCTCAACAACTTGCCGATCAGGTAAGGGGGAAATACCGAGAACGTCAGCGCGTAGAAAAACCCGAAAAAACCGGCAACCGTCGACTGTCCGCCGCTACGCCCCGGGAACAAAGAGGCACTGGGATAGCCGTTTTTCCAGGCCAAGTACCAAGTCACCGCGCCCATCAGGGTGGCGAGCAGGATGCCCGGCACCACCCCGGCCATGAACAACGCGCCGACCGAGGTGTTGGTGGCAACCGAATACATCACCATGACGATGGAAGGTGGAATCAGGATGCCCAGCGCGCCGGAAGTGGTAATGATCCCGGCACCGAAACGCTTGGGAAAACCGGCCTTGACCATCGCCGGCAGGAGTATCCCGCCGATGGCGACCACGGTCGCCGGGCTGGAACCGGATACCGCAGCGAACAGGGCGCACGCCAGCACCCCCGCCAACCCCAAACCGCCGTGCCAGTGTCCAACCATGGCGGTGGCGAAGTTGATCATGCGCCGCGCCACCCCGCCATGGGTGAGAAAATTGCCGGCCAGAATGAAGAACGGAATCGCCATGATTTCGAACTTCTCGATGCCGGTGAAAAGCTTCAGGGCCACCGATTCGAGCGGCACCTGGGTCATGGTGAAAAGAAAGGTCAGGACCGTGAGGCCGAGCGAAATCGAGATCGGCATCCCGGTAAGCATCAGGGCGATCAGTAGCCCGAAAATGATGGCGGCATTCATGATTGGCCTCCCTTGCCGTCGTCTTCAGGTTTTACCGGATGAGGATGCAGGTCGTCCTGCATCTGAAACCAGTTGATGTCCTCGGCAGCCTTCTCGGGCGCCGTTTCTTCCTCCTCGACGCCGACCACGTGGCTGTGGTCATGGTGCGGGAGTTCTCCGGTGCGGATGAAAGCCGTCACCACCTGCAAGAAGCGAAAACACATCAACGAGGAGCCCAGTGGAATCGCCAGGTAAACCACCCAGGTCGGCCATTCCAGATCGGGGGTGGTCGGCCCTTCCGGGAGATCGCCGGTGGGCATTCCCAGGAAATTGAAGATGGCGTAATGGGCACCGTTTTCCCACACGAAACGCGCCCCCAAGGTGGCGACCACCCCGGTGAACAGCGCACCCGCGAGCAGTCCCAGGATCACGAAACGGGCACGATTCTTGTCCTTCATGCGGTTGATCAGGACATCCACGCCGACGTGGATGCCGGTGCGCACCCCATAGGCCGCACCGAATTTGGCCATCCACACGAACATGATGATGCACAGCTCCTGCGCCCACGAGGTATGGATATCGACCAGATAAGGCTGGAGGATATCGACCCCCATCCCGTAGCGGTGCACCACCGCGAAAAAAATAATCAGCGTTGCGCCGCCGATGAGGAAGGTAATCAGCCATTCCTCCAGGTGATCGAGAAATTTCAGCATGTCCGGACTCCTTGATGGCAATGGGTAATGGAGGATGGGCAAAACCACCTCACCCATTCCCCATCACGCATTACCCAACTTACAGCTTGGCCGGATCGAAACCGGTTTCCTTGTAGATCGACTTGATGAGGTCGGCACCGATGCGCCCCTCCATTTTCTGGTGAACCGGCACCAGGGCTTTCTTGAGCGCCAAGCGTTCTTCCTTGCTCGGCTTGTAGACCTGGGTCTTGCCGCTCTTGCGGATCAGTTCGAGATCCTTGTCGTTTTCGTCCTTGGCGATCTTGTTGGCGTAATCGGTGGCTTCCTTCATCGCCTCTTCCAGCGCCTTGCGCACGTCGGCGGGCAGACCGTCCCAGAACTTCTTGTTGACCAGCACGGCATAGCCCAGGTAGCCGTGTTCGGTCACGGTCATGTGGGGCTGAACTTCATGCATTTTCTGGGTATACATGTTGGAAGGCGGGTTCTCGGTGCCGTCCACCACCCCAGTGTCGAGCGCCTGATAGACCTCGGAGAAGGCCATCACCTGCGGCAGACCACCCAGTGCGCGGATTTCCTCTTCGAGCACTTTGGAGGACTGGATGCGCATTTTCATGCCACGGTAATCCGCGACCGAACGCAGGGGCTTCTTGGCGGAAAAGGACTTGAAGCCGTTATCCCAGAAAGCCAGCCCGTATATCCCCTTGGCTTCGAGTTTCTTGAGCAGACTCTGGCCGATGGGGCCTTGCGTGATTTTATGCAACTCTTCGTAATTGTCGAAAATGTACGGCAAGTCGAACGCCTCGAATTCCTTCACTCCCAGCGGGCCGAATTTCGCCAGGGATGGAGCCAGCATCTGCACGGCACCGAGTTGCAGGGCTTCCATTTCTTCCTTGTCCTTGTAGAGCTGGCTGTTCGGATAAACTTCGACCTTCACCTTGCCCTTGGCTTTCTCCTCGGCCACTTTCTTGAAATACTCGGCAGCCTTGCCCTTGGGCGTATCCACCGCCACCACATGGCTGAATTTGATGACGATTTCGCCCGCACCCAACGTCGCGCCGGAAAAAGCCATCCCCAGAACCAGAATCAAAAGTTTGTTCAGTTTCATATCGCCTCCTGTTTTTCAGAATTGTCCCAAAAATCCGCACCATTTCAGGTGTAGCCATATTAAGGGGCGCCGTGAAGCGTGAATATTGTGGAAAACCACAATATGAATTCGGCAACGGCCTTCAGGTATGATCCCGATTATCATGAGCATCCCCGACACCCCTCCCGCCAAACCGGCCCGCTTCTGGGCCATGCCCAATATTTCCGTAGGCCTCTTCATCCTCGCGGTCGGGGCATTCCTCTTCTACAACCATCACCAGGAGCTCGATCAGCGCCGCATGGGCCTGATCGAAGACCTGCTGTGGCAGGAACAGAGCATCCGCCAGCACCTGGAAAACGCCCAGGAAAGCCTGACCATCCTGGCGGCGGAAATGACCGTGCAGAATCCCGCCGCGCCGCGCTTCCAGAATCGCGCCGCGCTGCTGCTCAACATTTATCCGGAAATCCTCGACATTTATCTGGTCGATGAAGAGCGCAACGTCCAATGGCATGCCAATCCCGACATGGATACGGAAAATCCACCGGGACTCGACGAGGAATTTTTCAATCGCGCCCGGCAAATGTCCCGTACCGTTTTCAGCCCGCCGCAAGACAAGGCAGTGGGCGGGAGTTGGTTCGAAATTCACGTGCCGCTCGCCAAAAACCGGATCTTCCGCGGTGTGCTGGTGGCGCGCATTTCCCTGCCACGCATCCTCAAACACATGGTGCCGTGGTGGTACGCCGAGCGCTATCAGTTAAGCATCGTCGATGGCGATGGGCGGATTCTCGCCTCCAAGCTCGACATTACGCTGGACAAACAGGAACAGTCCTACCAGCTCAGCTTCGATCCGCCCGGCTACGGCCTGATATTGCGCGCCACCACCCACGGGCAAGCCAGCACTCGAACACCCCGAATCCTGGAAATCCTCATCCTGGGGTTGTCGTTGCTGGTGATCTGGAGCCTGGGGTCGCTGCGCAAACATCTGCGCCACATCGAAGCCGCCGAGCAGGCTCTGCGCGGCGAATACGCCTTCCGTACCGCCATGGAAAACTCCATGGCGACGGGAATGCGCGCGGTGGACATGGATGGCCGAATCATTTACGTCAATCCGGCCTTCAGCCGCATGATCGGATGGAACGAGGCGGAGCTGGTGGGCCGCGTGCCGCCCATGCCCTATTGGCCCGAAGATCAGGAGCATCGCGGCGAAGTGTTCGATGCCATGCTGCATGGCGCGGCGCCGCGTGAAGGCTCGGAACGCCCGCTGCGCAAGAAAAATGGGGAAACCCTCGACGTCCTGATCCAGTCCGCCCCGCTGATCGACGCCACAGGCCGCCAGAAAGGCTGGATGTCCTCGATCACCGACATCACCGAACGCAAACGTACCCAGGAAGCGCTGGCCGCGGCCCACGAGCGATTCGCGGCGGTAATGGAGGAAATCAACGCCGCCATCGTGGTCACCGATGCGCAAACCCAGGCTCTGCTTTACGCCAACAGCAATTTCCGGCGCTACTTCGGCCCGGCGGCGGAAGCCGAGGATTTTTGCCTGCTCGCGCCCCATTACTGGCAGGAAGTCGCGCAACGGACCCCGCGCCTCCCAGCCGACGTGTTCGATACCGAAATCCAGTTCAACGAACAATGGTTCCAGGTGCGCGGTCGAGTGTTCAAATGGGTGGATGGCCGCACCGCGCACATGGAAGTCGCCACCGACATCACCGAACGCAAGCAGGCCGATGAACTGTTCCGCAAGCAGGAAGAAAAGCTCCAGTTCACCGGGCGCCTGGTGACCATGGGTGAAATGGCCTCGTCGCTCGCCCACGAATTGAACCAGCCGCTCACCGCCATCGCCAGCTATGCCGCCGGGTCCCTGAACCGCCTGCGCAACGGGGAAAACGCCGCCGACATCCTGCCCGCGCTGGAGACCATCAACAACCAGGCCCAGCGTGCCGGCAAGATCATCAAGAACATCCGCGAATTCGTCAAAAAGAGCGCCCCCCAGAAAGCCCCGGTCCCACTTGCCGAGATTCTCGAAGAATCGGCGGGGTTTGCCGACATCGAAGCCAAGCGGCACGCCGTGGAAATCCGCCTGGCACTGGAGGAGAACCTGCCGCGCGTCAACGTGGATCGCATCATGATCGAGCAGGTGATTCTCAATCTGGTGCGCAACGGCATCGAAGCCATCCGCGAAGACCAGGAAGGTATCCTGCTGCTCGGCGCCCGACGCAGCGAAAGCGGCTTCGTGGAGGTGGCCGTCACCGACAATGGCGACGGACTCAAGGAGGAAGTGGCCCGCCAGCTCTATACCCCGTTTTTCAGCACCAAGCCCGACGGAATGGGAATGGGGCTGAATATTTGCCGCTCCATCATCGAATTTCACCACGGACGCTTGTGGCACGAAGCCAACCCGCCGGGCGGCACGCGCTTTTGCTTTACCCTGCCGGCGGAGGAAATATCATGAGCGACAAGGTTTTCATCGTCGACGATGAGGAAACCATCCGCGACGGCCTGAAATGGCTATTCGAATCGTGCGGATACGTGGCCGAAACTTTCCCGTCGGGGGAGGCCTTTCTGGCCGCCTACCGCCCCGAGTGGAGCGGCTGCCTGGTGTTGGACGTGCGGATGCCGGGCATGTCGGGATTGGAACTGTTCGAGCGCCTCAAGGAACGGCACTGCACCCTGCCGGTAATCTTCCTCACCGGCCACGGCGACATCGCCATGGCCGTCGAAGCCATCCACAAGGGCGCTGCGGATTTCATCGAGAAACCGGCGAGCGACAACCAGTTGGTGGAAAAAGTCGCCCATAGCCTGGCAAGGGAAGCACAACGCCGGCAGCGCTCGGCTTCCGCGGAAACCGTCCACACCCGCCTGAGCAGCCTCACCTCGCGGGAAATCGAGGTAATGCGCCTGATTCTGGTGGGACGGCTCAACAAGAACATCGCCGATGAACTCAACATCAGCATGCGCACCGTGGAAGTCCACCGCGCCCGTGTCCTGGAAAAAATGGGGGTCAACTCGGCAGTCGAACTCGCCCAGACGCTCGCCGCGTTTGAATCACGGGACGTGCGTCCTTAGCTCAGGCACTGAAACAAACGGTACAGCGCACAAAAAAAGACCCCGGCATGTGCCGGGGAAAGGGGAGGAACCATTGCCGTCTGCATGAACTCTCATGCAGAGAAAAAACGGGTTACTGCTTGATAATTCTTGCCATCTGGAGACGAACGACAGCATGTCTTGTATAAGACATATTATAGAAGCTTCGCATGAATTGCAAGCACCCCGTCCTCGCCGGGACTTGCCTGAAAAGTGCAATCCACCCCGAGGCCGGGTACCCAGACCAGGCGCTTGCCGCAGTAGAGCATGGGCAGGACGGCGCGCTCCCACGGCGGCACGCGGTTTTCCTGAAAGAGATTTTTGAGACTGCGGCTGGGGCGTCGGCAATCGGGGCGCAGACTATCCATCCCGGTCCGGGTGCGCACCACCAGCTTTCCCGCTTGAAGTTTGGCGAGGCTGATTCCCTCTCCCTTTCGTGATTCAAAGCAAACCGTTCCGCCGGGAATCTCCAGGCGTTCCTGGAAATGCCATTCCACGGCGAATTCCGTGGCGTCCCCGACGTGCCGCGGCAACACGTAAATTTGATCGCGATAGCGGCGCAGTTCATGCGCCCCGACCCGCACCTGGACTTGCGCATCCGGGCGGGCTCCGTTCAACTGGCGCAACATTTCCTCAAGGCGAACCGCCGGCGGCATGATTACCCCGCATCCCTCAAGATGCCAGCGCAGCAGATTCTTCGCCCGTATCGGCGGCAAGGCGCGCAACACGCCGACCTCCAGCCGACCGTCGCGGATCGCCCCTGCGCTATCGGCAACCGCCATTTCATTGAGCAGCAGCGCCGCTTCGGCAGCATGACGCGAAGCCCGCAACAATGCCTGCCGATAGCCGGGGAAGCGCCGCGCCACCTCCGGAAAAATCTCATGACGCAAGAAGTTGCGGTCGAACGCGACATCCCGGTTGCTCTCGTCCTCGATCCACTCCAACCTGCGCGCTTGCGCATAGGCGAAGATGTCGGCGCGCGCCACCTCGATAAGGGGCCGTAGAATCGCCGGCCCGGAATCCTCCCGGTGTTCCGGCATGGCGCTCAGTCCTCGCAGCCCGGCACCGCGCAACAACTGCAACAACACGGTTTCCGCCTGGTCGTCGAGATGGTGGGCGAGCACCACGTAGTCCGCCCCGAGGCGCGCAAACTCGCGATAGCGCGCCTCGCGGGCCAGCGCTTCGAGACTGTCGCCGCTGGCGCGATCCAGATTAACCAATGCCTCGGAAAACACTACTCCCCGCGCTAGGCATAAGGCCGCACAAAAACGCCCCCAGGCGGAGGCGTTCGAACTGAGTCCGTGATTGACGTAGAGGGCGGAAAGCTGAAATCCCAGCGCAGTGCGCAATGACACAAGGATATCGAGCAGGGCGACGGAATCGACTCCGCCGCTCAAGGCCAGCGTCAAACGCCGGCCTTGCAGTTGATGAGGGGTCAGTCGGGCCGCGACGTATTCGACAAGCGCGTCAGGCTTCCTTGTACTTGCCATACGCCATCAGCCGCTCGAAACGCAGCTTCAGCAACTCGTCGATGGACTTGTCCTGCACCTGGCGCAGGCTTTCCTGCAAGGCTTTCTTGAGGTTCTGCATGACGGTGCTGGGGTCGCGATGCGCGCCGCCCAGCGGTTCGGCGATGATCTTGTCGACCAGCCCCAGGGTCTTCAGGCGGTTTGCCGTGATTCCCAGGGTCTCCGCAGCTTCCGGCGCTTTCTCGGCACTCTTCCAGAGGATCGATGCACAACCTTCCGGAGAAATCACCGAATAACTGGAATATTGCAGCATCAGGGTGACATCACCGACCCCGATTGCCAGCGCACCTCCCGAACCGCCTTCACCGATTACCGTACAGATGATCGGCACGCGCAGTTCCGACATCACGTAGAGATTGCGGGCGATGGCTTCGGACTGGCCGCGTTCTTCGGCGCCGATGCCGGGATAGGCACCCGGCGTGTCTATGAAGGTCATGATGGGAATGCCGAATTTTTCGGCTTGGCGCATCAGGCGCAATGCCTTGCGATACCCTTCCGGGCGAGGCATCCCGAAGTTGCGGTAAATTTTCTCCTTGGTGTCGCGGCCCTTCTGCTGACCGATCACCATCACCGGCTGCCCATTGAAGCGCGCCAAGCCGCCGACAATCGCCGGATCGTCGGAAAAAGCCCGGTCGCCGTGCAATTCCTCGAAATCGGTGAAGATGTTCTGCAGATAATCCAGGGTGTAGGGGCGCTGCGCATGGCGTGCCACCTGGGAGATTTGCCAGGAACTCAGTTTGGCGTAGATGTCCTTGGTCAGCGCTTGGTTTTTCTTTTGCAGGCGTCCGATTTCCTCGGAAATATCCAGAGCCGAATCGTCCTGGACGTAGCGCAACTCTTCTATCTTGGCTTCCAGCTCGGCAATCGGCTGTTCGAAATCGAGAAAGGCGGTTTTCATGTAGTGATGTTCCGTTCGTCTGAATAACGATAGTGGCGAATCTTACCATGACTGGCAAAAACCGCTAGCGAGACGGCAGCGCCACTAAGAATCAATGGGTTAGCCGCCTAATCCCGGGTTAACGCCCAAGAAAAAAGCCGCGCTCGGGCGGCTTTTTTCTTGGCGGGGATTTCTTTAAGAATCTGGTCGGGGCGAGAGGATTTGAACCTCCGACCACTTGCACCCCATGCAAGTACGCTACCAGGCTGCGCTACGCCCCGAAAAAACGCATTATAGCGGAAGTCCCCTTGTACGGCTAGCCTTGCAGAGATGCGATGATACTTTTGATTTCGTTGCGCACCAGGGCCATGTTGATCCGGTTGGACAAAGGCAGGGGCGGAACTTCCTGATAGGCCGCCGCTGCCGCCGGCGATACGACGCTGGCAGCCACTTGCGGAACCTCTTGCTTGGGTGCTTCGCCGCCTTCCAGAACGTGGCGCGCCCCGTCGATGGTGTAACGATCTTCGTAAAGCAATTCGCGGATGCGCCGAATCAGCAGCACTTCGTGATGCTGATAATAGCGGCGATTGCCGCGCCGCTTGACTGGTTTCAACTGGGTAAATTCCTGCTCCCAGTAACGCAGCACATGCGGTTTGACATCGCAAAGCTCGCTCACTTCGCCGATGGTGAAGTAGCGTTTCGCCGGTATCGGCGGAAGTTCGCTTTTAGTTGCCTGTTCCATGGTTGGTGGTTTCCACTAGCGCTTTGAGCTTCTGGCTGGCATGAAACGTTACCACTCGACGGGCGGTAATGGGAATTTCCTCGCCGGTTTTGGGATTGCGCCCCGGACGCTCCGGTTTGTTGCGCAATTCGAAATTGCCGAAGCCTGAGAGTTTCACGCCTTCGCCTTGTTCCAGGGAAGTGCGGATTTCTTCGAAAAACGACTCCACCATATCCTTGGCTTCACGTTTGTTGAGACCGACTTTTTCGAATAGGAGATCAGCCAGTTCGGCTTTGGTTAGCGTCATAATTTTCCTTAACTACGCAATTTGGCATCAAAACGGGCGCTCAGAATTTGAACCAGAGACGCGACGACGGAATCGGTTTCTTCGTCGGTCAAAGTTTTCCGAGTATCTTGCATCAGCACCCGGAATGCAAGACTTTTTTTACCTAAATCAACACCTTTGCCGCGATACACGTCAAACAAGGTTAAATCGGCGACGCTCACCGGCAGCTGTTCCTGCAAGGCGTCGAGCAGGGTTCCTACCTCGATTTTCTCGTCCACGATCACCGCGATGTCGCGGCGTACCGGCGGGAAGCGGGAAACCTCGGAATACGCCGACACGGCGCGTTCCAGCAATGCCGGCAAGTCCATTTCGAAGAGAATGGCTGGTGCCGGCAAAGCGTATTTCTGCTGCCATTTGGGATGCAGCGCGCCGATCCACCCCACGGTTTTCCCGTCGAGCAGGATTTTTGCCGATTGACCGGGATGCAGTGCCGGATGCGCCGCCACTTCGAATTGCAGAACGGCGGGATGGAACAGCGCTTCGACATCCGCTTTCACATCGTAGAAATCGACGTTGCGCGCCGCCTCGCCCCATTGTTCGGCGAACGCCGAGCCGTAGCACAGGCCACCGATGCGCTGGGGCTGGTCATAGCCATTTTCGCCACGACTGAAACAACGCCCCGTCTCGAACAGGCGCACCCGTTCCTGTTTGCGGTTGAGGTTGAATACCAGGCGATCCAGCAGGCCGCCGAACAAAGTCGAGCGCATCACGCTCATCTGGCTGGCGATGGGATTGAGCAAGCGCACCGGCTGGCTATTCCCGGCGAGATCGGCTTCCCAAGCTTCCTCGACGAAGGAATAGCTGACGATTTCCTGGTAGTCGCGGGACGCCAGCAAGGTTTTCACGGCATGTACCGAACGTCCGGTCTCGGGCTGCGGCAAAATGCGCAGCGGGCCGGTGGGCGGATTTTCGGGAAGCTGGTCGTAGCCGTGAAGACGCGCCACTTCCTCGATGAAATCTTCCTCGATGGACAGATCGAAGCGATGGCTGGGCGGCGTGATTTCGAATACGCCGGAACCTTCGGAAAAATCAAAGTGCAAACGGCGCAGCAATTCGGCGATCCGGGTATCGCTCAGGTCGATACCGAGGATCCGCCGTACCCGCTCGCCGCGCAACGCGACTTTTTCCCGGCTAGGAAGTTGGGCACATGCCTCGACCACCGGCCCCGCCTGACCGCCGCAGATTTCCAGGATCAGGGCAGTAGCCCGTTCCAGTGCGCGGGGTGCCAGTTCAAAATCGACGCCGCGCTCATAGCGGTAGGAGGAATCCGAGCCGAAGCCTAGGCGGCGCGACTTTCCGGCGATCACCGCCGGATTGAAATAGGCGCTTTCCAGGAAAACATCCGTGGTCGCGTCCGCCACCGAGCTTTCCGCGCCGCCCATGATGCCGGCCAGCGCCAGCGCTTTCTGGTCGTCGGAAATCACCAGCATGTCGGCCTGCAAGGTAATCGTCTGGTCGTTGAGCAGCTTGAGTTGCTCGCCGTCGCGGGCGAAGCGCGGGGCTATCGTGCCGCTGATCTTGGCGGCATCGAACGCATGCATCGGCTGGCCGAGTTCAAGCAGCAGGTAGTTGGTGACGTCGACCAGCGCACTGATGCTGCGCAGACCGCTGCGTTCCAGACGCTTCACCAGCCACGCCGGAGTTGCCGCCTGGGCGTTGACCCCGCAAATCATCCGCCCGACGTAGCGCGGGCAAGCTTGCGGCGCATCCAGACGCACGCCGATCTGTTTTTGAGAGGTGACGGGCACCGCCGGAATTTCCGGGTGCTTGAGCGCTGCCCCGGTAATCGCCGCCACTTCGCGCGCTACGCCATACACCGACAGGCAATCGCTGCGGTTGGGGGTGAGTTTGAGAGTGAACAGTTTGTCATCTAGGTCGAGATAGGTGCGAATGCTCTCGCCCACAGGAGCATCTGTCGGCAATAGCAGCAAACCGCTGCTTTCCTCGGCCAATCCCAGTTCCTTGGCGGAGCACAACATGCCGAACGACTCCACGCCGCGCAGCTTGGCCTGCTTGATTTCGATGCCGGGCAGCTTGGCGCCGACCAGGGCACACGGCACTTTCGCCCCCACCGCAACATTCGGTGCGCCACAGACGATCTGCAAGGCTGCGCCGCTTCCGGCGTCGACTTTGCACACGTTAAGACGGTCGGCCTGGGGGTGCTTGGTCACTTCCAGCACCTGCGCGACCACCAGCTTTTCGAAAGGCGCGGCAACCGGCTCCAGCGCTTCGACTTCCAGCCCGGCCATGGTCAACTCGTGCGCCAACGCGGCACTATCGAGCGAGGGATCAACGAAAGTGCGCAGCCAGTTTTCGGAAAATTTCATAATTTTATCTAGGATGAATCAGTGTATTCGAATTGCAACGCTAACGCGGGTTAGTTGAATTGCTTCAAAAATCTCAAGTCGTTCTCATAGAACAGGCGCAAATCGTTGACCCCGTAGCGCAGCATGGTCAAGCGGTCCGGCCCCATGCCAAAGGCGAAGCCCTGATACTTCTGCGAGTCGATATTGACGTGCTTCAGCACATTGGGATGCACCATGCCGCAGCCGCCCACTTCCAGCCAGCCGGTGTGGCTGCATACCCGGCAGCCGGCACCGCCGCAAAATACGCAGCCCATGTCGATCTCGGCGGAAGGTTCGGTGAAGGGAAAAAACGACGGGCGAAAACGCACCTTGAGATTGTCCTGCTCGAAAAAACGCCGCAGGAAATCGGCGATTACCCCCTTCAAATCGGCAAAGCTGACGTGTTCGTCGATCCACAACCCTTCCACTTGGTGGAACATCGGCGAATGGGTGGCGTCGCTGTCGACGCGATAGACCCGCCCCGGCGCGATCACCTTGATCGGCGGCTGGTGGGTCATCATATAGCGCACCTGGATCGGCGAGGTGTGGGTGCGCAACAAGTCGCCACCCTCGACGTAAAAGGTGTCGTGCATGGAACGCGCCGGATGGTCTTCCGGCGTATTCAATGCGGTGAAATTGTAGAAGTCGGTTTCGATTTCCGGGCCTTCCGCCACGGCAAAACCCACCGAGCGAAACAGTTCCTCGATGCGATGGAGGGTCAGATTGACCGGGTGCAAACCACCGGTATGCTTGCCCCGTCCCGGCAAGGTGACGTCCAGCGCCTCCTTGGCGAGTTGCGCCTGCAGTTGCAGTTCGCGCAACGCTTCGCGGCGCTCGTTGAGCGCGGCTTCGATACTATCCTTGACCTGGTTGATCCGCGCCCCGGCCTCGCGCCGTTCGTCCGCCGGCATCTTGCCGAGCTGCTTGAGCAGTTCGGTCAAGGCGCCGCTCTTGCCAAGATAACGCGCCTTGGCCTGTTCCAGTTCGGCGGGATTGTCGATGGCGGCGAAAGCAGCCTGCGCTTCAGTAAGGATTTGATCGAGGTTTTGCATTCTTTTCCGAGGGATTAGGAATCACGGGCCAAGCACCTGGGAAACCAAGGTTTCCTTTTGCCTAACCCACTACCCTGCCCTTAACTCCAGACGTAAAAAAGGAGGCTCAACAGCCTCCTTTTCCGGTTTCAGCCAGTTAGGCGAGGCTGGCCTTGGCTTGTTCCACGATCTTGGCGAACGCGGCCTTGTCAAACACTGCCAGATCGGCGAGAACCTTGCGGTCGATCTCGATGGCGGCTTTTTTCATGGCGTTCATGAATACGCTGTAGGTCATGCCCAACTCACGTGCAGCGGCGTTGATACGCACGATCCACAAAGCGCGGAATTGACGCTTGCGCTGGCGACGATCGCGGTAGGCATATTGCCCCGCTTTCATCACCGCTTCGTTGGCGACGCGGAATACATTCTTGCGGCGACCGCGGTAACCCTTGGCCTGATCTATGACTTTCTTGTGACGGGCGCGAGCCGTTACACCACGTTTTACTCTTGGCATCTCATCTCTCCTTTATGCGTAGGGCATCATAGCGCGCACGGACTTCACGTCGCTGGGATTCAGCATCGAGGTGCCGCGCAGTTGGCGCTTGCGCTTGGTGGTTTTCTTGGTGAGGATGTGACGCAGGTTGGCGTGGGTACGCTTGATACCGCCACCACCCAGAGCTTTGAAGCGCTTGGCGGCGCCGCTCTTGGTTTTCATTTTTGGCATGATTGCTCCTTCGACTTGCCGTTTATAAACATAACGCTCAGTGGCCGGTTGTCCGACACTTGGTGACTGATCGCTACTTCTTTTTGGGCGACAACACCATTACCATCTGGCGCCCTTCCATTTTGGGAAACTGCTCGACCACACCCTGTTCAAGCAAGTCAGCCTCGACACGCTTGAGGAGTCGCAACCCCAACTCCTGGTGAGTCATTTCCCGACCACGGAAGCGCAAGGTGATTTTGCACTTGTCGCCTTCTTCGAGGAAACGTATCAGGTTGCGCAGCTTGACCTGATAGTCCCCTTCATCCGTTCCCGGACGAAACTTCACTTCCTTGACCTGGATCTGCTTCTGCTTGAGCTTGGCTTCGTGTTGTTTTTTGCTCTCGCGGTATTTGAACTTGCCGAAATCCATCAATCGGCAAACCGGCGGTTGCGCCGTCGGCGCAATCTCCACCAAATCCACGTCGGCTTCTTCCGCCATTTGCAGGGCCGTCGCCAGAGTAACGACGCCGACCTGCTCCCCTTCAACTCCAATCAAGCGGATTTCCGGCGAGGTAATTTCACCGTTGATCCGTGAGTCTTTTGCCTGAGCGATAGCTAAATCTCCAAGTCAGTAAAAAATTAAATCGCGCCGCCGTGTTCCGCCATTTCAGCGGAGAGCCGCGCGATCAGCGTTTCCAGAGTCATCTGGCCGAGGTCTTCGCCCTTGCGATTACGCACCGCAACCAGCTTTCCGGCCACTTCCTTGTCGCCCACCACCAGAAGGTAAGGCAGGCGTTGCAAACTATGTTCGCGGATTTTATAGGTTATTTTCTCGTTTCTCAAGTCCGCGATGGCGCGGAAGCCGTTTTCTCGCAGCTTTTCGACTACTTCGGACGAATAGGCGGCCTGATTTTCCGAGATATTCAGCACCGCCATCTGGATCGGCGCCAGCCATAGCGGGAAGGCACCGGCATGATGCTCGATGAGAATGCCGATGAAACGCTCCATCGATCCGACGATGGCACGATGCAGCATCATCGGGATCTTGCGGGTGTTGTCTTCGGCCACGTATTCCGCGCCGAGACGGGCCGGCAGGTTGGGATCGAGCTGGATCGTGCCGCATTGCCACATCCGCCCCAGGCTATCCTTGAGGGTGAACTCGATCTTCGGCCCGTAGAACGCCCCCTCGCCGGGCTGGTATTCGAATTCCAGATTGTTCTGCTTGAGCGCTGCGGCCAGGTCGGCTTCCGCCTTGTCCCAATCCTCATCCGAACCGACGCGTTTCTCGGGGCGGGTGGAGAGTTTCACCAGCACGTCGGTGAAGCCGAAATCGTTGTAAACCTGGTACAGCATACTGATGAATGCCGACACTTCGCCCTGGACCTGATCGTTGGTACAGAAAATATGGGCATCGTCCTGGGTGAAGCCGCGCACGCGCATCAAGCCGTGCAGCGCACCGGACGGCTCGTTGCGGTGACAGGAACCGAATTCGGCGAGACGCAGCGGCAAATCGCGATAGCTGTGCAGGCCGTGGTTGAAAATCTGGATATGCCCCGGGCAGTTCATCGGCTTGACCGCGTAGTCGCGATTTTCCGAGGAAGTGGTGAACATGTTTTCGCGGTAATTCTGCCAATGCCCGGACTTTTCCCACAGGGTGCGATCCATCACTTGCGGGGTGCGCACTTCCTGGTAACCGTGGTCGTTGAACTTGGCGCGCATGTACTGCTCGACCTGCTGCCAGATGGTCCAGCCCTTGGGATGCCAGAACACCATGCCGGGCGCTTCGTCCTGCATGTGAAAGAGATCGAGGTGTTTGCCGAGCTTGCGGTGGTCGCGCTTTTCCGCTTCTTCGAGGCGATGCAGATAGGCTTCCTGGTCTTCCTTCTTGGCCCAGGCCGTGCCGTAAATGCGCTGCAGCATCTCGTTCTTGGAATCGCCGCGCCAGTAGGCGCCGGCCAGCTTCATCAGCTTGAAGACCTTGAGCTTGCCCGTAGAGGGGACGTGCGGGCCGCGACACAGGTCGGTAAATTCACCCTGAACATACAACGACAATTCCTGATCGCCGGGAATATCCTCGATGATCTGCGCCTTGTACTGTTCGCCGATGCCCTGGAAATACGCAATCGCATCGTGGCGCGAAGAAACCTTGCGCACTACCGGCAAATCGCTCTTGGCGATTTCCGCCATTTTCTTTTCGATGGCAACGAGGTCTTCCGGGGTGAAGGGGCGCTTATAGGAGAAGTCGTAAAAGAAGCCGTCCTCGATCACCGGACCGATGGTCACCTGGGCATCCGGGAACAATTGCTTGACCGCCTGCGCCAACAAGTGGGCAGTGGAGTGGCGAATGACTTCCAGGCCATCCGCATCCTTGTCGGTGATGATGGCGAGTTCGCTGTCGGATTCAATAAGAAAGGAAGTATCGACCAGCTTCCCGTTTACTTTGCCGGCCAGCGCGGCACGCGCCAGGCCTGCACCAATGGAGGCTGCCACCTCGGCAACGGTCACGGCCTTATCGAAGGTACGCTCGGAACCATCCGGCAAGCGAATGATGGGCATTAGACGTCTTCCAAAATAAACGGCACCCCGATTGGGGTGCCGATGTAGCTGGTAGGCGCGATTGGACTCGAACCAACGACCCCCACCATGTCAAGGTGATGCTCTAACCAGCTGAGCTACGCGCCTAAAGAAACGGCATTCTAAACCAAGTTGAGCCAAATTTCAAACTCCGATATGCTCATTCGTTATGAATCTCTTTTATTGGATGGATATTTGCGCCGTCGCGGTGTGTGCCATAACCGCCACACTGGAAGCCGGGCGCAAGGAAATGGACCTCTTCGGGGTGCTGGTGGTGGGCCTGGTTTCGGGGGTCGGCGGGGGAACGGTGCGCGACCTGCTGCTGGGGCGTTTGCCGGTTTTCTGGGTGGGCGACGAGACTTACCTGGTATCGGCGCTGGGCACGGGCACACTGGCATTTTTCATCGCCCGGCGGATGCGCCTGCCCGCCAATTTCTTCCTGGTTCCCGATGCGCTGGGGATGGCGCTGTTCACCGTGATCGGCTGCGACATCGCCCTGCAACTGGGATTTTCCTGGCTGATTGCGGCGCTGATGGGAGTGGTGACGGCGGTTTGCGGCGGCATCATCCGCGACGTGCTGTGCAACGAAGTCCCGCTGATCTTCCGTACCGAAATCTACGCCACTGCGTCGTTGGCCGGCGCCTTGCTGATGATAGCCCTGACGCGCGGCGGACTTTCCCACACCACCGCCAGCGTCATCGCCATGCTGGCCATCGTGGCAGTTCGCCTGGCGGCGATCCGCTGGCGCATCCAGTTGCCCCGCATCAAGACCCACGCCGAGTAATTCCCCGCTCAGAACCCGTCGTTGGCGGCGCTGCTCAAGAATCCCGCCAAGCTGCCCAGGCTGTTGACCCCCGCACCGGGGTTGTTCTGGTCGTAGAGATAAACGGTATCGCCCGCCACGCCGACATACAGACCGCTGCCCGAGAAATAGCGCACGGCATATTGGGAAATGGATTGGGTCGTGGCGCGCGGCGCCAGAAGACTCTGGTACTTCCATTCCGCCCAGTTGAATAGGCGCTCGCTGGAGGTGGCGCTGTTCGATGGAACCCCGGTGTAGTTGCCCAGGTAAGCGGCGATGTCGGATAGATCGGTGTCGCTCAAGGTAGATAAATAGCGCATGCCACCAGAGTTCCCGCTGATGGCACGGCGTATCATCGAAGCATTGTTGGCTGCGCGCGCACCGTTGGAAACAAGGCGCGGCGGTTGGCCGTGGCAGGAGCTGCATTGGCTGTCGAACAATGCCTTGCCGATGACAAGATTCTGGGCTGCCGCGCTTGAAGCGTCAAAGGCCAGGCAGAGTCCGGCGAGAAGGGCTGGAAAAGTACGCATGGCATGACGCCTCCGACGATTGAAACAGACATTATCCCTTCCAAATGCAAGGCCAATTTGTCTGGTTTGTATCGGACTATAGGGCACTTCTATAAATCCACCCATTTCCACTCGCATAGCAACACGGTGGTTTAAATTTGAACAAGGGTCTGTCAAGCGAGTGATTTTTGTCAAAATCGTCCCCGTTTTCTGGACTTTTCTGGTCGTTTTCATGCCGTTCTCGGGATTGCGGACGCAGCTACCCTGTCGAACTTGAACACCTTCAGGCGAATCAGCGTCTCG